>JAZLDO010000049.1:0-24288 GCA_045614825.1 Candidatus Aphodosoma sp. | reverse complement strand
CCCACAAAATTCATTGGATACAACCAGTGCTGATGGCTCATTCAAAATAGATCTCTATGGCCATTGGCCAGAAGAAGAAATCACACTATTTGCTAGCGACATTGACTCCACCGAAAATGGGCATTACAAAACTGACACTATCTACATCTCCCCTAATTATAAAAGAGATCCAAACAATAGTTGGAATCAGATTGCCAATATCGACAATGTAGTCATCACCCTCGAAGAAGAAAAAGACAACAACGAATAAAACTATACCGCTATGAAAAAGATTAAGAAAACATATTTCAGCATAATTAATAAGATTATCGCAATAATCGCCGCCTTTACAGGTCTTCAGTCTTGTGACTTTTTTAATCCACCTCTATATTCTCCACCTCCTATTGAACCACCTGCACCTCTCCCTCTTGCCGAATTCTCAATTTCAGGTAGAGTCCAAAATAAACTAAATGGACCTATTCCTTTTATACAAATAGACATTGAAACAGAAAACGATTTAACAAACGAAAATAAAAACGATAAGGAACTCCCTCTTAGATTTCATTGCAACGAATTAGGTGAATTCGACATACGATATCAATTTCATGAAAACTCTTTTAAATTTTACGATGGCTACCAATTTTGTCCACCACAAAAAATAGCTTTAATATTCGAAGATATAGACGGCAATAAATATGGTGCGTTCAAAACAGACACTGTTATGGTTCCTTTAGAATTTAAACAAGATTCTACATCTTTCCCTAATGGTGTAGCCAAAGTAACCAATTTAGTCATCACTCTCGAAGAACAAGAACAACAAGAAGACAAAGAAGAACCTACAAATTAAAAAATCATGTTCTCATGTCTTCATGTCTAAAGAAAAAACGACAAATATGTCATTCTTTCGCCAAGATACACCGCAGGTGTAGCAAGGCATATGTAAAGAAATAAATTTTGTCCTTATGTCATTCTGTCTAAAAATACAATATGTGTAAACTATCAATAAAACAACGTCTTGCGCTTAATCTTTGGTCGCGATATATATCTAATCAGGCAAAAATTCCTGAACTACGCCAATTGTTTTGGGAATCTACATTGCGTTGCAACCTCAAATGCCGCCACTGCGGTAGTGATTGCACCGCCACGGCTGGCTTGAAGGATATGCCTTTTGCCGATTTCTTGAAGGTGATTGACAGCATCACCCCTCACGTCAACCCTAATAAAGTGTTGATAATCATTTCGGGTGGCGAGCCTTTGATGCGTAAAGACCTCGAACAATGCGGATTGGAGCTCTATCGCCGTGGATTCCCTTGGGGCATGGTGTCGAACGGACTATTTATGACCCCTGAGCGATTCAATTCGCTAATGGATAGCGGTTTGCGCTCGTTGACTATTAGTCTCGACGGATTCGAGGAAGACCATAACTGGATGCGAGGCAACGCGAAGTCGTTTGAATGCGCCGTGCGTGCCATCAAAATGGCTATTTCCGAGCCTACTTTGGCATTCGATGTTGTAACTTGCGTCAACCCTCGCAACTATCCATATCTCGATGAAATGGCAGATTTTCTTGCCTCGATAGGTTTGAAACGCTGGCGTTTGTTCACAATATTCCCTTCGGGCAGAGGTAAAGACCCTGAATTGCAAATCACCGATGAGCAATTCCGTGGCCTGCTTGACTTCATTGTACGCATGCGCGAAACGAAGAAAATTCACGCCTCGTTCAGTTGCGAAGGTTTCTTGGGCGAATATGAGGGCAAAGTGCGCGACCACTACTACACTTGCCAAGCCGGATTGTCGATTGCATCGGTACTTTGCGACGGCAGCATATCGGCATGCACGAGCATCCGTAGCAATTATCACCAAGGCAATATCTATATAGATGATTTTTGGGAAGTGTGGGAAAATAGATTCGAGCCATACCGCAATCGCGAATGGATGAAAAAAGATGAGTGCGCCGACTGCAAGGTATGGAAATTCTGCAAAGGCAACGGAATGCACCTGCGCGACTCTGAGGGCAAACTGAAAATGTGCAATTATAAAAAATTGTATAAATAAAGAATCAGACTAAAAAAAATAGAACTTTGCAAATTTGCAAATTTGCAAAGTTTATTTTTTAGGGAAATAATTTAAATAAAATTGTAGGAGTGAATACACAATGAGAGTGTGTGTTGGTTTTTGACGGTTTTCTACGGCACAGTTTGCTTGCACCTTGCTTGAGGGTATGGGATGAGAATACACAATGAGAGTGTGTATTTTTCGGAACGCAAAACATAGGTTAGTTTTCTTTAGGGAGAGTTTGACCAAGGAAAAATTGGTTGAATATTTCGTCGATGTCTTGGTCGAGCTCGGAGCCTAACTTCTTCTTTATCGCAGAGCGACGACAATAATATGTACCCTCTTGTACGTTCAAAATACGACATATATCTTTAGCATTTAGACCAACGAAATCAAGAAACATATAGGTGAAATCCATATTGGAGAGTTGAGGATAGGTCTCTCGCAAATTCTCATAAAGCGAACGGCTAATCACTTTCACCATATCGGGATTTGCCAATACGATAGAGGCGTATGTGTTTTTACAAATATCAGACACAGCATATAGTTTCTGTGCCTGTTTTTTTGTTGTATCTACCAAATCTTCGTTTTTCTCCTCTAACTCCTCTTTAGCCTGTTTTAGCTCTATATTTTCAAGCTTATTACGTCGAAAAACACGTACAAGCCAAAGAATGAAAATAATAGTAACTATTGCAACTATAACAAAAACTAAAGAGACTATACCTATACGATAATGCTGTAGCTCAATTTCTTGGTCATACAACTTTTTATCATACTCACCATTAACACGAGCTATCTGATCATCTAATATCTGCATCGCTTGTTGTTGATAGATCTGGAATGCAGAATCATAAACAGCTAATGATTTCTCGAATTCGCCTTTTTGCGAATAATAGACCGCCATATTGTTATAATATTGAAATTCAAAATCTTTTTCTCCTTTTAATTTTTCGATATACGGCAATGCCAAATCAGCCTTATTATCAATAAGGTAAATAGTAGCCAAAGCATCGGCATCACGTTCATAACCCACACGTTCATAAAAAGGCAATATCATATTTATCGCAGAATCGGCATTCAAGTGATTCATAAATTTCATTGCAAAACGAGCATTAGTCTTGTCTTTTCTCAAAGTATCTCCTAACAAAACAAAAATATCCTCTGCCCTATCTCGATAAATAACAGCTGAGTCGATATCCTCCTCTAAATTCATCAACAATTTGTACCCCTGCGCAGAAAGCAACAAATCGTTATTTTCTATAGCCCAATCAACTAAACATCTGGCATAATATTCACTCTGATGGGGATTCTCAATGGTCAATACTCTACTTAAATAATAGTATAAACGACCTACGATTTCGTCGTCAATCTCAATATGCTGTTCGGCAATTTTCAACTCATCTATCGCACCTGAATGATTATCGAGACTATACAACTTAGCACCTTTTAGCAATCGACATACAGCCTCGCGTTGATATTCATTTACTGAAGAATAAACATCAATCAAACTATCAACTTGCAATAAAGAAATATCATCATAATCCAAGGCTATCATCTTATCATATAAACTATACAATAAAACATCAGCTTGCTCAACATCTACCTTTTGCTTATTACCACAAGCAACAAAAAACAAGGCAACAACTATAAATATAGATTTTTTTAACATAAGCATCCCCTTTATTTTTGAATAAAAAATTTATAATTATATATTGAAATGCAAATATAGTACTTATTTTTTATATAATAAAATATTTTATACAATATTTTATCATACTAAAAACCAACAGATTAACAAAAACAGCATATATATTTTTCAGCCATTTAGAAATATACAAGTCGAATATCACAATTATATATCAATATTTTGCCCAATAAGACAAAATGTGCTAACTTTGCAAAGATTTTAATGCATAACTATACACTAAAACAATACAACACAAAATGAAACGTATTTTTTTATTGCTCCTAATTGCTATCCTCTCTACAAATCTTATCTTTGCCGAAGGAAATAAGAGCAACACATCAAAAAACTCTAAACTATTGGAAACAGGCAACGACCATTTCGCTATCAAGACCCAAGGCGTAATGGGCTTTTATGTTGACATACATAGCAACATGAGCGCAGCCATGCCAAGTGCCCCTACGGGCCTCATGTTAGGCGTAGAATTTCCTTCTACACAACAACGCCCTTGGCAACAATATTTAATGAATCCTACAGTCGGTTTGGGTATGACTTACCTAAATTTTGGTTCTGAACGCTATGGTCATACTGTAGCCTTATACCCTTATATATTGCTCAATTGTATTCGTACTCAACATTTCGAAATGCAAGTTAAATTGGCTGCGGGTTTAGGTGTGGTAAACGAACATTGGTACACTCAAGAAGACCAAAATACCGACCACTATTATGATGCTACAACCAATGCAATATTTGGTTGCTATCTCAACGCATACCTCAACGCAGGTTTGAACCTCAACTTCCCTATCACTCGCAATTTTGCAATTAATGGCGAATTTGGTTTTATCCACATGAGTAATGGTCGCACTTGCATGCCTAATGTAGGGGCAAATATATTCTATGGTGGTGTTGGTATGACCGCTAGCATCAACCCAGAAGAAGAACGTGAACCTATCAATTTCCCTGATATTCCATATAGATGGAGTTTGAATATAACAGGTGCAGCAGGCGCTGTAGCACAAGATATTGCAGAACCAAAATTCGCTATCGCAACATTTCATGCTGGCGCAATATATAATGTATGCAATTGGTATGGTGTTGGTCTTGGTGTCGATATGTTCTATAATGGAGGAATAACAAAAAATACAACCCGCAACCTTTATAGTAAAGACCCAAGAATTACATATACAACTAAAGACCACTTCCGCGTTGGCGTGGGATTGAACAACGAATTTGCTATGGGTATGCTTACTGTAATATTCGATTGGGGTATATATCTTTATAATCCAACACGACACTACTATTATGACTATGTCAGAGACTACTGCAAAGATGAACTCATCAAACGCCCACTTTTCTATAAATCGTTAGGAGCAGGAGTTGATGAGGCACCACACTACTTCCGTTTCGGTCTCAAATGTCGTGTATGGGACAATATCTATCTTCAAGCAACATGCAAAACACACATGCAAATTGCTGAATACGTAGAATTTGGTGTTAACTATCAAATACCATTCCTTAGCAAGAAAAATCGCAAAGATGGTGAAAACATCATATTTCATGCACGCAGAGGTTGGTGGAATAACTAACGATAAAAAAAAGCTCACTCAAATAAATATTTGAAGTGAGCTTTTTTTTGAGTCTTTTTCTTGTTTATAAGATAATAAATAACTACATTTGCAAAATAAAACAATAAACTATAATACTATGAAACGACATCTCATCAAAAGTCTGATTATTACATTATTAATAAATTGTAATATCATCCTTGCCGCTCAACCTCTATTTGTTGGGCATCGTGGTAGTTATTGGGGCGTAGAAAACACAGCTGAAGCATTTATAAATGGTGCGCAAAAAGGCTATCAATTTTTAGAATGCGACATTAAAGTAGCTGCCGATGGCACAATCGTACTTTCGCACGACGATACTACCGAACGCCTTGGCGGTTCACTTACTATCAACAAATCGACTTTAGCCCAATTAAAAGCCGAAACATATACCCAAACTCGAGGTGGAGTGAAATATACTGGATCTATCTGCACACTAGCGGAGTTCCTCGATATTTGCTCCGAATACAATGTACGCCCTGTCATCGAATTGAAATGGGCTACAGGAATAAACAGCAACGACCAATCGGGTATGCCTAAACTAATCAACCTAATCGAAGAAAAGGGTTTTAGGAATAAATGTGTTATACTTACATCTATGAAGCCCTGTCTTGAATATATACGTAAAAATTATCCCGATATTTCTTTGCAATTCCTAACCAATTCTAATTGGGCCAACCACTTCGATTGGTGCGTAGAATGGAAAATGGACGTTGATATCGAATCGGGAGGTTTTTCAAAATCAACAGTCGAAAAATTCCACGAAGCTGGACTAAAAGTCAATGTATGGACAGTTAATAGCAACGATACATACAAAACCTATGGCAACATGGGATGCGACTTTATCACTACAGACTACCTCGACATCTCTAATCTACCTGAACTTAATGCCGACGCAATATTCCCTCCTAACTTAGTGGACTACCCTACACAAAAAGGAACAGTGCAAGGGAGATATGAGCCAGAGTTGGTCTCCTCTAACGCCATGCCCCATTGCTTGCAATCGCAAATAATTCGCAAAGCCTTGCTTCGCAATGGCAAATGGTACATCTTATCGCTCGACTCTGAAAAGAACCCTTCGATAAACATTATCAATGCCGAATCGGGCGAACTTATAAGCGAAATGAATATGGATGGTATCGAAGGTGGAACCATAATACTCAATGACATTGCCTTCACTGCCGATGGCGAACTTATCGGTTGCAATTATGTCAACCTATCTACCGACCTATTCAAACTATATAAATGGACCAACGACAACGCAAATGCCCAAGTATTTGATACACTAAGTGCCACTATATTGCTTGGCAATGACAATATTGACGCCACAACCGAAACATTCACCATAAGTGGTGCGTCTAACGATATGTACATATACATACTTAATCGCACAGCTTCCGATAACACATTCTTCGTCACTGGTGTAAATTATCTAAATGGTATATTAGACAAGGTTTGCTATTCGGCGGCAAACACCGACTACTCAAATACATCTTGGAACGAAAGTATAGAGATACACACCACCCCATTCTCTCGTAACAATATACTTATCAATAGCGAAATTACAGTACCAACCGAATATACATTCAATTGGAATACCTCTAACCAACCACTAACTAAATTCGACCAATTCGACAGCTCACTACTCAGCCCTAATGCTACTGGTATTGATTTTTTACGACTTCGCACCAAGATCTATGCATTTGCCCTAAATACCGACGCGACAAAATCTAATATCACCGCACGCATCTACAACGTCAGCGATTCTATACACAACGCCTACAACGTCTCGCCACAACTCACACTACACAACGACGGCAACGCATCGTATATGACTTGCAACATTGAATATGAAAATGAGATGATTAATCTATATGCTCTCATCGAAGGTGTTGGTTTATATAAATATACCATTTTGAACTACAACCAAGATGCAACAACCGAACCCGAAACTCTCGATCTAGCATTAGAAACTATTTGGGAACAAAGCCTTAATTTAGACAATGCACCCGAAAATATTGATGGCACTAACGCACAACAAGGAGCTGCTTTTAATGGCAAATTTTATGTTAATGACTGTGTCAAAAAACTTTTATTTGTCTTCGACGAAAATGGATGTATCGACTCAGTCGCTGGTGGTATAGGCTATGGTGTGGCTTGCGACGATGCCGGCAATGTGATTATCCGCAACGACAAAAACACAGATGGTTCACACCAATTTCTAATCTACCCATCTAATTTTCGTAATAATCCAACGGCAATTACGCTAAATGCTACCATCCCGGCACCAGGACAAACCAATTTCATATCTGCCTCAGGCGATATTTTGGGCGCTGGAGGCTATATCTATATGTTTCCAAACAAACAATATGCAGTCAATATTATAGAAGTCGAAAATGGGGAAATCATTCGTGTAAGCCAATCAAAAGAGCTAACTATAAGTGGTTCGGCTGCTGGATATGTGATTCCAATGAACAACAACTCAGAACAATGGATTTACCATGTAAGAGCAAATGGATTTTACATCTACGATGGAGGCGAAAGTTCACAGTTTTACGTTGGTCGCTCTGGCACCAAAGCCCCTCAACGCAACACAACTGGCGGTGGCGATGTTTTCTATATGTATGGAAATCAAATATTACTACACAACAGTGGCGAAAACTACAAAGGAGGATTCACTGTAAGAAATATGACTACTAACAAAGCAATTGTATCGGTTGATCCTATCGGCTCTATGGGCTATGAAGATGGTGGCAACTACTCTACTTTCAATTGGCTGTTTGCGGAAAAACAAGAGGATGGTAGTTTTTTTATCTATCAATATTGCCCCTCTAATGGTATGGCTATCTATCGACTATACGACCGCAATCGTCACTCAACCACTACCACAATTGTCGAATCGACAACCAACTCTGGTCTATGGTGCTACCCTAACCCTACAACCGACTACCTCCACCTCAATCGTCCGACTAATAGCCCAATCTGCATCTACGACATTAGCGGATGCCTTATCAAAACAACCTTCGAATCAACAATCAATGTTACGTCCCTATCTCCAGGCATCTATATCCTACGCTCCGACGAAACAATCCTAAAATTCATAAAACAATAAATCCCCATTCTTGCTACAATAAACAAAAGAGGCTGTGTCAAAGATTGTTGGCACAGCCTCTTTTTATATTTCAACAACTAAATTTTTTCAACCCACCCCAAGGTCGGTATTGTCTATCAACACCTCTATTCGTGGGTCGTCTTTTATCGTAGGATACACCTCTTGTATGAACCACTCGGCGAGTTGAGCATCGCGCTTAATTTTGGTCGTATTGTTGCAAAAGAGGTTGACCGAAAAATACTCAAAATAACGTTTGCCCAACTCAATGTCGCGAAGAATCGCCTCTTTGGTCTGCCCTTCTACGCAACACAATAGGCACACCCCTCGAAAATATCGAGCCACCTCCTCGGCATTGACTAAGGTTGGCACACCCTTGCGCCACTGTTGTCGCAACTCTCCATCAAACGTCTCAATCCCACAACGAAACTTTATAGTAGGGAGCAAGGAGTAAGGAGTAGGGAGTAGGGAGAATATACGCGACCTAAATTCTTCGAGGCGATGGCGATACATCCAGTGCATTTCGCACCAAAGTGTATGGATATTTTTCTCAACTATAATGCGTTGGAGCAGTTCAATTGTGCGGTCGTCAAGTTCGAATGCAGAGCCCGAATTTATCACATCTAGTACGCCATACTCGCCCGTCACCTGCTCAAGCACACAGCGATTCACCTCAAACGGGTCATCGCTCACATCGGTATGATAATCGCAAAACGTGCATTGCCGCCACCTACAACCTGTGCCCTGTAGCAGCACAAATTCGCGTGGCATCTTATCTCGTATAATCGAATATCTCTCCATTCTTCTCTTTTTATTTTTATTTCTATTTCAACATAAGTACAGAATTTACTTATAGGTTTACAAAGTCAAGAATTTTTGTTTAATTTAGTAAGGACAACCACTTTTTCAAGTACAAGCCCTAAATGTTTAATTTTAACAGAAATACATATTTTATGTTTGTAGGTTTACAAAATTTAATTTTATATTTCTAAGTAATCAGGACAACCACTTTTTCAAGTACAAAAATTATGTACTTATATTAAAATAAGTTTTGTACTTCTATTAAAAAATCACAAGGCATGTACTTAAAAAACAAAGTAAACCAACCCAAAAAACAATAAACCAACCAAACAATTTTGTCCAATAAATTTATTATGTACTTCTGTTAAAAATAAAATCAATCAATTTTAACCCCAACTCGCTCAAATTTATATTTAATCCAACGGATAACAATATAAGCCATTGGCGTGCCAAAAAGGGCTTCGATGCCGAGTTTCATTGTGTATTGAAATAGAAGCATCATCAAGAGGTCGTGAGTAGAGACTACGCCAAGGAAAGCAATCAGTACAAACGGTACAGTATCAAACAGATAGCCAACAGCCGAACTCGCTATCGTGCGCACCCAAAGCCAACGCCCTGCCGTCATGCGCTTGATGCGACCCATGAGCCAAGCATTCGACAATTCGCCGAGCAAAAAGCCCGTGAGCGAAGCAATCACAATACGAGGCACATAGGTGAACATCGTGTTGTAGGCATTCGCTTCGGTCTGCAAATAATCGGGCGAAGGCAACCACACACCCACTTGCGTGCATATCACCATCACTATGTTGCACACAAACGTCAGCCAAATGATTTTTTTGGCAGTGCGATAGCCCCATATTTCAGTCAGCACATCGCCAAGCATATAAGCAAAAGGGAAAGTTATAGTACCAGCGTCGAAATAGAACCATCCGGCAATGCTAATAACCTTCACAGCCATGATGTTCGACACCAAATAGAGAGTAACGAAAAGAGCCGTCACAGCCATAAGTGGCATCACGCTCTCTCGTCGGTTTTTTAAAGGGTTTTCCGAGACCTTATCCATTTTTTTAGATTTTTATTTTAGACAGAAAGACATAAAAAACATATTTCTTAATCTTTACACAATGGTCTTGATGCTCCTAAAGTCGCATCTCGACACAAAAGACATAATAAAAATACACCTCTCAGTCCAAATATTTATTAGATGAATTCATTTGCAAAGTTACTAATTTTAATCCACATTTTTCGTATCTTTTCAAAAAAAATATGACACCCTATGTAGTTTTTCTGTAAAACGTGCGTCTAATAGGCAAAATAACCAATAGTACGAGAGCATAAAAACACCATATACACCGTCTGTTTCATGTTCTCGAAAGACAACGATGAGGTGAACGACCTGTTTCAAGAAACGCTCATCAACCTATGGCAAGGATACAAAGGCTTCAAAGGCGAGAGTTCGATTCGCACATGGATATGGCGCCCATTTCCTCAACTTTTCGCTTGCGCTCAACATCTTCACTTGCGCCTTTATGGCAATAGCCCTCATCTATACCATTTGGTCGCATTGGGGATTGAATAAGAATTTGCTCAATGGCGATTTAATTACAGCAAGCAGCCAAATTTTGCGCACACGCCGTCTCTATCAGCGATGGTCATATTTCAGTTACCCATGGTTTGTCGTATGGCTCTGCTGGAATGGCTGGGAGATATACACAAAAATCGATAATAGAGAGATGCTACTCGGCATAATAGTAGGAGGCATTATAGGTCTGATAATAGGTGGCATATATGGCTGACGCCAACGCAACAAAATCTACCGCAACATCGACGCCATGCTCCAAGACATCGCCGACCTCAAAAGCGAGGAGTAAACCCGTTCGGGTATAATATTACAACATCACCATCATTTTATACCCTATCAGGTATAACATCAAAATACTAGACTCTAAAAAGCCCACAATCAAATTCCGACCTCAACGAGGTCGCACAACAACGCCCCTCAATCCACACAAGATTGAGGGGCGTTTTCATAACTATCCTACTTATTTAGTTCTACATCTATCTTTATCCTCTGTATCAGTTATCTTTCTTAAATTTCTACTATAAGCATCCGCATAATATTCTCCACCCTCTTTCAAATTATAACTACCGATGCAAAAATTAAAGAGAATTTCTCTTTTAATTTGTTTCTTACCTGTCATCACCACACGCACATTCCAGATAGCCACATTATCCACACCACGAAAATTATAAATCCCCTCTACAGTCTTTTCTGTTACCTTATTGATGTAATCTTGTTTCACTAAATGCTTAACTAAATCAAATTCTTCTTTTGTAAATTTTCTTTTTTCCATAGTAATTAAATTGTATAAATTAACACTTAACCCAAATATCAGGCATTGTAGTTTTAAACTCTGGATCAATATTATGACACTGTTCTTTAATAATACCACGTCGATATATTGCAGGTTGTAAACAATACCTATCAAAATCACATCTATCAACATCTTCTAGTGTTCTCCAATGCGGAAATAACAATTTCATATAGGCTGTTGCTATTCTTTTTACTGCGGTAAAATCTCGCATATCTGCATCTTTCTGAAATTCCACCAATTGATCAAAAAGCAAACCATAAGAATTCTGAGTTCTCATAGCATGTAATATTTCCGAAAAATACTCTACGTTTATTGTCCAACCATTATATATCATATCTTTCTTTATACGAGGCATTTTCCATCCCTCGATAAAACAGTGAAAACGGTCTAATAATGCAGACTCCTTAAAATTCTCTGGCAACGAATCAAAATATCTACGCGAAATTGGCAAATGATATTCATTTAATGGTATATTACCCATTAGCATTAAACCACACTCCGATGTAAATTCATTTTGATCAATAGTTGTTTTTCCACTTTCCAAATAAGATTTTAGTGCAGCTTGAATTTCTGCTGGTTCTTGAAATACAATAGTCTGAATTTCATCAAATGCAGTATAATCATGATTCTTAATTATACCATTTTGTTGTTTTGTTTTATCATAAAACAACTTCGCGCGTGTCACTTTACCCCCACTAACTAACCAACCATACTTAGACATATTACCAAAAACATATGATTTACCAGTACCTTTGGGTGCCAATTCAATTGCATTTAATCTAGGCTCAACAAAAATCAACAAACGAGTTAAAAACTCTAATTTTTGCGTCATAAATTCAAATCCATCTGGTTCATATTCCATTGCTGACAAAAGCAAATCAATCCACTCTTCTGTTGTAAAATTCTTTCTTGCTTCAGCAAAATAATTTACATCAACCGAACTATATGGTTTAAATGGCTTATAATCTACCATTTGAACATGATATTTGCGACCATCGTCATCTGGCAACAAACATAATTTAACAATACCCCATCTTTCTCCATCAACCAATTCACCAGCATGCTTAGAATAAACAAATTCAGGAATAATCCCTTCTCGCTGTTTTATCCCATAATCAGGTATTGAAAATTGTTTTTCGCCTTTAACCAAATCTATATAAATAATAAAACGAGCTAACAACAATACTTCCTCTCCCGAAATAATTTGTTCTTTAACTAGACTCGCATTAGAAGGAACGACTCTATCCAAAAAAACATTCAAAGACACAACATCTAACTCTCCTGTATTCACATCTAAATATTTCTTTATCAGAAAGTCCTTAACAAATGATGGCAAGTTTCTTCCTGCGAACACACTATTTGTCTTACTTCCATCTTTATAAATAGACATCGGAGAAAATGCATCTCTCAATTTGCTTAATATATCTTTATTCATAACATATTAATTTAAAAATCAAACAAATCATCAGTTTTAATACCCACATTAATAGAAATATTGTATTCATAAGGAACACCATTTACATACAGTGTTATTTTATTACAATCTTCTTTCACCCTCATTTTTTCTGATTCATAAACATCGTCATCTAAATGCCTCATTTTATAAATATTATCATCATATTTCAATGACAATTTATCTAAAGATGTCAAACCAGTTATTTGGATTTTTACGACAGGATTACTACCCTCAATTTCATGTGTTAATAACCTAATATTATAATTTGTATTATTAGGATTATCAGAAATAATAAAAATTGGCACCAACACTTCTTCTGGCGTACATCCACCATGAGCACCTTGTCCTATTGGCACTTTTGCACACAAAGAATTATGCTTTAATGCACATAATGTTTTATTGTCATCTAAAATAAAATAGTTATTATCACGAACAACATGATTTGCAGCAATAGCAACACGACCTGAGTGGTCAGATTTAACGCCACTGAGATTCAAACCATCAACTAATTGGGATAAATGTGTCAAACCATGATCTGAAATTATAGCTATTTTCTTATCACTATATTTTGATAATATTTCATTAATTATATTTTTTACAACACTCAGTTCTTCAACAATAAAATCAGGATATTTATTTGTGTTTTTATGTGCTAAAGCATCTAAATCTCCAACTTTTTCTAATTTATTATCACACAATTTTTGTAAATCAAGTTTATTATTCTCTGTTTTAGTTGGTAACAAAGCTTTAGCAATTAATGTTTCATTCAAGTAAACATTCTTTCCTTTATATTCAGATATTATCTGTTTTATATACGGAATCCATTCTATACCAAGACCATCTATCCAATAAAAAACATCTATATCTTTACGTGCCGACATCAACGACCTAACACTCTCAAAACATTGATACCACGTATCAAACGTAACACTTGATTCATTATATTTTGCCACCAAAGACTTAATATCGTCGGAATAAATATTGTTTACTTTAGCAAATTTATATTTATTGATATAATCTATAGCCCAATCTTTTCTATCATCTCCCAAAATATCAATATCTTGCAAATAATAATACAAATCTGGATATACAAATTTTAGCTTAGCAATAGATATATACTCTCGTCTCAACCAATTTATCAACAATATTTTTTCCTTCTTTGATATTAAAGTAAAATATTGTAAAGCAACATCATAACCTTTAGTTTTTGCAATATTGCCCAATTTAACAAACAACTCTTCCTCCAAAGATTCAGGCAAACTTACACCCTTATTTAGTGCATAAGTCAAACATTTACGTCGTTTTTCTATGTCTTGCGACAACTCGGTCATTGTCAAAACTAGGTGCATTAATAATGAATTATCTGAATAATCTTCTATTTTAGAAAGAATATTCAACACATAACTATCTACATCTCTATTAATTGTATAATACAACTTCAACAACCATCTATCAAAATTACCACGATGTTCAAACCATATTCTTATAAAAAACTCACAACCTTCAAAACCTGAAACATTAAAATATCTTCTAATAAATCCAGACAAAGATTGGTCTTTATTAACATCGACTTGTTGTGCCAATAAAATCCAATTTTCCCTATCTCGAACATCATACTCTATACCTTCAAAACTCATTTCAAAGGCATCTCTCAAAAAATCAAAAGCATTATTTATTTGAATATATTCAAAAGCATTATCTGGTTGAGCATATTTTGCATTACTAAAAATAGCACGAGAATTACAAATAATATTTCTTTTAGAATGATATTGTGGCATTCTCCAAATATTCAACCACTCTTTAACAGAATTAACAAACAAAAATTTATCTTCTATACCCTTCATTCCGTAGCATTCACCATCTTCCACAAATATCAATTTATAATTCTGAACCTTATCTTCCGATTCCAATTTCCATAAGGTAATTTGACTATCTCCAATAAAACAATTCATCTTGCCCTCTAATCCAACAATAGGAATATATATGCGTTGTGATTTCTCACATGCTTCTAAAGTTGCCTCTATTGATTTTATTGTCTTTATAAGTGAATCAAAAGATTTTATTTCACCATTATCATAAAAACGTGCTAACTCAGAGAATGGTGCTATAACACAATCCCCTCCATTCATACTCTTTATGCAGGTTTTTATATGCTCTGCTAATTCAATTTGTGTTATCAATAAATCCGGATAATTTTTATCAATCCAATCTTCAACGCTTACAACACGAATCCCCCTATGACTCTGTAAATAATCTACAAAATCAAAACAATCATCAAAGTTGTCAAATAACACAAATCTAATTGGATAACGATTTAATGTTATCGAATTTATACCATATGCTGATTTGTCATCACAGACACACTGATATAACTCTTCTCTACTATTGAATTTGTGATACATATTTTAATATTTCATCAATCAATAAACTATTATTTGCATTATTGCATATCACTTTTATAACCGATTTCAATTCTACAGGATTTATTTCATCTAGACGTTTATTCAACTTCTCTTTCTTATCTTCCAACTCGTGTGTTGATACTCTCGCTGTGCTAGGCATTGGGTCAATAGGATTTGAATATGCGCCCGATGGTTCATTGGGTGTTATCGGCTTAGGATTTGGTGCTACGGTTGATAATTTCCAGTCTTTAACCATATCCTTAACCTCCACTTCATTCCACAAACCAACTTCAGATTGAAGATGTTCTTTCAAATATTTCAACACATCTTCAATTTCATTATCTTTAACACTAACAACTTGAATAGATTTCAAAAAATTTCTAAATCCAAGATAGAAAGAATTTGCATTAGGCAACAACAAATTACCTAATTCAAACTTCATCATATCAATTTGTTTGGCTGTTTGTTTAAGCAAAGTTGTATCCTTAATTTTATCAGCATCCGAAACAATAACAAATATATCATCCAACAATTTTGAAAGTTCGGCACTTACACCTTCATAATATTTCAACGACCATAAAGGATAACCCTTTTGTACTGAATAATCGTGACTTATAGCCCAACGAGCATCTTTCAAACTACTTACATCTGTATAATTTCTCAATTTATTTAACTGGAATATACCTATCAATGCATTACACAAAACCCTCGACTCAAGACTTTCAAACATACAATTCAGTTTGTTTGATGATTTCTGCATACCCCAATATTTAAACATCTCCACAATATCATCAACCAAATGTTGCGCAGTTTTTTCTTTACCCGTAACATCAAATAACTGATTAATATATTTTCGCATTGCAAAAGCCACCATAGCCATTGGTGCGTATGTTGCAAACAAACCAAACGGAGCTTTTGTCAAACCTATCAGTTTATCTCCTAAATTGAAAGCCTGATTGCGAGGAGTATGTCGAGGAGACAACATTTCATCAACATAATCACACACCTTTTTCAAAGGATGCTCTGGATCTATATCCGATTTCCAATCTAAATTCTCATCTACACTATTTTGCAACAACCATTCAGCATGTTTCGCTTGCCCTTGAATTTTTGCAATAATCTCTTGCTTCGTATTATAAGAAAGTATTGCATCTACGGTTGACTTTGCTGTTACAGGTTTCCAATATGTTATAGTAGATCTTGTTCTAATCAAATCCAATGATTCTGGCCCTGAAGAGAATATCTCAGGTGATACAATACTATTAATTGTACTTGCTATTCTACTCACTAAAATTGTACTAAACATATCAGAAGCATTGCTTGCGAGTCTTAATATTGCATTCCCATTACGCATTCTACCAAACCAATCTTCAAGCATATCCTCTGCATTTTTATTGTAGGTTCGTTGCTGATCAGGCAAATTATGTCGCTGAGCACAAGCCGCATTTGCTTGATATTCAATAAATCTTTCGTAATTTTTATCCTCAAAAAGACTATCAATCAAAACAAAACAAACATTTTGAAATCTTGAATCTTTATAAGCCTTTTCCGAAATAGTATTTAATTCATCATACTCCATCTTATTTCGAGCAACCAAAAAAGCAATAAACACACACCAATCATTTGCTTTTCTTTTTTCATTTTCTATTTTACTTAAAAGTGTATGTTCATTAGCTTGTAACGAAAAGATTTTATATTCATAAAGACGATTACAACTACTAAACCATTTCATTATTGTTTTTGTTGCAACATTTACCAAAAGTCCAGCTCTAAAATTAGCGACTTGATCTGTATATAAAAATTGAGAACTTCTCAATTCAGCTTTCAACGTTTGTATTTCATTTGATGGTAATGCTGTAAATAATATTGAATAATTTCCATTAGGCTGACGCTGAATAATACTTTGTTCATTAAAATATTCCAAGACCTCAGGAACCGAATTCTCATATAATGTTCCTTCAAACAAACTACGAATATTCTCCTCACTTGGTGTAACTGTATCTGTATTTGCAATATTATTCAACGCATTCAAAAGCAATACCCCCTTAAATATAGCAATATAATCTAATCCTCTATTTTCCACATCTAAATGATGTGAATTATATCGTTCTGTCACCGCGCCAAAACGCGCACTGTCACTTTCAAAATACTCTTGCACATAATCCCAAAGGAAATCTGCCGTAACAGTCATAAGATTAGCATAGGCATTCTCATCATTAAAAAATTCACGCACTCTATCACAAGCCAAAAAATCAAATACACTACGAGAAGATGAACCTGCTTCACGAGCAAAATAAGTAGCAAGATTAGCTGTTGCAGGATGTAATGGGAATAAATTTCTCAAATTCTTTTTAGTTTCCTTACTTCCTTGTGCAAACTTATCTAAAATATGCTCCCTTGTATTATAATATTTCTCTTGTCTACGCTCATAAAGAGAGTAATTCAAAATTTCAAACTTTTTAGTCATAATTTTGAATGCACTCACAGGCTCCATATTATAGGTTACATAATGATAACGACCCTTTGTTTTTTCACGTTCTTGATCATTCAAAGAATTAAGAGCCGAGGGGTGAGAAATAAACAAGAAATAAGAGTCATTTTCGCGATTCATCATTGCTTCTGCTATCTCTTGTAATTGCACAAGCAATTTTGTACCAATTGCCGATGTCATTACTTCGGTAAACTCATCCCAAATCAACAACAAACCATCATACACTCCTTGTTTCTTCAACTCATTTTGCACTTCAAATATCCATTGTTGCAATTTCGAACTCTGCAAGCGAATATCAAAACCACCATCACGCAAAGCATTTACAATATAACCATACACAATGGTATCAGCATTTTGAAGACGATTTTTTAACTTATTCAAATCAGGAGCAACACTTTGTAATTCAGCATTACGTTCAATCAATCTTTCCCAAAAATCCGCATCTCGCTCAATGTGATCTAGATAGGCATCAAAATCTGTTTTTACAGTCAACTCTATCCCTGCTACTTTTAATGCTTTTTTTATCTCGCTTTGCACTTGCAATGACAAATCTGCTTCATGCGCAATATTTTGTTGTCCATAAAGATTCACAGGAAACAAACGTTTTTCTTGTCGCAAATTAACTATCTGATTTTTTAATATCGCAAACTCCTCGTCTCTATATTCATCATCAATATATTTCTGTATTTCTAACAATTCATCACATAAAATATGCTTTAATACAGCCCCAGCATGACTTTTACCAGTTCCATACGTACCCACAATCCATATTGGTTTATGAGTATCTTGGTCATTATTACGAACTGCACTAACAACTTTTTTCAATAAATAATTAAACAAATCGTTAGTTATAAAAGTTTTCCAATCACCGAACCCCTCTTCTTTAATATTATAAGCAGGTCGCATCGAACGAAGTGTGATTATTTCATTATATCTTTCAGCCATGATATTTATTTTATATAAAAGTTGAATATTATTTCTTTCAATTTTTCTCTATATCCGCTATTTTGCAACAAAATCCACAATTCATCATCAAACTTAGCATATTTAATATTTTCAATAATAAATTTATTAGAAGGTGTTTTTATATCAAATGATTTATCACTCACTAAATGATAAAAATTATCATTCTTTAAATGAAAAAACGGTTTCCAAATAGGAGTTACATCTTGAATGTACTTTTTGTGTATTTGATAAAAACATTTATATGTTTCTTTTAACTCTTTATTATAAAATATTTTATTTTCTACAATTAAATTTCTATCAATACAATTTAATATAGCCAATACTAAAATCGGTTTAGCAATATAAATAATACCACCTTCCATCATAGAAACTCGCATAGAAAGAATTTTATCTTTGTAGTACAAAAAAGAAGCATCTAGTTTATTATAATCCATTTTATAAGAAATCTTATTTATAAACTATTTATAATCGTTTCTAATGTAACATCATCACGTAACGTGATATTATCAAGACCCATATTTAAATTTGCAATTACATATTGATTTAAATCACTATTCAATGAACGAAGATGTTTTAATAAATCGCTTTTAGATATTCCAAACTCTCTATAAATACCCATTAAATTATATTCATCATAAAAATCTTCAACCCTAAAAGATTTTATTCCTTTTACATCTGAATACTTATATAAAGAATACAGAACTGTTTGTTTATCAACAACTTCAGAACAATCTTTTTTATATAATTGCTTATCTATATTTTTTATCTGATAACTTTCTCCTATAGGACTTTCTCTGAATGTTCTAAATAAAGCATAAACAATATTATGTACTGTCTTAGGACTAACATCAGGATAATCATTCTTCACTAATTCTTCAATATCATTTTGTGTAAATTCTGTTCCCCACTTAACATTTTCTTTATACCACTTTGCAATAGGTGAATTATATGATAAATTAATCCATATTATTTGCCAAACAAGATCAGGCATATCCGTATACAAATCTGCCAATCGCATTCCTAAATTTGATATTTTTTTATCTTCGTCAATAAGACCTGCTTGCGATAACCATTTTACAAAACTAGGCAACTGCTCTTTAGGATGCAACCCATGTGTATTTTCCTCAAAATAAGATTCTCTACACATAAAAAAATATTCGACCCAATCGCCATTCATTCCAAAATTATTATAACTAATCAATTTCATATTATTATTTTTTAAATTATTACTTCCTGTAGTAGCTAACGATGCGGCAGAAATACACCCAAAATCATGAAATTCTAAACATTTATGACAATGTACACATTTATTCCTATTTATATTAGGTTCTGGCAATATTGTTAATGCCCCAGATGGACACTCTACTTCACAAACTTCACAATTAACACAATACGTTGCTTTATAAAAAACACGTTTCAATAAACCTTGTAAAATGGGTTCTAATTCTGTATTATAAAACTTAGCTCTATATGTTAAATCTTTTTTTTCTATTTCAAACGCATAAACCTTCTCTTTATATTTCAACTCTCCTCGTCTATTCCCGTTAGTATCATTTATAACGCTATATTTACCTACTGCTGTCAACCATACCAATAAATCTTTCTGAGGATTAGATATTTCTAGAATCAAATCTGGTTTTGTTGATTTGATCAACAAATGAGAGGAAAATTTCATATCTCTACCTCCGGCCCGTCTTTTCCAATTACCTTCTTTAATATAAACATCCACATCTTTAACTCCAGAACTAACAACAGATTTTTCTATTCTTGTTAAAAATGGACTCAAACAGTCTTTATATCTTGTGTTAGATATCATATCATTCCAATCGGAAGAAAACGGACATATCAAACATCCTACTCGTGTCATACCTTGTCTATATGCAAGATTAATTGGTAATTTATATTTAAACAAATATAAGAATATTTCAATTGAATTCCAATTTAAAATAGGACTAGCATTTATTACAGTATCATGTTTAACTCCTTTTCCTATTCGATTATAACTTGACCTTCTAACACTTTCCTCTGCTCTAACACCATCAAACGTCAATACCCTAGCTTGTTTATTATCTTTTGTTTTCAACATTCGATATAGAGGTGCTGTTTTCATTACAGCACAACACCATCGATGCTTATCACTTGGGGTACCTATTTTATCCCAATAATTTAAAACTGAATCGTGATTACGTGCTGTTGAAAATTTTAAATCGGGAAAACGTTCTTTATAATATCGTTGAACCTCTTCATATAATTCTAACGATGGTGGCAATTCATAACCTGTATCAGAATAAATAACTTCAAATTCAGTAGATGGTATAGCGCGAGTACATAAATCTAAAACTACTTGAGAATCTTTACCACCAGAAAAAGAAGCTAAAAATATATCTATTTTTGTTGTTTTATAAACTTTTTTTCCTTGTTTCTCCGCCTCTTCTAAAGGAACAATATCAAAAGATTCGCAATCTTCTTTAACGATTGCCATTTTCTTTTTTGTCTTTTTTTCTTGTCGCGCGGCAATTGCTTCAAAATCTAATTCATTCGATTTTGCTACTTTTAATGCTTTACGAGCAGAAGCATATTGTAAATATGTATCATGAATAAATTCTATAGCTTCACTCTCAACAATAAACATTTCATTCTTGCAGCGTTCTAACATCAACTCCACATCAATAGGTTTTATTGATAAATTGTCTTTGCCTTCCTCCAACAACACAACTGGAGAATCATAAATATTTGCACCTTTTACTTCAAAAACCAACTCACCACGATAATAATATTTCTTATTACAAGCCCATAACAATGGTTCTTCCGAATGCGGATATACCCATCCAAAATCTACCATTTTCAACAAATCTAACTCTTCCCAAAAGACAGGACGAGGTGAAATTCCTAAAGTTTTATCTGTAATCCTCGAATTTAAACAAACACCTCCAGTTTCTGGATCCCATTCTATTTTATACATTATCAGTTATTTTTATTTACAATTAGATACAAAAAAAAGCGAGAACTTAACTTTCTCGCTGATTATAGGTATTTGGCGTGACCTTGAGTATACGAATAAGTTAAGCTCACGCCGTTATATACACGAAACGTGAGCATTTTTCAACTTATTCTTTCATACTCTAAAATCGCCAAATTTTATAATCAGAAAGAATAAAGCAAAAATGCTTTTACTAAATGACCAAGAACGCTACTCGGTCTATGTCAATGCAAAGATAGTGATTTTATTTTAATTATGCTATATTTTGAGAGATTTTTTATTGAAAAGTCTGTTTTGTCAAGTTATGTCTAAGAATTTTTGTAAATGTGGGGTTAATTTGCCTTTATTAAGGTTGAGGTGAAGGTGTGAAGCCACGAATAGTATACGACTTGTATATTAAACTGACGTTATGCTAGGCAGTTTGCGAACTTTGTAAATTGTTAGTGTGAAAATGGCAGTTTACTTCGGCACAGGTTGCTTGAAGGTTGCTGTGGGGTAAGGGAAAGTGAGAGACCAACTTTGCAATTGCAAAGTTCGCAAAATGACCAATATGCTAATTATCTTAATGTTAACAAAATACTTTTCTAGAACTTTGCAAATACAAAAACAGACAATAATACTAATTACCAGAGCGTTACACCAAACTTTGCAGACTTTGCAAACTTTGCAAGTGCCTATATTGAATAAATCCCAAAAAGTCTAGATATTTTTGGAATTCAGGATAAAAATGGCTAAACCTACAATCAAAAAAAATCCGTTCTCATGCGTTTGAGAACGGATTTTCTGATATATATAATTCTGATTATTTTGTTGGGCGATCGAAGAATGGGTTTTTGGATGAGGCTGAAACAGCAATACCCATTGTGAGATGAACATCCTCGCCTATCCAACCGAGTTGCTCAATGGCTACGCCAATGGAATACATCACTCGGGTGTCAAGACGGAGGTCGGCTGCTGTGGCACATGCTGAACCTATGGCAATGCCTACGTCGATGCTATTCAATGAACATGGCACTTGGAATTGAGAATTGAAAATTGAGAATTGAGAATTCTCGCGTTCGGCACAAGTGGCGAAACCACAATGACCACAGTTGAGTCCAAGTGACTGATAGCGCGTGCCGATAGCTACGATGCATTCGGCTTGAAGCACATTGCCTGCGTCGCGAATGAAGGATGGGCGGTTGCGCTCGTTGCCTATCTCGACCATCTTGTCTGCCAAGATTCTGAGGTCGTCGCCTTCTACGAGGATGGCTTCGATGATATCTACTCCACGAGCTTTGGGCGCAGTGCGTGCTGCGGTGAGCATCTGACGTGCTGAGGCTACGACTTGCTCGTGACGTTGGGTGCGTTCGTTGTATATCATGAATAGTTTAGTGTTTAGTGTTTAGTGTTTAATGATTAGTGTTTAGTGCCGCAGGTTCTCTATACTCTATACTCTATACTCTATACCCTATACTCTTTTTACATCCACTTTTTGATGCGGAAATAGAGGAGGATGAGCACGACGGTGAGGACCATGAGGCCGATGGCGAATGGGTAGCCGTATGCCCACGAGAGTTCGGGCATCTGCTCGAAGTTCATTCCGTACATACTTGCGATGAGCGTTGGTGGAAGGAAGATTACGTTGACAATAGTGAAAATCTTGATAATTTTGTTCTGTTGGATGTTAACAAGACCGAGGAAGGTGTCCTGGAGATACTCGAGACGGTCGAACGAGAAGCGGGTGTGCTCGATGAGTGAGTTGATGTCCTTAATGATGATGGAGAGTTTGGACTTTGCCTCAGATGGAAAAAGCTCGCTCTTCAACATGTTGGAACATACGCGACTTTTGTCGACGATATTCTCACGAATGAGCATTGTTTTTTCTTGCAACTCTTTGATAGCGATGAGGATGTCGTCGCTAGCATCGTCGTCGTCTTTCAATTGATTAGAGAGCACGGTGATTTCGCGTGTCATATCCTCGATGAGGTCGGCATCGTACTCAACTCGGGTTTCGAGCAATGCGATGAGCACGTGGTGACCGCTCGGATAGTTGCGCGGATTGGCAAACATCTTCTTCACCGTTTCGTTGAACGAACGGAGATGCTGATTGCGGACGGTGACGAGTACGTTGTTTTTGAGAATGAATGAGACTGCCTCCTCTTCGAAGGAGTCGAGAAGGAATTTGGAATTGGCGACGATGCTATCTTCGGTCTCCATATAGCGTGAAGAAATCTCGATTTCTTCCATCTCTTCTTCCTCTTGAATATAGATTTTGAGGAATTGCTCGAGCTCGCTTTCGACTTCGACAGTCACGTCGTTGAGGTCAATCCAAATGATTTCGTTGAGCGACACTTCGGTGAGAGTGTCCATTGTTTTGCCGATTTTGATACGGCCATTATCGCGA
>JAZLDO010000048.1:0-9188 GCA_045614825.1 Candidatus Aphodosoma sp. | reverse complement strand
TTCGCCATATTTACCCATCAACGTAGAAAGATTCTCCATCGAAGGAGTCTCAATCTGCTTGAAGCCATAATTGGCAAACACCGAACGAATTGTATTAAAAATATAGTTACGTTTCGCCATCTCTACAGGCGAAAAATCACGTGTACCCTTTGGAACTGAAGGTTTCATATTTAGTTATTAATTAGTAGTTATTAGTTGTTAATTATCTATTTTATTTATTTTTAGCAAATGCCGAATGGTCTGTCTTTATAGTCGAGATTTTGCAATGCAAAAGCAAGACCATTATGTCTAAAAAAGAAAATTATATTCTTATGTCTTTCTGTCTAAAAAAATTAACATCGATAGGTCTGTCTTTATAGTCGAGATTTTGCAAAGCAAAAGCAAGACCATTATGTCTAAAAAAGAAAATTATGTTCTTATGTCTTTCTGTCTAAAAAAACAATAAAATTATGAACCGAAGGTCACGAGCCAACAGGCGAGTAATTGTGCATTGTGAATTGTGCATTATAAATTAAATTAGTCGCTCCCGTATGCGATGCCACATACTCCGCCGCAGCCTTCGACGCCTCCTCATTCTTCTCAAAAAACTCATCCAAAGCCTTAGCACACTCGTCATAATTCATTATCGACCGCGCCGCCCCACACTCAATCAACTCTTTGGCCTCTTGGAATTTGTGGTAGTTCGGACCAAACACCACAGGCATCCCCCATGCCGCTGCCTCAAGCGTATTATGTATTCCCACACCAAATCCACCGCCTATATATGCCACTTGCCCATACTGATAAATGCTCGACAACACCCCTATCGTATTCACTACCAAACAATCTGCATCACCTAAATCAAAATGATGCGCAATATTCCTCCCCTGTTTTAGGGGAGGTGTCCGAAGGACGGAGGGGTGTAATTCCTCATTCCTAACTCCTAACTCCTCATTATATAGCATCCATTTGCAAGTCAATTTCGAGGTCAACTCCTTAATTCTCTCTTCTTTAACCTCATGCGGTGCAATAATCATCTTCATCCGTCCAGCTCGCTCATTTATATATTGCGCCAACAACTCCTCATCTGGTCCCCACGAACTACCCACCACCAAAATAGGGAATTGAGAATTGAAAATTGAGAATGGAGAATTAGATTCTTCATTCCTAATTCCTAATTCCTCATTCCTAATTCCAACAAACCTTTCCACTATATCTAACTGCTTCGCTGCAGCCACAATATCCGCCACTCTATCGAATCGTGTATCGCCAGCCACCACAACATTCTCAAACCCAATCTCTCGCAACAACTCTGCCGACTCGTTATTCTGCACAAACAACACCTTAAACGTCTTCAACGCTTCACGAAACAGGCCTCCATACCACTTGAAAAATACCTGTCCTGGACGAAATATTGCCGAAATAATATAAGTTTCTATCCCTCGAAGGCGCAACTCACGCAAATAATTCAACCAAAACTCATACTTCACAAACACCACCTTCTCTGGTCGCACCAACTCTACAAACCTACGCGCTGCTCTCGGAGTATCTAAAGGCAAATATGTAATAACATCTGCCATTGCATAATTCTTACGAACCTCATAACCCGAAGGCGAGAAAAAAGTCAACAATATCTTATACTCTGGATTCTCGCGTTTCAACTTTTCAATCAGCGGACGCCCCTGCTCAAACTCGCCCAACGATGCTGCATGCACCCACACAACTCTATCGTCATCACCTATCGCAGCTGACAACTTTGCAAACGCCTCCCTCTCGCCTTGCCACATCAATCTCACCTTCCGATTGAACATTGCAACAACACGAACAGCCAAGGCATAAAACCAAATTGCTATATTATACAAATATCTCATTATAAATCAAACAAATAGCCACACACCACCCCACAATAACTACAACCTACAAATTTATAAAAAAATATTCATATACACAATAGGCAGGATAGCAACCACACCCGAAATAGAGAGTTGCAAAGTTTGCAAAGTTTGCAAAGTCGACACAACACACTGAAAATCTTAAAGTTACAAACAGATTATTGCTTTTTACTATTTGCGCAATTTCGAGTGTTTAAATTGAAAATCAGGTATTTATACCAACTTTGTAACTTTGCAATTGCAAAGTTATGTCTATATTTTCAGTAAACAGGTCTATTTATTTAGAAAAAACCGCATTTTCGACTCCTATCCTCAAGCAAGGTGCAAGCAAACTGTGCCGAAGAAAACAGCCACTCTCACACCAAGCATTTACAAAGTTTGCAAAGTTAAAGAAACAACACACACTGAAAGTGGGCAAAAAAAGAGACGCAAAGCATTTTGCGCCTCTAACTCCACAACCTCATTCTGCGCGTTTTTGGGAGTACAATTCCACAAAATGGCGTAATTTTTGGAATACAACTCCACAAAATAGCGTAAAATTTGGAATTAGAACAAGGGGGTGTGTCAAAACTAGTTTTTGAAAAAGATGAACTTATAATCTGAAACTTAAACACTCCAAAATGCTTAAAAAAAGGTCGTATCATTACTCAATATAGAGCTTGATACGACCCTTTTTAATGTTATGATTACAATCTATAACTTTTTATTACTGCCCGCTAAAAATTAAAAATGATTAAAAAAGTCTGCAAAACTACTATATTTTCTGCGAATAATAACATTTTTTAATATTCCAAGCCCTCTCATTCGCTATATTAATCGGCTATCCGTTAAAAATGAGATTTAATAATAGCCTTAATTTTTTACCGGGCACCAATAATTTATAATTAAAATATCCTATAATACAATCTTTTGCACCTCACCATCAACTGCAATTATATACACCCCACGAGGCAATTGTAATTGAGCATCACGACCAGTATAAATCAATCGACCAGATGCATCAAGTACATAATAATCATATTCCACACCCTCAACATAGAGAACACCATTACCACCATACACATTTGCAGATGTAATTTTCGAAATTTCAAGATTTACATTTATGTCTTTAATTCTAAAACGAGCATATAATTCAGTATCTTCTGTTAAAATAATGGTACGTGGATTTTCTGTGTTACCATCACTCCAACTATCAAATTCGAAACCTTCAATAGATTTAGCTGTAAGTGTTACTTCAACTATACCCATATTTGAATTTTCAGAACCAGTAGTTAGTGTGTAAATTTCAGGTTCGATAGTAGGTTCTTCTTCTCCTGGATAATCTGTTTTTAACACCAAATCTTGTTGATATGCTTGATATATTTCAAATCCATTTATATCAGAAATATCTGCATCTTTACCAACCCAAACTGCAATACTCATGTTATTTAATACAAATTTATTTTTCAATGTTTCTCTAAACTCAATCAAAAATTCACCATTTGCAATAGAAACTATATCCCCATAAGCAGAAGTCATAAATGAACGTATTATATGATTATGATAATATTTGCCCGAAACCCCTGCTTGTGTACCTATTATACTATCCTCTAATGTTATTGCACCCAATCTAACTCTATTAATATCAAAATTTCCCAACAATTTACCTTTGATATTAACTACAAGTTCACGAGTTATAGTGTCTATTGTATGTTGTATTTCAAGTTTAATTGGCGACATATTCTTTTGAATTACTTCCATATAATCTTCCAATACACCACGAGAGCCAACTTCGTTCACGCTAAATACAGGACCTGTAGCACCATTAGATGAAGTTACACCTACATTCAACAGATTAACACGGTCAAGCATAGCACCAGGAGCATAAGACAGTTGAGCTCCATAGAAAGCAACGGCATCACTACTTTGATCTACAGTAAGTTCTGATGCATTATAACCTGCATGATGAATCGCCCAAACATATTTTTTAACACCCAACTCATCAATTGCATGATGCAAATGATTATAACCTGTTGGAGAGTTCGAACACAATGTACCTGAGAACATTTCGAGCATAACAACTTTATCCTCAAATTCATTAGATACCAATGTTTTTACAACTTGCTTGCTATCTTCAACATTATCATCTTTCTCTGTGCCATTAATATTCTCAATAGTATAAACAACATCATGCTCACCTTCTTCTGTAAATTGAATATCTTTAAAGAAAATATCTAAAGCTTCACCATTTTTAAGAGTTTCAGTTAACGTTTCAGTTTTACGATAAACTTCATTATCGTTTGCATAAACAACAAAATCAAAAGAGTTAACATCTTTATCAACAGTATTTGAGATATTTGCAACAGCATCAAATTTAGAGTCAGTACGAGCGAAATTAGCTGTACGCAAAGCATTAATTGCAAGATTATACTCAGGCATATTTTCCCCTGAAATAATCACTTTGATAGAGAAATTACCGCTATTAGAGTATTGAATCCATCGTGTGCCATCAAGAACCCAAGTGGCATTTGGATTTGCAGAAACACTATTACCATCACCTCCAATAGGCAAACCACCACATTCAATAGTATAACCGAAATATAAATCAGAAGCACCATCTATAGAATAAAAATTATCAAAAACTAACTCGTTCCATGCCCCAAATACAACTTTTGTAATATCATAATCTTGTTCCCAAAGATTTTCACCATTCAAAGTGCTACGAATCCAAAATTTAAAGCTTGCAACAGATTCTGGAGTCCAATCTTTATCAGCGGCCAAACCAACAGCCATTTTGATTACATAATTATTTTTGTAAGTCAATAATTGCTTTTGAGTCAATTTAATTGCAACCGATTGAGCAACAATCTCTTGAGACAAATCCATACCACAAGCCGAAATAATATCTTCTGAACAATATTTTAGTACAGCTTGTTCTGTTTCATCAATATCTTCTTGCGTTAAATCTACAATATAAGTTTCATAACGTGAATTATCGCCAAAACCATTATATTGATTAGTCATAAAACCAGAGCCATCTGCAAATAGGTAGGTGTTTCCTTCTGCAACTTTTGAACCCTCGTATGTTTCGTATGTCATGTAATCAGCCATGTTGATTTTTCCACCGCTCTTTTCGTTTGTCCATTCTGTAAGAGTTTGAGCTTTTGCTGGATCTTCAATTGAAGAAATATATGAATAACGGAAATAATCGAATTTTGGTGTTGCCATTGAAACTACACCATCATTTGTAACAGATAGACATCCCGCATCAGAAAGACAAGTAAAAACATATACTTGTTCTGTTTCTAAATCAATGACGCATGGATAATTATCAACCAAATCATTCTCCCCCTTAAATGAAATATTCATTTTTGCATATTTACCATTTGCACTCATTGCCAAGTCAGACAAATCACCTCTCTCCCCATTATAAAAATATCCTGTTGAAACAGCATCAATAATATCATAATAATCTTGACGTTTTTGCAACCATTCATTATAAGCAACCTCATAACCTTCAGGATCTTCAAATGGATCACCATCAAACTCAAATTCTACACCATAAAACTCAGCATCTGTCTGTCCTCCTTCAACTATAAATTCTGGTGCAATCCAACGAGTTGCCCAATCACCACCTGATGTACGTTCCATAATAAATGGTAATTCGAATTCGGCTGTTTCAACACGATAGCGACATAAAATACAATTTCCGTCATCTGTCATTCCGCATGGAGCAATATATTGTGGTATTTGATTATAAATAGGATCTATTTCTGGCAATGTCATTTTTTCCATTGCATAGATTCCATCGTCACCTTTAGTATAAAGATAAATACTTACTGTAGGCGAACCAAATGATACTACTACATATTTACCATCATTAGATATACAACGTGCCGCTGAATAACTCTTCTCGTTAGAAGTCAAGCCTTCAGGATAAGGCAATAACTCAAACTTATCAACCTCCGACCATATTGCAGCTTGGCTTTTCCAATCTACAGCAAGTTGACCTTTGCCATTAACATCCCAAACATAACATCCTCCATCATCTAGAACATCACCTTCTAACATTTCGATTGTTTTTGTTGCTACATTGTAATATGCTGCGGCATCTTCCATATTACCTGCCAAATAACTACCATTTGGAGATGTCATCGAAAAAGCTGCTCCATCAAGCATCACTTCAATTTTCTGTGCATTCAACCCTAATGCACAAAAAACAATAAAAAATAATACGTTAAGTTTTTTCATAACAATAAATATTTTAACAATTAAACAAAAAAAAGCGAGAACTTAACTTTCTCGCTAGTAGTAGGTATTTGGCGTGACCTTGTATGTACGAATAAGTTAAGCCCACGCATTTATACGCAATGGGCATTCTTGAACTTATCCCTTCACATACGTAAATCGCCAAATTTAACTACTAGAAGAAATGAGCAAAAATGCTATAATTGATACTCCAAGATTGACCCACTTGGTTGTATCTTATGTCAAGTGCAAAGGTAGGGATTATTTTTTAATTAAACAAGTTTTTATAAAAAAAATAAAAAAATCCCAATAATGATTCGCATCACTATTGGGAGCACAAAATATCTTACTCATCCCATTTCAAAACCATCCAAAAATTACGTGGCAAGAAAACATTCTTCAACTCCACGCACTCGGCAAACAACGGTGCAATATCCTCATCTCTGAAGCCTGCAATGCCACAACCAACTCGTGTAACCAAAAACCTCAACTCTGGATGCGCCTTCGCATATTCCACAAATTCATCTACATACGGTTTTATCACATCCACACCGCCGTGCATCGTCGGTATGGCATAGGGCTGACCAGTGCGTCCAACACCTACACCCCACTCAGCTCCAAACTTATCCATAGCCACTCGCGCTGCACCTCCACCGTGCATACCACGCAAATTACTACCAAACACAAATATTTCATCTTCATCCAATTCCATAATAAAATCCGACGAAATACGAGGAAAATCTTCTCCTTCAAAACTTAAAAAATATGGCGCTGTTTTGGCAAAATTGCAAACAACATTTCTCAAATCTTCATCCAATTTTCCCCACACACCTTTCACCATCCAACCTGGAATTTCGCGATAATATGCCTCGGCTATTGCACCTGTAATACATGCCAACGTATCGCTATCGCCACCCAACGACACCGCCGTACGTATAGCATCCTCAAAATCCGTGCTCTCCAAAAATGCAATAATTGCCTCTGGCACCGTACCTTGACATGTTTCATTAAACCGATACACAGGTCGTATTTCATCGCATGTACGCGACAAATCATAACCATATTTCTGCTCAACATACGCCTTAATTTGCTCTTTTGTCGCACCTGTGCGAGCCATAAATATTGCCGCCGCTGTAGCTTGAGCCCCTCTAATTCCTTCAGGATGATTATGCGTAATCTCAGCCGAACGCTTAGCCCACTCTTCTGTTTCTTCTAATGTATCAAACATCCAACCCACTGCACTAACCCTCATTGCCGACCCATTACCAAACGAATTGTAAGGTACTCGTTTCCCTCCATAGCCAAAAGCTCGTGGTTTAAACAACCAACAGTAAAAACCACCACCATACCCTACCCTCGGATATTGTTCACCCCAACACACCATAGTATCCTCCAACTCCGATATCGACCTATCGGTCAACATCAACCACTCAGCAACCGCTACCGTCATCACCGTATCATCAGTAAAATCCATCGACGTAGTATAAATACCAAAATCTTTCGACCTATGATTATTGAATTCATAAATCGAACCCACAACATCTCCAATAATTGCTCCTAACATAACAATAAAAATTTAAAAGTTAAACATATCCAACAAACACTTAAAATTCCAACCTCATCGACCCATCCCGCTTCATTGCATCATACTGCTCTTTATTGAACTCATACAACATGCCTGCACGATGTTTTGCCGCCTCATCCTTTTCGCCTGTATCTACTAATATACCAGTCGACAACATCTTTTTCTGAAAGTTTCTTCGGTCGAATCTAATATCCAAAATCGATTCGTACAATCGCTGTAACTGCGGAATCGAAAATCGCTTATCAAGCAACTCAAACCCTATCGGGCGAAAATGCAAATCTTCTCGCAATCGTTGCACTGCCACACGCAATATGCGGTCATGGTCGAATGCCAATCGAGGCACATCCTTAATCCTAAACCATCGCGCCTCGGCAGCATCATCTCCACCCTTCACCTCTGCCATTTTCACCAACGCATAAAATGCCGTCGTAATCACACGACCACGAGGGTCACGCTCCACATCCGAAAACACTCCCAACTGCTCCATATACCCCGAGTGCAAACCTGTCTCCTCCATCAATTCTCTCCGAGCACACTCCTCAATTGTCTCCGTCATCTTCAAAAAACCACCCGGAAAAGCCCAACAGCCCTTAAAAGGTTCAACACCTCGCTCAACAAGCAAAATCTGCAAATCTTGCCCATCAAACCCAAAAATCACAGCATCCGCCGTCATCGCCGCACGTGGATACTCATAACCATACAATCCATCCTCCGTTTTTTTCCAATCTTCTTTCATAATATAATAGTTTCTAATTAATCACTTTTGCATCATTCGTACCGTTCTTCTACAACACTCACCCCCGTAAAAAGAGTTAAGCACCTCTTCAAAAATATCATTCGGCGCGATACAATCAAACATCGTCATACACGATTTAACCTTCATAGCATCAAAATGTCCCAATATATCCAACGCACTCTTTCCCTTATGCTCCAACAAAGCCTCTGTTATTTCTCTTATTCGTGCACCTAAAATATCATGATTCAAATATTGCTCTGCCTCCTCTCTATCCGCAATCCCATAAAAACCAGCCATACCACTGCACCCTAAACCTTTCACTTGTGGAAATATATACCAAATCCAATGACTCGTTTTTCTCCCTGCCTTAATTTCATTTAACGCCTGAGCATATCCCGAATATGACTCCTCTTGCGCCTTAACAAAACGATTGATGTCTATTTTCATAATTTTCTTATTTCTTAATTAAACAAAATAATATTATTTGTGTAACTTTTACACAATGCAAAGTTACAACAAATTTTTATATCCACCAAATAATTTGCGTATTTTTTACACAATATTTCACAACTCACAGTATATTAACAAAAAAGTCGTGCTAAAACTCTCGTTTTAGCACGACTTACTTTTACAATTATGAAGTTTTTTAAATTAAATCAATTCAACAAAAACCTCTTTACCTTCTTCAGCAATAGCCACTTTGTTCTCACGAGCCAACCAGCCAAGTGCTGCATAAATTTCTTTTTCAGTCAATTTAGTTGCTTTTTTG
>JAZLDO010000047.1:0-31078 GCA_045614825.1 Candidatus Aphodosoma sp. | reverse complement strand
TGAAATTTTTTTTGTTACTTTGCAAGTTGAAATATATTGCGGTAGTTAGACTATGAAAAGATTTAAGATATTGTGTGTATTGTTGTTGACGGTGTTTTTTGCATCGGTAGTTGTTGACTTTGTGATGGATTTTGTGTCGGGTGCAAGAATGGGGTATACGGTGGGAGAATATGTAGTTGATAATGAATTGGTAAGTCGTGAACATTTGTATATTGATGTATTGACAGAAGTAGATAAAAAAGTGCTTATGCCAAATGCGTTAAATAAACTTTCGGGCGATTCGGTAGTCGTATTAAGAAACAACGTTTCGATTGTTGAGTATGCGTCATCTTTTGCGGGGGATAGTGAAAAGCATAATGGTTGGTACGAGTTGTTGAATTGGATAAATTTCTTGATAATAGCGATATTTGTATATTTAACCGTGGTTTTTGTGAATATTATGCGTTTGTTTATACACTCTCAAGTGTTTGAGCATAAAATAATATCGCTACTTAATCATTTGGGTATTGCTTTTTTAGTTTTGGCTATTGTGTCAACAGCATGGAATTTTGGACGTACTTACTTGGCTGGGCATTTGATTGAAGTAGATGGTTTGATGGTGAGTTATCGTCATTGTATAGAGTGGAGCGATTTGTTGTTAGGTTTGGTGATTTTGGTGATAACAGAGATATTGCGCCAGGCGACAACAATCAAAGAAGAACAAGATTTGACGATTTGAAATTTGAAAGTTGAAATTTGAAAATTGTTTTAAGTAATGGCGATTATAGTTAATTTGGATGTGATGATGGCAAAGCGGAAGATGTCGTTGACCGAATTGTCGGAAAAGGTAGATATTACGGTGGCAAATCTTTCGATATTGAAAACGGGGAAAGCAAAGGCAATACGATTTTCTACACTCGAGGCAATATGCAAAGTGTTGGATTGTCAGCCAGGAGAGATATTAGAGTACAGATGACAGATTATAGATTATATTTAACAACTAATTTTTTTAATATGAAAAACAAACTTTTTGCAACGCTTGTGGTGCTTTTGATGGCGACTGCAAGTATTTTTGCTCAGACTATCAATCATGGTCACGGGCTACAAGAGTATAAGCTTGATAATGGCTTGACAGTTTTCCTTTGGGAAGATAAAGATGCAACAGACGTACACGGTCGTGTAGTTTGCCGTGCTGGTGCAGTAGATGAACCATCTGATTATTCGGGTCTTGCTCACTACCTCGAACACATGTTGTTTAAAGGTACTGACAAAATTGGTGCTATTGATTGGGAAAAAGAGAAACCTCTTTATGAACAAATCATTGCACTCTACAACGAATTTAATGCAGAGACAGACGAAGCCAAACGCCTCGATCTTATCAAAAAAATTAATGAGGTGTCGCTTGAAGCAGCTCAATATGGTGCAACTGACGACTTCTCTAACCTTACAGAAAGCTATGGTGGTGATAACTTGAATGCATTTACTTCATACGATCTCACAGCTTATTTCAATACATTTCCTGCTGGTGCATTGGAAAAATGGTTGGAAATCAACTCTGAACGTCTTTTGAACCCAGTGTTCCGTTCATTCCAAGCTGAGCTTGAAAACGTGTATGAAGAGTTCAATATGTATCAAGATGATCTTGGAACACACCAACGTACATTCTTGTTTGGTAATATCTACAAAGGTACTCCATACGAACGCGATGTAATTGGTTTCCAACACCACTTGAAAAACCCATCGCTCTCAAAACTTATCGAATTCTTCCAAACATGGTATGTGCCTAACAACATGTGTTTGATGCTTGTAGGTAACTTCGATGCAGAATCAGCTAAACCACTTATTGCAGAAAAATTCGGTCGTCTTCAGCCAAAAGAATTGCCTGCTCGTGCAGAATTTGTTGATACAAAAATTGAAGGTACTGAAAAATATAAAGCAAAATTGGGTTATACTCCACAAGTATATTGGGTATATCAAGGTGTTAAAAAAGGAGATAAAGATGAATTGGCTCTTAGCGTAGCTCTTCAACTTTTGAATAATGGTCATAACACTGGTCTTCTTGATAAATTGATGCTCGACAATACATTGTCAACTGCATACGTGTCACTTGATTCACGTCGCGAAGCAGGTCGTATTATGGTGGTAGGTGTTCCTTATTATGATGTTGCTCAACGTACTTTTGAAACATTTGGTCAAACACAACGTTATATCACAAAAGAAATTGACAAACTTCGTAGCGAACAAACTATTCCTGATTGGTTGTTCAAATCAGTTAAAGATCAATTGTTGCAAGGTTATACAACTCAATTTGAATCAAATGACGCTCGCGTTAATATGGTTACTTATTCGTTTGCATACGGAGAAGGTATTGATGCTTATTTGAACGAAGATAAAGCAATTCAAGCTATTACAAAAGCTGACGTTGTGCGTGTAATTAATAAATATCTTCCTGCTGACGCTAAATGTATGACTCTCGAAATGACTGAGGGTGATCCTAAAAAGAATAAATTGGCTAAACCAGCTATCAAACCTCTCGACCCACCTAAAGGTGTAGAGACTCCATATGCTAAAGAGTTTAAACAAATCCCTGTAACTCCACAAGTAGAAGTGTTTAATAACTTTGCTGACGTTACAGAACGAGAACTTTACAAAAACGTAAAATTGTTCTATACTCCTAACACAGAAAATGGTATTTTCTCTCTTACTTTGAAATATGGTGTTGGTACTCACGAAATGCCAAAACTTCAATATGCAGCATCTTTGATGAACACAGCAGGTATGATGCCTAACCTCGATGCACAAGCAGTTCGTCGTCAATATTCAGAACTTGGTGCAACATTTGGTTTCAGTGTATCAGATAGTTATTTCTATATTACTGTACACGGAGACGAAAAGAACTTGGATCAAATCCTTGCACTTCTTTCAAAACACGTGATGATGCCTAACCTTGATGACAAACAAATCAAATCGGTGATATCTAACGCATATTGGAGCCGTTATTCAGAAAAACGTAATCCAAATGTAGTTGCAGATGCCCTTCTTCAATATGTGCTTTATGGTGAACACTCTCATTATATCGAACGTATCCCAATGGAAGAACTTTATAAATATTCTGTAACTCCTGATGGTGAAATTATCGAAAACTATTTGGTTAACAAAACTAACTTGACAACTACTATCCAAGAAGCATTTGGTTATGCCGTAGATATTCACTATTGCGGTCAAAAACCAATTGATGAAGTTGCTCAATCAATGAATGCTATTCCGATGAAAGAGCGTATGATGGATACAAATTCTCCACATTATCATGCACGTCAAACATATGATAAAACAAATGTTGTTTTCTTGGCAGATAGCAAAGTTCAACAAGCAAAAGTTTATTTCTATGCTAACTCTAACCCATACGACATCAAAGATGAAGTAGGTTACGATGCATTTAACCAATATTTCTCAGGTGGTTTCAGCGGTCTTGTTATGAATGAAATCCGAGAAAAACGTTCAATGGCTTATACTGCTTATGGTTATCTTTCAACTCCAGCTATTGCAGGCAAAGATTCTTATCTTTTCGGTTATGTTGGTACACAAGGTGATAAAGTGGCAGATGCAATTGATGTATTTATGAGTCTTTTGACTGATATGCCAGCTCCTGAAAACGAAGCAGAACGTATGGAAAATATCCGTACTTATCTTCACCAATCAGCTTTGACTGCTAAACCTGATATGCGTTCTAAGAGTCAAGTATTTGAACAATGGAAAAAACTCGGTTATACAGATGATCCTGCTAAAGTAAATATGAATGCTATTGATAATCTTACTTACGAAGATATCAAAGCTTTCTATGAGAAAAATGTTAAAGGTAAACCTGTTACTATTGTTGTAATCGGTGACCCTAAAACTATTGATCAAAAAGCAATTCAAGCTAAATGGGGCAAAATTACAAAAATGTCTCCAAACAAATTGTTTAAAGGTGGTATTTAATTAGAGTATATATTACTAATCTGATGGATTAGTAATTGAACAAAAAGAGGTTGCTCAATCTTAAATAGAGTAACCTCTTTTTTTATTGAATTTTAATGGTTTTTAATAAGGATATATAAAAATAAATTTGTATATTTGCAAGTTGTAAAAATGTGTCTTTATGAAAGGGAAAATAGTATCATTAAATATTCGATATGTCGTTTATATAGTCAGTGTTATGTTGGCTGTAGTGGCTATATATTTTATGTTGCCAAAGAATGATAATTTCGATCGATATTTCGAAATAGGTAAGCCTTGGACCTATGAGTCGGTGATGGCTCCTAGAGATTTTGCTATTTATAAATCAGACGCACAGCTTGAAAAAGAGAGAGTTGAGGCTTTGAGAAAACTTGAACCTTATGTTGTTAATTCTCAAGTTGTAGTTTATTCTGAGCAGTTGTTTGTGGATAACCAAAGTGTTGTTTTGTCAAATAGATATAAAAATTGGGTTGCAGATAGGTTGAATGAAGTGTATGCAATTGGTGTTATGTCATTGCAAGATAAATTGGAATTAGAGCAATATGGAATTGAAAAGATTATTGTTTTAGAAGGTAATAGTGTAAGGGGTAAAGTGTCATTTGATGCAATTTTTACTCCTAAAACAGCATATGATTATATTTTATCAAAAGCAGATGAGGAGGTTTGGTTAGATGATAATTTGTTGAAAACCTCGGATATTGCTGATTATATAGAAACAAATGTATCTATAGATAGAGTGAAGACAGATCAGGCAATTCGGATAATTGTTGATGGTGTGATGTTGACTTCAGGGATGGTTCAGGAAGGGGAGAGAATTATAGATAAAGGTGAGGTTGTCGCTGAGGAATCTTATCAAATATTGAAGTCGTTGCAGCGTGCTGTGGATGGAGAAGAGGATTTTCAGGCAACTAATGATGCATGGCTTATTGTGGGTAATGTAGCTTTGATTATATTATTATTGGTGTTGTTGATGGCTTATTTTGTGTTGTTTCGTCCGAAGGTATTGGATTCGATTCGAGCAACAGAGTTTATGTTGTTGATGTTATTGGGAATGTTGGGTTTGTTGGCTTTAGTTACTCAATACTTGGAGTTGAATGAATATATAGTGCCATTTGCTATGTTACCTCTTGTGGTTAGAGTGTTTTTTGATTCTCGTACAGCGTTGTATGTGCATATTGTTGCTGTATTGTTGGCTGGGCAAATGGTGTCAGATACTACAGAATTTATATTTTTGCAAATATTAGTTGGTATGGTTGCTGTGTCGAGTTTGAAAGATATGAATTCTCGTGCACAATTGGTTAAGTCTGCTTTGTTGATTTTTGTTGTTTATGGGGTTGCTTTTGTTGCAATGGAGTTGGCTCGTGGAGTTGATGTGGTTGATGTGGATTGGGCGATGTTGTTTGTTTTTGCTCTTAATTCGGTGGCTTTGTTGTTTGCGTATGGTTTGATATTTATTATAGAGAAGGTGTTTGGATTCTTGAGTGAGGTAACTTTGGTTGAGTTGTCGAATATCAATAGTCCGTTGTTGATGGAATTTAGCGAGAAGTGTCCAGGTACATTTCAACATGTTTTGCAGGTAAGTAATTTGGCTGTTGAAGTAGCAAAAAAGGTAGGTGCAAATGCTCTATTAGTGCGTACTGGAGCTTTATATCATGATTTAGGTAAAATGGTTAATCCAATGTATTATACTGAAAATCAGACAGGGGTTAATCCGTTAAATGAGTTACCATATGATGAAGCTGCACAAGTGATCATATCGCATGTTCAGGAAGGTGTTAATATTGCTGAAAAGTGGAATTTGCCGTATCAGATTGTAGAGTTTATTTCTATGCATCATGGATGCAGTAAAGTGAAATATTTTTATAATTCATTTAAGAATAAGTATCCAGATAAAGAGATTGATGAGGTTAAGTTTACCTACCCTGGTCCTTTGCCAGCTACTAAAGAGACTGCAATATTGATGATGTCGGATGCAGTGGAGGCGGCTTCTCGTAGTTTGAAATCGTATGATGAAGAGTCTATTTCTAAATTGGTTGAGGGGGTTGTGAATGGACAAATAGCAGATGGTCAATTTAGAAATTCGCCTATATCATTTCGAGATGTAGAGGTGGCAAAGCGAGTGTTTGTTGAAAAATTGAAAAATATTTATCATACTCGTATTCAATATCCTGAATTGAAGACTAAAAAAGAAGAGAATGGTGCGTTGGATGAAATAAATAAAACATTGAAACGAGTACGTTCTCCTTATAGATTTCAAAAAAAATAGATTTTTATAATGTCATTATTTAGAGTTTTATTAGCAATTATATTCCCTCCTTTGGCTGTAGTAGATAAAGGTTGTGGTTCGTTTTTAATTGTGTTTATTCTGACTTGTTTAGGGTGGATTCCTGGTGTAATTGGTGCTTTGATTATTCTTAATAAAAATGAATAAACAGTTGTTCTCCAAAAGTAATAGTCTCGTGTCTCGAATTTCGTGTCTCGTGTCTATAATTGTAGTTTTAGTGTTAGTTTTTACTAAGACCTTATTTTTGCGTATTGATTTAACAGAAGAAGGGCGTTATTCTTTATCTAAAGCTTCAAAGTTGTTGGTGTCAGAAATTTCAGAACCATTGACTGTAAAATTATATTTGGATGGAGATTTAGATGCAAATATGATTCGACTCCGTCGTGCTACGGAAGATATGGTTAGAGAGTTAAATATGTATGCATCTGAACAACTTATAGTTGAAACTTATAATCCAAATAATGCAACAACAGATGAAGAGCGATATGTAGAGTATGCAAAATTGGAGCAACGTGGATTGCGAGGTATGAGTGTTACAATGAGGGAGAAGGGAGGAAAGATGTCGGAACAAGTTATTTTTCCTTGGGCTGAAATATGTAGTAGTAGAGATACAATGGCAATTTGTTTGATGCAACCTTCAGCTCAGAAGTCAGGTGAGGTTGCTGTGAATAGTGCTATTGCAGATTTGGAATATCTTTTTGTTGATGCTATACGTATTCTTAATCGCACAGAGGTTAGTAAAATAGCATTTATTGAAGGTCATGGTGAGTTGTCGGAAGAATATACATACGATGCAAGTGATGCTCTTAGTAGATATTTTCAAGTTGATAGGGGCGTGATAGATTCTGATGCATCTGTTTTAGATGCTTATGATGCTATTATTGTAGCTAAACCAATGGAACAATATAGTGAAGTAGATAAATTTGTGATAGATCAATATATAATGCGTGGAGGGCGTGTATTGTGGTTGTTGGATGGAGCCCAAATGTCGAATGAGATGTTGTCAGAAGGCGGGACAACACCTTTAATTGCATTGGATGTAAATTTGAATGATATGTTGTTTCGTTATGGAGTACGATTGACTCCTACTATAATTGAAGATATGCAATGTGCTTATATGCCAGTTAATATTTCTCGACCTGGTGAAGAACCTAAATTTGAACCAATCCCGTGGTTTTATATGCCATTGTTGCAAGGTTCGCCTTATCATCCTATTACTAAGACTCTTCAAGCTGTAAAGGCGGATTTTGCATCAGGAATCGAAATTGTAGGAGATACTGCAGGTGTTCGTAAAGCGGTTTTATTGATTACCAGCAATGCAAGTCATGTGCATATGGCTCCTTCTGAAATTGATGTAATGGGTGCTATAAATATTGAGCCAGAGGAATATTTCACTACAAGATATGTGCCGATTGCTGTTGCAATGGAAGGTGAATTTGAATCTATTTACAAACATCGTATGGCACCTGTAGGAATTACGGTAGAAAAAATTATTGGTAAGAGTGAGCCTACTCGTATGATTGTAGTGGCTGATGGAGATATTATTCGTAATGACATAGAGCAACATCGTGAGGGCTTGATGCTCGTGCCTTTGGGATACGATAGGGTGACACATCAAACGCATGGAAATAAGAATTTTATTGTTAATTCAATGTTGTATTTAACTGATGATGAGGGAGTGATGCAATTGCGAAACAGACGGGTGGATTTGCGATTATTGAATCGTGCCGTAGTTGAATCGCAACGTAATGTGTGGTTGTGGATAAATACGTTATCGCCAATGGTATTACTTGCTTTGTTTGGTGGGGTATTCTTTTGGATAAGAAAAAAGAAAAATACGCTATAGTAGCCATGGTTTTATAATTTTTATAGATTCTATAGTCGTTATAATTTCAACTTTCAACTATGAAATATATAGGAGCACATGTGAGTGCATCTGGTGGAGTTGAGAACGCTCCATTAAATGCACGTAATATAGGAGCAACAGCTTTTGCTTTGTTTACGAAAAATCAACGTCAATGGTTTTCTCTAGGCTTAACAGAACAGTCAATAGCGTTATTTAAATCGCGTTGTGAAGAGTTTGGCTACACAGCAAGTCAAATTTTACCACATGATAGTTATTTGATTAATTTGGGATCACCAGATGCAGATTCGTTAGAAAAAAGTCGTAAATCATTTATTGAAGAGATGTGTCGTTGTGAACAATTAGGATTAGATAGATTAAATTTTCATCCAGGTTCACATCTCAAAAAAATATCAGAGGACGATTGTTTGAAAACAATTGCTGAAAGTATAAATATTGCGTTAGATAAAACGCAAGGTGTTATTGCTGTGTTAGAAAATACAGCAGGTCAAGGTACTAATGTGGGTTATCGTTTTGAGCATTTGCGTACAATAATTGATTTGGTTGATGATAAAACTCGTGTTGGTGTTTGTATTGATACACAACATGCATTTGCGGCAGGTTATGATTTATTGACTGAAGAGGGTTTTGATGAAGTGTGGTGTCATTTTGATGAAGTTATAGGTTTTAACTATTTGAAAGGTATGCATCTTAATGATTCGAAAAAAGAATTAGCCTCTCGAGTTGACCGTCATGAAACTCTGCGTAATGGGTTATTGGGAGCAAATCCTTTTATGAGAATTATGAAAGACTCTCGTTTTGATAATATACCATTAATTCTTGAAACTCCAGATGAAGCTCTTTGGACTGAAGAGATAGAATGGCTAAAAAATAATGAATAGAGAATAAGAATTTAAATTTATAAATATTTAATTCTCGATTCTTGATTCTTGATTCTCGATTTTTTTTATATGGATAGATATAAATTTGTATTGCAATTAGTTTGGAATATTATTTCTAAACCAGATGCTACGTTGAGTTATGATGCTTTATTAAATACATTTTATGGTAAAAATGTATTTAAGAATTTTGTTATACCTCTTGCGGAAATATTGTGTGTTGTGGTTTTTATTTCTTCTTTGTTTCATTCAGAAATAAATGTTGCGGAAGCTATTGTTAAATCAATTTTTAATTGTTTGTCGTTTGTCGTTGGTTATGGTGTGTTGTTTTTGTTAGTGCGTTGGATAACTTTGCGTTATTTCGTTGATTCATTGAGTGATCGTAATGTTTATTTGTTAGTTGGAATGTTGATGTCTATAGTTTTTTTAGTGAATTTGTTTTCATCATTATTTCCTAATTTGTTTTTTATTAATTTTTTATATGTGTATCTATTTTATTTGGTGTGGGTTATGTCAGAAGGCGTAATTGATATTGTAGAGGAAATGCGAAACAAATATATGTCTATTGTGTCAATTTTGGTATTTATTATACCATTCATTATAAATGTATTATTAAAACAAATGGTTCCTAATTTGTAAAAAAAGAGTTATATGAAAAAAATATTATTTTTATTGTTTTTGTTATTAATGCTTGTCGGTTGTGATGAGCGATTTATGTCGTGGAAAGAATATAATGAAGAGTGGATTGTTGAGCAACGTAATAAATTAGGAATTGACACAAATGTTGTGGAAGTAGAAATTTTACCATCTGGTATTTTGATTGAAAAATATCATACAGGGTATGGTGCAATACCAAAACCATCAATCGACCCGGTTTTAGGTGTTTCAAGTGTAGTAAAAGTAAAATATACAGGATGGTTAGTCGATGGTACTCGTTTTGACTATTCAGATAAAGCTGTCTCCTTTTATTTGTCGGATGTTGTGAAAGGATGGCAAGAGGCAATGTCTAAAATGCCACAAGGTTCACATTGGAAAATTTATATTCCGTCAGAAAAAGCCTATGGTAAAACAGGTAGTAAAGGTTTATATGGTAATTTCTCTGTCCCTCCATATAGTTCATTGATTTTTGAAATAGAATTGATAGATGTTGTAAATCCTTGATGCGCAAATTATTTTTTATATTATATCTTCTGTTTCCTTTTTGTGTTGGAGCTCAAAAAATAAATGTTTCGCAAGTTGCTAATCCAAAACATAAAGGGGAGAATAGTTATGTAAGTGATGCAACAAAAGTGTTATCGGCTGAAACTATTATGGCATTAAATAATACATGTGTATCACTTGAACGTGAATTAGGTATTGAAATAGCTATAGTAATTGTGCCTAGTATTGAAGGTGATGATGAGTATGATTTTGCATATCAGTTATTTAATACTTGGCGAATAGGCAAAGAGGGTAAAAACAATGGATTGCTGTGGTTGTATGTAGTTGATATTCGTGCAATGAAGTTTGAAACTGGTTATGGACTTGAAGGTTTATTGCCTGATGCATATCTCAATTCGTTGCTTGATGACGATATATTTCCTTTAATGCGTGAAGGACGTGTGGATGAAGCATTTTTATTAGGATTAACTAATATTGAGGGTAGATTGACTACCGATGCGGCACGAGAAGAACTATTGCTCAATACAGAATCTCCACGAGTTATTATAGGAGACTTCTTGACATTATATTTCACTTTTGCTTTTTTAGTACTTATACTACTTGCTATTTTATTCTATAAACGTACACAAAATCTTAAAGGTGAAAACAATGTAGTGTATTGTCGAATTAATGATTTAGTCGTAGGTATAAAGGTATTGGCGTTTGTTTTTCCTTTGCCAATTTTATTTTTTTATTGCTATGCATCAAAAATTCATAGGTCATTGCGTACAAGACCAATCAAATGTGATCATTGTGGTGGTTCAATGCGATTGCTCTCTGAAATAGAAGAAGATCAATATCTTAACTTTAAGCAACAAGCTGAAGAACGAGTGAAAAGTATAGATTATGATGTTTGGAAATGCAATGTGTGTGATAACTATAAAGTTTTGCCATACGAGAAGATGACAACTAAATATCAAGTATGTCCGCAATGCGGAGCAAAAACATATAGTTTAGTTCGTGATAGAATAGTAACTCCAGCAACAACTCTAACTACAGGTAGAGGTGAAAAAGTGCACGAATGTGCAAATTGTCATTGTCGAAAAGTTATACCATACATTATACCTATTATTGTAGTTGCAAGTAGTGGTAGTCGTGGAAGCGGAGGCTTTTCTGGCGGAGGAAGTTTTGGTGGAGGCTTTTCTGGCGGAGGAGGGGCAGGAGGAAGATTCTAATCATTGTTATAAGTTTAAGTCAATGTTTTATAAAACTAATTTAGTGTTAAATTAAAAATAGATAGAAATATGATGAATCGTACAAAATTGATGTTAATTATTGTTATTGCTATTTTTGCAATAGCGGTGTTATGGGTTGTAAATTCTTATAACCGTATGGTGACAGCACAAGAAGCAGTTACAACAGAATGGGCAAATGTTGAGAGCCAGTATCAACGTCGTGCAGATTTGATTCCAAATCTTGTGGCAACAGTTAAAGGATATGCTTCACATGAAAGCGAAACTCTTGAAGCTGTGGTTAATGCACGCGCAAAAGCTACACAGACAACATTGGATGTTAATAATTTTTCACGCGAAGAATTTGAAAAATACCAAGAAGTTCAAGGTGAGTTAAATTCGGCTCTTGGTCGTTTGATGATGATTACCGAAAATTACCCAGATTTGAAAGCAAATCAGAATTTCCGTAATCTTCAAGAACAATTAGAAGGTACGGAAAATCGTATTCAAGTTACTCGTCAAGCATATAATAACACGGCGAAAGCTTATAATACTATGATTCGTCGCTTCCCAAATAATGTGTTAAGTAGTATGTTTGGTTTTGAATTAGTAACGTATTTCAAAGCCGATATCGAAGCAATGAAGGCACCACAAGTGAATTTTTAAATATGAAAAAAATATTTGTAATATTATTGTGCATTGTGCATTGTGCATTGTGCATTGAATTGAAAGCTCAAAAATTAGGTTTCATTGGTGGTCCATCAATGTCGTATGGTATTGTAACAACCTCAGATAAGTCGGCGTCATTTACAATGATACCAGGAGAAGGTATGCATGTTGGTATGTTGTTTGAAATGGATGTTACAAATCGTTGGGGTTTTGATGCGTCTGTAATGTATGAATTGCGCACAATGCGTTGGGATTTGGCTTATGGTAATGATAGTGTACAAGTTGTAGATCGTCGTTTTAAGCGACAATTAGGATATTTGAATCTGCCATTTCATTTTTATGTGAATTTCCCTCTACAAAATCAGTATGTCGTATCATTGTTTGCAGGACCAGTTTTTGCTTGTGGTCTTCATGGCGAAGATTGGGCTTGGGAGAATACAGAGTTACGTAAGCCTGTAACATACGAAAAAGAAAAAATGTATGGGAAAGAAGGCCGCTTGGTTCGTTGTGAAGTTGCAGCAGAAATGGGCCTTGCTTTTAAATGGAAAGGCTTGCAAGGTAGGTTATCTTATCAACATGGTTTTAATAATGATAATTTTGCAAAAGATACCAAAAAGTATTTGTTTACTTTGCCTTTGCAAAAAACTACACCTTACTTTACACAAGGTACAGTGAAATTATCGGTAGCATACCTCTTTGACCTTCGTAAGTAAAAATAATTTGTAATTCATAATTTGTAATTCATAATTATTTTGTAACTTTGTAGTCGGTTTAATTAACATTTGATAATTTAAATATAAATATGCGAGTTGAACTGTGAAGTTGAGTTTTTATTCCTCATTCCTCACTCCTCACTCCTCATTATTTTTTAGTTATGGTAAGTTATAAAGAATTAGGTCTTGTAAACACTAAAGAGATGTTTAAAGGCGCAGTAGAAGGCGGCTATGCAATTCCTGCTTTCAACTTCAACAACATGGAACAAATGCAAGCTATTATTCAAGCTTGTGCAGAAACAAAATCTCCTGTAATTCTTCAAGTGTCTTCTGGTGCGCGTAAGTATGCCAACCAAACACTCCTCCGTTATATGGCGCAAGGTGCTGTTGAGTATGCTAAAGAACTTGGTTGGGAAAAACCTCAAATTTGTCTTCACCTCGACCACGGCGACACATTCGAACTCTGTAAATCTTGTATCGATATGGGTTTCTCTTCTGTTATGATTGATGGTTCTCACCATTCATATGAAGAAAATATCGAACTTACTAAAAAAGTAGTTGAATATGCTCACCAATATGGTGTTACTGTAGAAGGCGAACTTGGTGTATTGGCTGGTATTGAAGATGATGTAGTAGCAGAACACCACACTTATACTCGTCCTGAAGAAGTAGTTGATTTCGTAAAACGTACTGGTGTTGACTCTTTGGCTATTTCTATCGGTACATCACACGGTGCTAATAAGTTTACTCCAGCTCAATGTACTCGCGACGAAAATGGTCATCTTGTGCCTCCTCCATTGCGTTTTGACATTCTTCACGAAATCGAAAAACAAATCCCAGGTTTCCCTATTGTACTTCACGGTTCTTCTTCAGTTCCACAAGAATATGTTGAAACAATCAACACACACGGTGGTAAATTAAAAGATGCGATCGGTATTCCTGAAGAACAACTTCGCGAAGCAGCTAAATCAGCAGTTTGTAAAATTAACATCGACTCTGATGGTCGTCTTGCAATGACAGCAGCAGTACGTAAATTCTTTGTAGAATCGCCTGATAAATTCGACCCACGTCAATATCTTGGCCCTGCTCGTGAAGAACTTAAAAAACTTTATATGCACAAAGTAAATAACGTGCTTGGTTCTGCAGGTAAAGCATAAGTTACTTAATTATAGAATAAAAAAGCATCTTCAACGGAAGATGCTTTTTTTATTATAATTATACTAAAAAAAGAGATGCAAAATTTTGCATCTCTAACTTAGTTGCGGAGGCAGGACTCGAACCTACGACCTTCGGGTTATGAGCCCGACGAGCTACCACTGCTCCACTCCGCGATGTTTTCTGAATGCAAAGGTACAACTTTTTTTGGAAATACCAAAATATTTAGTGGGTATTTTTATGTAAATTTTATTTTGTATTGATTGATAGTGATTTATGTGGTTGGTTTTATGTAAATTTATGTTGTATAACATGTTTTTTGATGCTAAAATGCGAATAGAGACGCAATAAATTGCGTCTCTATTATGAAAAAATTCTTATTTTTGTGTTAAATTGATAGAATTTGAAGTGCATTTACTTTTTCCATGTCGACTTGTTTGTCGTCTTTTATGGCTTTTGCAAATGGGACGTGGACGATTTGATCGTTGACAACACCTATCATGATAGAGCGTTGTTCGTCCATGAGAGCTTCGATGGCGGCAACGCCCATACGAGAGGCGAGGATGCGGTCGTAGGCTGTTGGGGAGCCACCGCGCTGTAGGTGACCGAGGATAGAGACGCGGATGTCGTATTCGGGATATTGTTGGTGGATGCGGTCGGCCATGGCTTGTGCGCCACCACCGCCTTCGGCTACGATGACGATACTGCTGTTTTTAGATTTGCGGAAGCCGTTGCTTATGAGTTCGTCGAGTTGGGCTACAGATGTCTCTTTTTCGGGAATGATGGCGGCTTCGGAACCAGAGGCTATGGCTGAGTTGAGAGCGAGAAAGCCTGCGTCGCGACCCATGACTTCGACGAAGAATAGGCGTTCGTGGGATGTGGCAGTGTCGCGGATTTTGTCGATGCACTCCATGATGGTGTTGAGGGCAGTGTCGTAGCCAACGGTAGAATCGGTACCCCATAGGTCGTTGTCGATTGTGCCTGGGATGCCGACGATGGGGAGATTGAACTCTTGAGCGAAGGTGCGTGCGCCGGTGAATGTGCCATCGCCACCGATGACTACGAGGGCGTCGATGCCTTCGCGTTGGATGGTTTCGTATGCCCATTTGCGACCTTCGGGCGTTTTGAACTCATTGCAGCGAGCAGATTTAAGAATCGTGCCGCCTTGTTTGATTATATTGCTTACGTCTTGAGTTTGGAACTCTTTGATTTCGCCTGTGATGAGACCTTTGTAGCCACGATAGATGGCTTTGACTTTGATGCCATTGTAGATGGCTGCGCGGGTTACGGCGCGTACTGCGGCATTCATTCCTGGAGCATCTCCGCCTGAGGTGAGTACTCCGATACATTTTAATTCGTATTGCATAGAGTATAGAGTTTAGAGTATAGAGTTGATTCTTTGTTTCACTGTTTCCATGAGCCATTTTGGGGTGCTAGTAGCACCGCAGATGCCTATGGATTGGATGCCATTGAGCCACTCGGTTTGTAGTTGGTCGGGCGATGAGATTAGATAGGTGCGTGGGTTGATGCTTAGGCACTCGTTGAATAGGACTTTGCCGTTGCTACTTTTGGCACCTGCTACGAATAGGATTATGTCGAACTGAGAGGCGAAGTGTTTGATGTCGGGGATGCGGTTGGCTACGTTGCGGCAGATAGTGTCGTGATATTCAAAATGTATGCCGTTGGAGTCGGAGAGTTTTTGTTTTATGGTGTTGACTAGATTATTGAAACCTTCGATAGATTTTGTGGTTTGTGAGAAAAGGATGATTGGTCGAGAGAAGTCGATTTTGTGGATGTCGTTTTCGTCTTCAATTACGATGGCATTGCCTTCAGTTTGTCCTTCGAGACCAATGACTTCGGCATGCCCAATTTTGCCATAGATGACGATTTGAGCATCGGGGTTAGTGGTGTAGGCTTGATGGATCTTTTGTTGTAGTTTGAGTACTACGGGGCATGTTGCATCGATGATTTTGATGTTGTTGCGTTTGGCTAATTCGTAGGTGTGAGGGGGTTCGCCATGGGCGCGAAGAAGGACTCGCGCGTTTTGTAGTTGTGCTAGTTGGGCGTGGTCGATGGTGATGAGTCCGAGTTGGGTGAGGCGGTCGACCTCTTGTCCGTTGTGGACGATGTCGCCGAGGCAGTAGAGTGGTTGGCTTTTTTCGAGTTCGGACTCGGCAGTTGTGGTGGCGCGCATCACGCCAAAGCAGAAGCCGGAGTTGTTGTCTATTTCGATTTTCATATTAGTTTCTTTTATATGAGTGTTGAGGTGTTAGTCTTCTTCGAGATAGGTTGCTTGAAGGTATGGTTATCCTATGAAGAGCCTTGCTTGAGGTAAGGGTTGAGATGGGGTGTTTAGAAGTCGAGACCAACTCTCCATCTAACACCGAAGTTTTGGGCTTCGGGATTTGTGCTATTGCGGTGGGTTAGACGCCAGACGAAGGCGATATCTCCTATTTTTAGTATGTTGGAAAAGCCGAATCCTAGTTCGATATATGGTATCTTGTTCCATTCCTCATTTGTTTTGTATAAATTGGCTGGTAGAGCTAGGATGTTGTCGCTTTTATATTTTTCGCTTAAATATCCATATCCAATATTAAAGATAATATCTTCTCGGATACCAAGTTTTTTGACATAAGGTATATATCCGAAGATGTAGCCTCGTGTTTGATATCGAACATTTAGAGCTGTGTAGAAGTTGCTCATTAATTCCATTGAACCAAGTAACATAAAGTCGGTGTCGTGACGGTAGGATGATCGGGATGAGCGTGCCATTGTGAGTGCAGGGAACGGTGCGTCGCCAATTACGGCATTGGCTTGAAACATCCAGTGAATTTTGCCGAAACCTAGTGCTGTGTGTTGTTGCGCATAGATGCCAAATTTGCCGAATAGGCTATGAAATGGTTCGTTAAGTGTAGAAGCGGGTATTTTTATATAGCCTCCTTCTGCTGTTAGATGTATTACCGGGTATCTGCTAGCAAGATATATGCGATGGAAGAAGTAATCGAGTGAACTTTGTTGCCATGATAAGCGGAAATCGGTGCGAAGACCTATTTGGCTATAATATGGCGCTTCTGCGCCTTTATGAATTAGAGGAATGAATCGGTTACTATAATAGTTTTGAGTGAAGGCGTTGATTTTGAATTTAAATCCTGGTTGTTCATATTGATATTGGGCTCCAATGCGTTTGCGCATTAATACTGATACGGGACGATATATCATTACCCATGAGTTTATTAGGTTTTCTATATCATGTATACGGCTTTCGGCAAAAATATCCATGTCGTCATAGCCTATGCGTTCGGTTTTGTGGTCGTAGGTCAAGGAGAGAATGTTGCGTTTTGTAGGTCCAAATCGCCATTGTATATTGCCACCATAAGAGTGTAATCCATTGCTGATTAACTCTCCTTTATAATATTGATCTTTGAATCCATAGCCATAATAGCCTCCAAAAGTGAAATGTTTTGCAAAAGACTCTCCAGAACGTAGGGTTAAGCGTGGCGAAGCCCCTTCTAATTGGTTGAAGTGGAAAAGATTGAGTATTGGGCCAACGTCAATTTTCCATATATGCAGATATTGGTTGAGAATGATGTCAACCGCCCATGATGATAGTTTTTGTATCCGTGTTTGGTTGAGTGAGTCAATTTTGTTCCAAGTTTCTTCTAATTTGTCATCTATAGGTATCTCTATTTTCTCTTCTTCTGGTTTGAAACTTAATGTATCGGTTGTAGAGTTTGTATTTGTATATGATCGTTCTTCGCTGAGAATGGCTCCAAAATATTGAATATCTTTGTTGGGATAGAGATTTACATTTAGTCCTATACCTTGTTTTTCGTTGTTTGGGAAAATGCTATTATTGAATGGTTCGGTTGTAAAACCATAATTTAGGCTATTTAAAAAGTTTACAGATGTGTATGATGGGATGGTTATGTCGGTTTTTGTTATGGCATATGTTACAGAGTCAATCCACATATCGCCTTTGAATAATAATCCTTCATTGTGTTTTGGCATAAATCTGATTTGGTAGTTTTTTCTGCCATTTATCAATGTACTATCTGCTAAATATAGGTTATAATACAATTTAGCATTAGGGGCTATAGGACTCATGAAGTTGCGTCCTAGTATTGTTGAATATGGCTTGTAGGGATTGATGTCTGGCGTGTATGCAGCAATAATTTGTTGCCAATGTTCAGGAGGAAATATATTTATTGCATTTTGTTTAGAATCAAGTAGAGTAGAGACGTTGCTGTCAGGTGTTAATTGTAGGTTGTAAATAGATTGATTGATATAGACTGGTAAGGATAATGATGTATCGGTTTGTTCTATTGCTCCGTTCATTAAGTCTTTGAATAATTTGCGTTGTAAGGATTTTTGTTTGATGTTTGTAAGATTAATGGCAGTTACATTATTCATCGTAGTTGAGATATTTGTAACATTTTCAGGATTATTTGTTCTTCTATTTTCATATACTTTTTTCAATAATAATATGGCTTCATCTTGTTTGGGAATAGCAATTACTTCATCTAATATTGAAATATCTTCTTTTAAATAAATTCGTATCATTTGGTCTTTGCCATAATCGAGTTTTATTTGGCGTTGTTTATATCCTACTACACTCGCTATCAATGTTCGTTGTGGTGTATTGCTGCGTAGCATAAAAAAACCTTCTTCGTTGGTTGTACAACCAATATTTGTGCCTTTAAACCATACACTTGCAGCTTGTAGCGGCTCTGAGTTTTCGGCTGATAATATTTGTCCTACAACAACGATATCTTGAGCTATGATTATTTGTGATATAAATAATAATATAAATGGGAAAAAAAGTTTTTTTAACATATTGTTTTATTTTGAAGCAGATGATAGAATAACGGAGATTCGGATGGTTTTGTGGTAAAAAAATAAAGGAGATAGTTGTCTATCTCCTTTTGTATTATCTAAATTTATTTCTATATTCGCGTGGTGTCATATTTTGACGTTTTCGGAAGAATGTACTGAACTGTGCGGTATCGGTAAAACCAAGTTTTTCTGCTATTCTTGCAATTGAATAATTGGTTGTAGTTAGCAATTCTTGTGCCTTTTTCAAGCGTATATCCATTTGATATTGGGCAGGAGATGTGCCCATATTTTCTTTAAAAATACGGCGGAATAAAGAATAACTTATTCCTATGCGTTTAGCCACTTCTTCTGGGCTAATTTTTGCTGTTGCATCATTGCGTAATATTTCTACGGCAGTATTAATTTTTTCAATAGTAGGGTCTTCTTTTTCGTGGCAATTTAATAATTTGTAGTTTGCAATACTGAGAGCAAGTAATAAAGAAGTATTCAAAACGGCTTGAGCTCCGCTTTTGTTTTCCTTTAGTATTTGCATCATATTTCTGAATATGTTCTCTATTATTACATTTTGTCCAATATTAGCGATAGGTGTTTTTTGGAATAAATCAATTTTTTCGAGGAATAATGTATATTGTAAACAAACTACTGATATATGAAAGTATGAAGTTTGTTTTCCAAGTGTAGGTGTAAATTCAACTTTTTCTCCTGATTTGATAATAATAATAGAGCCTACTTTTATCTCTTGTGCTATGTTATATGACTTATATATTCCACCACCTTCTGTTATATATAAAAAATCGTAACTGTTTATATTTTTGCTTGTTTCTATTGTCGTAGTATGGTAGTTCTCTAATTTGAGTGTTTGATATACTACTGACTTGCATTTGCAATTATAAACATCACTTTTCTGAAATTTGGTTGTATCTAAAGTGTTGTCGCTTTTGTTTGTAGTAGAATAAAGTTGCATTTCGTAAATTTGCTAATAATTTTTGAATTAAAGATTCTGTTTGTACTTGCAAATTTATAGTTTTTTGTTGATTTTAGCAAATATATTCTGTTAAATGTTATTGTATAGAATGCAATCGTATTTTATTGTGTTTTTTGATATATTATTTATTATTTTATGTCAGCGATAGAAAATATTTGTGTTTTTTACCATGTTATTTTGTTTATTATGCCATTTAAGTATGCGATTGTAATACCATAGTTAGTAATTTTTATTTTATGTTTTTTAACATTTTTAATTCTATTTAACATTTGAGTGCGACTAAACATACATGCGCCGCAGTGAATTATTAAATCATATTTCGAAAAATCTACATTCCAATCGTTGCCTGAAATAATGTCAAATTTAATATTTGGATCAATTTTTTTATGTATTAGAGCGGGTATTTTTTCTCTGCCTATGTCTTCTGCTAATGGTGCATGTGTGCATGCCTCTGCGATCAACACACGGCTATTGGCATTGAGCGAAGATAATGCTTCTGCACCTTTGATAAATTCATCAATGTCGCCTTTCCAACGAGCAAAAAGCACCGAAAATGATGTTAAACGCGACTCTTGTGGCTTTAGCTCATATACGGTTTTAAAGTCTTGTGAGTCTGTTACAATTAGTGCTGGTGCGTTTTTCAAACTATCTAATGTTTGGGCCAATTTTGCTGTGCTAGTGCAAATTGTCGTACAACCATAATCTAACAATTCACGTATAGTTTGCACTTGTGGTAATATCAATCGACCCTTAGGGGCTTGAATATCTTGGGGCATCACAAGCACGACAGTATCTGTAGGTTTGACGAGATGAGTTACAATTGACACTTCTTGCTGATATTGTGACTGAGTGAAGCCAATACTCTTTAAGACCTCTTCACGTCCCTGGTTTTTAGCTATATTTACATTGATATATTCGTTGATGCCGAACAATTTTTCAATATCTACATTTTCTTGTGTGTTATCGAAATGATTGATAGCAAGAATGGCTTTACTGCGTTCTTTTATGAGGGTAAACCATTTGATAGCCTCTTGTAATTTTTCTTTCTCGACAAAAATAGTATTTGGAAGCAAGAAGATTGCTACATCACAACGTTTCAGCACCTCCTTGGTCTTCGTAACGCGCATTTCGCCCAATGCGCCATAGTCGTCGTATCCCGCTGTATCTATAAAAACACAAGCCCCTAAACCATTTATTTCTATTGGTTTACTGACAGGATCTGTCGTAGTGCCAGCTACATTGCTAACAATACTTACATCTTGTGCCGTTAGCATATTCACCAACGACGATTTCCCTGCATTGCGGGGACCAAATATTCCTATATGTGTGCGTTCAAGCATTGTAATATTAATTCTCTATATCCAATAGACCCTCAGGCAATTCCACAATCATAGTGTGTTTTTTAGGGTCTAAATCAATTACCTCTACGGCGCCGACAGGCACGAGTCCATTATTATCAAGCACAAATAACACATTTGCTGTCGAGTCATCAATTTCAACGATTTGTCCAATCACCTTGCGTTGAGGTGTTAACATTGTAAATCCTACGTAATAATTTATCGACAATTCATCATCATCTTCGGCAGTAATAACCTCTTTTTTTACATATGCCGTTTTTCCAAAAAATGGGCGTATGCGCTCTTCTGTTGTGATATCTTCAAACAAAACTAATGCCATGTTATCCGTTTTGTAGCGATATTCATTAATAAAAAACGGCACGAATATGCCATCAATATCAACGATGATATATGGCGTATCCTCTAAATCAAAATCAGTGTTAAGTTCAAGATTTATTTCGCCCTTGATGCCATGAGTCTTTCCAAAAACACCTATAGGAGCAATTTCTTCCAATCGAATCATTGTTTTATTTTTTTTTGTTTGTCTCGTGTTTGGTGTTTATTTTAGGCAAATTATATTCAACAGGACCTTTTTTGAGTGCGCGAACAACGAGATATGCCCCGAAAAGGATAAATGGCACCGAGAGCCATTGACCCATATTAAAGGTCATATCCACCTCGAAATCAGATTGTGGATTTTTAATCATTTCAATAATTTGGCGTGAAATAAATATACCCAAAAAACCGACTCCAGTTAGCAAACCATTATATTTGCCGGCATCTTTTTTCCAGTACATCCAATAGAGTAGGAAGAATACCAACAAATAAGCCAACGACTCATAGAGTTGAGTAGGGTGGCATGGAATAGTAGTGTTTATGTCGCCACGAACGAAGATGAAACCCCAAGGTAAATCAGTTGGTTCGCCATAGATTTCTGAGTTCATCAAATTGCCAATGCGAATTAAGCAAGCCACAAAAGCCGAGCCTACAAATACACGGTCGGTAAGCCAAAAGAAGCTCACTTTAGTCATATATTTTGTTAGCAACCATGCTGTCAACACCATAGCAGCAGCACCTCCGTGCGACGCCAATCCTCCGCGCCATACCATAAATATTTCCGCAGGGTGTTGCGAATAGTACGCCCAATCGTAGAAGAAAACATGACCCAATCGCGACCCAACAATGACAGCCAAGATAAAGTAAATAAACACTTTGTCGAGCCATTCTTCAGGTGCCCCATCACGCTGAAAAGTTTTTCCAATAATATTGATGGCAACAAAAAAACCAAGAGCATAAATCACTCCGTACCAACGTATTTCAAGCGGTCCGAGAGATAATGCTACGGGATTCACATCCCATATAATACTTAGTAAATCCATAATTTAAGTTGAAAATAAAAAAATCTAATTACTTATTCCCTATTCCTTACTCCTTTCTCCTTACAATCGCAATTGGTGTTTGTTGTGATGATTGTCCAAGAGGATTATCTTTAAATAAAGCTTTTAAGAATTTTTCATCAAGCGATTTGCTTGATTTACCAAGTATATCAACATTCAAGTCGTTAGCATCCAACACAATAAATTCATTGCCCAATTTCTCTTTCATTTGGCGAGCAACTTTATCTGGATTTTTAGGAGCCATTTTAGCATATTGATTATATGGAGGCAAAGTATATTCGCATGGTCCATCAATAGCATATGCACGTTGACCACACACCTTATAAAACGCACCGCGCACCCCAAAAGGTTTTGTAACCAATGCTGCCAAACAACCAAGCAAAATACGAGGAATACCCACATCCTCAATAGCCAACTGCATAGTGTAAGGGCTACCCAAACCAATACCGTATGGCGATTTATAAACAAATTTTACCAAAAATTTAGCCAACCCTGATGGGTGGATGTCATTGATATGGAACGAACGCCCCTGTGTGATAGCCACAATTTTCTCACTACAGAAGATAATATCTCCCTCTTGGCGAATATCTTTTGTATATTTATCTACAACCTCTCCGAGATCGTCTTCGCGCATTACAACATGAGTTTTTACTGGGATACGCAAATATTCAACACCATCAATCATGATGGTCAATTTTTTTCCTTCATTAGCTTGAAATTCCATAATATTTTGTTTTTAATTATTTGTTATTTGTTATTTGTTCCCTGACAAATACACACTCTCATTGTGTATTATTTTTTCTTATCTTTAAGCAAGGTGCAAGCAACCTGCAAGCAAGGAAACAGTCATAGGTCAATACACATTCATAGTGTGTGTTTAAATGTGAAAAAATTATAAAAATGGATTACACTTTTTCTCGTCACCAATCGAAGTGTATGGACCATGTCCAGGATACACAATAGTATTCTCTGGCAATGACATCAACTTTTCTTGAATAGATTTTATCAACGTAGCATATTCACCACCCTCCAAGTCGGTGCGACCTATCGACCCCTCAAATAGTGAGTCGCCCGAAATGAGCCATCCCGCCGATGGTATATAAAAACACACCCCACCGCGCGAATGCCCAGGTGTATGTATCACCTTGATTTCATATTCGCCTAATGTTAACATATCACCATCTTTCAAATATCCACCCAATTCTTGAGCCTTAACCTCAAATGGCAACCCAAACATACGAGCTTGCTCTTCCATTCGTGCTAACAACATTTCATCATCCTCATGCGCCATAGGCAAAATGCCATAATGCTCAGCTACCCATGCATTGCCAAAACAATGATCAAGATGCAAATGAGTATTAAGTAAAAACTTAATAGTCAAATTATTATCTTTTATAAAATTTTCAATTCTTTCTTCCTCTTGAGGAAATAAAGCACCACAGTCCACTATTGCAGCCTCCATCGTCACTTCGTCCCACACAATGTAAGTGTTCTCCTGAAACGGATTATTTTGTATTTGTTTTATCTTCATAACGGCAAATAAACCCCTTTTTTAGTTTCAAAATACTCTTCGCTGAAAAACTCACTTATATTATATAAGGTGGAAATATTTTTGAACGGTGCAACTTCATGTTGCAATTCGCCACCTTTGAGGCAAATCAAACCATTGGGCAAAGCATTTTGACCCTTTTGAGCAACATTTTTCTTCACCAATTTCACCAAATCAGCCAACGGCATCACAGCACGCGACACTACAAAATCATATTTTTCCTTTACATTCTCCATCCTTTCGTGTTGGAATGTCACATTCTTTAGCCCAATAGCCGTAGCCACCTCTTGCGCCACACGCACTTTTTTGCCTATCGAATCAACCAAATGGAACTTACATTCAGGGAACATAATAGCCAACGGAATACCCGGAAAACCACCACCAGTACCCACATCTACAAGTGTAGTCCCAGGTTGAAAACGCAATATCTTAGCAATCGCAAGCGAATGCAAAACATGGTGTTCATACAGATTATCAATATCTTTGCGAGAAATCACATTGATCTTACTATTCCAATCCTTATATAAATCAAAAAGTGCGGCATACTGTGCCTTTTGCTCTTCCGTCAAATTCGGAAAATACTTTAATATCTTGTCCATAGGTTTTAGGTTAGAGGTTAAAAGTTTAAGATTAGTGCCGAATGGCTAATTATGCATTGTGCATTATGTATTGTACATTTTTGAGTACAAAGTTACATTTTTTTCTGCATTTTTCAAATCATATTGCCAAAAATATTCTTTTTCTTTTCTTTTTTATAGTTTCGATGACTACAAAATCATTTGTTTTTTTACACTTTTTTAGCTTGAGGCTCTATGTTTATACATATTTTAACAAAAACCTATTATATTTTAACTTTTATAAACATATTTATAACTAGCTAAAAATCAATAAACTTTATATTATAGCTCTCAAAAAATATACAAGTGAAAATTCTCAAATTGCCCTAATTGAGCAAAAATGAGCAATTTTTTGAAAAAAAAACAATGATTTTTGAAAAAAAAACACTTACTTTGCAACGAATTTGTGTTGAAGATTATATTTTGATGATTTTTTATCGAATTATACTTTCACAAATAAAAATAGAAAATAATTTATTAACTAACTTAAAAAATTACTATTATGTCTGAAGTAGCAAACAAAGTAAAAGAAATTATCGTTGAAAAACTTGGTGTTGAAGCTAGCGAAGTAACTGAAAATGCAAGCTTTACTAACGATCTTGGTGCTGATTCATTGGATACAGTAGAATTGATCATGGAATTCGAACGCGAATTTGACATCCAAATCGCTGAAGAAGACGCTGAAAAAATCACTACTGTAGGTGAAGCAATTTCTCACATTGAAGCAGCTAAAGCTTAATTTCTTGAATTTTTTTATAGTAACTTAGTAACAAGTAACGAGTAACGAGAATCACTTATTCTTTCTTGTTACTCGTTACTCGCTACTATAAATCTATTTTTGCTATTTATTTTTATCTATGGAATTAAAACGTGTAGTTGTTACTGGTATGGGAGCCATTACTCCTATCGGCAATTCTGTCGAAGAAGCATGGAACAATGCTATCAATGGCGTTAGTGGTGCTGCTCCCATTACTCATTTCGATACTGAAAAATTCAAAACCAAATTTGCGTGTGAAGTGAAAGGCTTCAACGTTGCTGATTATATCGATCCTAAAGAGGCTCGTAAAATGGACCTCTATAGTCAATATGCTATTGCTGCTGCTAAACAAGCTATGGCAGATTCTAAAATGGATCTCGAAAAAGTCAATCTCGATCGTATTGGTGTCATCTATGGCGTGGGTATTGGTGGCCTCCGTACTTTCGAAGAAGAATATGGCTATTATGAACGCACAAAAGAAAATGGACCTAAATTTAATCCATTCTTCATTCCAAAAATGATTTCTGACATCTCTGTTGGTCATATCTCTATCATGTTTGGTTTGCGTGGACCTAACTTCGTAACTACATCTGCTTGTGCTTCTTCTACTAACGCACTTATCGACGCATTCAACTATATCCGTCTTGGCAAAGCCGATGCTATCATCGCTGGTGGTGCCGAAGCTGCTATTACCGTAGGTGGTGTTGCTGGTTTCTCTGCTATGCGCGCTATCTCTACTCGCAACGACGAACCTCAATCTGCATCTCGTCCTTTCTCTAAAAGCCGCGATGGTTTTGTGCTTGGCGAGGGTGGTGCTGCTCTTATTCTCGAAGAATATGAACACGCCGTAGCTCGTGGCGCTCATATCTATGCCGAAATGGTCGGCGGGGGTCTCAGTGCCGATGCTCACCACATGACCGCTCCTCATCCAGAAGGTCATGGAGCTTATATGGTTATGAAAAATGCTATCGAAGATGCCGAACTTTCAATCAATGATATCGATTATATCAATGTGCACGGTACTTCAACTCCTCTTGGCGATATCTCTGAAGTGAAAGCAATCAAAAAACTCTTTGGTGATCACGCTTACGAATTGAATATTTCTTCTACCAAATCTATGACTGGTCACCTCCTTGGTGCCGCAGGTGCTGTCGAAGCTATGCTCACAGTCCTCGCTGTTGCCAATGACACTGTGCCTCCTACAATCAACTTCCACGAAGGCGACGAAGACCCTGAAATAGATTATAAACTAAATCTTACATTCAATAAAGCACAAAAACGACCTATCCGTGCTGCCTTGTCAAATACATTTGGTTTCGGCGGTCACAATGCTAGCGTTATTTTCAAAAAAATCTAATTTGACTTTATTGTAAATAGTATATATAAGCATTTGGTTTAGTCTCTTTTACAGGACTAAATCAGATGCTTATTCTTTTTTTGATAGATATTTAATTATTATAGATCTATAATAATTCTCAATTCTCAATTCTCAATTCGAAATATGGCTCTTATAAAATCAGTTAGGGGTTTTACCCCAGAAATTGGCAAAGATTGTTATCTTGCCGATAATGCAACAATCATTGGCGATACTATTATTGGTGAAGGCTGTAGCATTTGGTTTAATGCTGTATTGCGTGGCGATGTTAACTCTATTCGTATTGGTAATCACGTGAATATTCAAGATGGTGCAGTGCTTCACACCCTTTATCAAAAATCTACAATTGAGATTGGCGACTATGTGAGTGTAGGACACAATGTTACAATTCATGGCGCTAAAATCGAAGACTATGCACTTATCGGTATGGGTGCGACAGTGCTCGATGGTGCTGTAGTTGGTGCAGGCGCTATCATCGCAGCTAATGCATTAGTGCTTAGTGGAACAATTGTTCCACCAAATACTATTTGGGCAGGTGTGCCAGCCAAACAAGTCAAAGAAGTAGCACCAGAACAAGCAAAAGAAATAAACCAAAAAATTGCGCACAACTACGCAATGTACGCAAGTTGGTACACTGAAGAATAATCTATTAACGAGCGAAGCGAGTAAAGTCTTGTATCTCGTATCTCGCTACTAAATATCTAAATTTATGGTAAAGCATATTGTATGTTTCAAATTGGCGGAGCCTACAGCTAAATTAATCGAAGAAACAAAAAACGTATTATTGTCAATGCGTGGTAAAGTGCCTACTGCACTTGATGTTCAAGTAAATTGCGACGAACTCCACTCTGCTCGTTCTTACGACATTATACTCGAAGTATTGGTAGAAGACTGGGCTGCTCTCGAAGTATATCAACAAGATATGTACCACTGCAATATCGTAAAAAAACACATGCACGCAGTGGCACAAAGCAGTATAGCTCTCGATTTTGTTGTTAATAAATAATCGTTCAACGATGAATTATAAATATATTATCTTTGCAATCGTATTATCTTTTTTGTCGGCATGTGGTTTCGCATCCCATTCCGAAAAGTCAAAACAAGATAATACGACTGCTCGGGTTGTACCCACTTTCAATTCCGATAGTGCATATCACTATGTAAAAACGCAGTGTGATTTTGGTCCTCGTGTTCCCAATACTGAGGCTCATGCGGCTTGTTTGAACTATTTTGTAGAGCAATTCAATCGTTTTAATGCCGATACTGTGATAGTTCAAGAAGGTGAAACCATGATTTACGATGGCTCTAAAATGCCTATTCGCAACATAGTGGCATCGTATGGCATAGACAAACCAAATCGTGTTATGATATGTGCCCATTGGGATAGTCGTCCGTATGCAGATAATGATATCAATCCAGATAATCGTCGTAAACCTATAATCGGAGCTAACGATGGCGCAAGTGGTGTAGGTGTAATTCTCGAATTAGCGCGTCAGTTAGGGTTGAAAAATGCAGCAATGGGCGTCGATTTAATCCTATTCGACTTCGAAGATTGGGGTGCACCTGATTGGGCGCAATCAAAACTCCTTGATGGAGGCTGGGCGTTAGGTTCTAAATATTGGGCTTCACGACCTCATATTCCTGGTTATCAAGCGCAGTTTGCAATCTTACTTGATATGGTTGGCGCACAAGGTGCACAATTCTATCGCGAATATTTTTCTGATCAATATGCCTCTTGGGTGGTAGATCGCGTGTGGAACAAAGCTGCCGATTTAGGCTTAAGTCATATCTTTGTCAATCAACGTGGCGGTGGTGTTACCGACGACCATATCAATGTGATTCGTGCAGGTATTCCTTGTATTGATATTATTCAATTTCAGATCGATACCGAATCGGGTTTTGGAGACTATTGGCATACTCACAACGATGATATGCGCAATATCGACCCTGCAACTCTCGATGCCGTAGGTCGTGTTTTAATGGAAATCGTTTATTAAGTAGTAGGAAATAAGGAGTTAAAATCTATGCTACAAAATCATTTAAAATCCAATTGCATTGAAGTCGGTGTTGATGAAGCAGGGCGCGGATGCCTTGCGGGTGATGTCTATGCCGCTGCTGTAGTGTTGCCAGAAGGGTTTTCTAATGATTTGTTAAACGACAGCAAACAGCTGACTGAGCGTCAACGTAATGAGTTGCGTACTATCATTGAGCGCGAGGCGGTGGCTTGGGCGGTTGGTGTTGTGACTGCTAAAGAAATTGATGAGATGAACATTCTAAATGCTAGTATTTTAGCTATGCATCGTGCTTTAGAGCAAGTAGAGAAAAAACTAAAATTTGACCATATTATTATCGACGGAAATCGATTTAAACCTTATAAAAACATTGCATATCAAACTGTGGTTAAAGGTGATGGCAAATATATGTCTATTGCTGCTGCATCTATTCTTGCAAAGACTCATCGCGATGAATATATGTGTCGTTTGCATCAAGAATATCCACAGTATGATTGGAAAGGAAATAAAGGCTATCCAACCAAAAAGCATCGTGCTGCTATCGCGCAATATGGTACAACTCCATATCATCGAATGACTTTTCGCCTCTTGGATACTCAACAAGCATTAAATTTTGATTTTGAATAGATATGAGATACGAAACAAAAGATACAAGAAGTAATTCCCGAGATGTTAGACAAGAAACGCAAAATAGTAAAAAGAGTAAAATATTAAAGTCGTTAAATATATTTTGGAGAAAAATTCAATTTTGGAAACCAACTAAATATCAAGACCTTTTAGGCTTTCGTGAAAATAATACGAAACTCTATGATATTGCGTTCGTTCATAGTTCTATGTCGCAACGCGACAAAAAAGGACGATTACTGAACAACGAGCGATTAGAGTTTCTTGGTGATGCTGTTCTTGAGGCAGTTATGAGTGAAATGCTTTATAAATATTATCCTAACCAAAAGGAGGGATTTCTCTCTTCCACTCGTGCCCTTTTTGTGCGCCGTAAAACTACCAACGAGTTAGGCGAAAAAATGGGATTGCGCAAGTACGTTGTTATGCGTAAGGGTAATAACAATTTCAATAATATTACGGGCAATCTTTTTGAAGCATTAGTCGGAGCTGTTTATCTCGATAAGGGTTATGATGTGGCGGCTGATTTCATATTACGTTCTTATAAAAAGCATATAAATATGGAAAAACTCTTGCGTAAAGAGCAAAACTATAAATCTATGCTTTTGGAGTGGTGCCAAAAAGAGCGTAAAGAGTTTTATTATGAACTTATTGAGGAAACTCGTATCGAGGACAACAAAATACGCTTCCAATCTCGTGTGATGATTGATAGCAAACCAATGGGTTATGGCGTAGCTAATAGTAAACGCGAATCAGAGCAAGCTGCTGCCAAACAAGCCCTGCAAACCCTAAAAGATTGAACTTATCTTGACATTTGAAAAAATTGTATAGATGCTATAATTTCTTTAGTCTCTATACTTTATACTTTAAACAATAAACTATTTTTTATGGAATTAATTCATTTCTCAAAACTTGTTGCCGCTAAAGCAAAAAAACAAGCCAATCGTGTAGCGTTGTATTATCGTGACTATTCCGTTGCGAAATGGGTAGAAATCACTTGGCGTGAACTTCACGAAAAAGTAGAACGAGTAGCTCGTGCATTGGTCTCTCTTGGCGTTAAAGAGGAAGACCGTGTTGCCATCTGCTCTCAAAACATGCCTCAGGCTCTTATGGTCGATTTTGCCAACTATGCCAACCGTGCCATATCTGTCCCTATGTATGCTACTGCGTCGGTGCAACAAATCGAGTACATCGTCAACGATGCCGAAATCGAAGTTCTTTGCGTAGGCGAGCAAATTCAGTATGATAATGCTCTCGAAGTAATTAAAAACAGCAAGTTCTTGAAACACATCATCGTATTTGACCCTTCTGTCGATTTGAAAGGCGAATCGCGTGCTATGTATTTCGAAGACTTTATGCGTAAAGGCGACGACAAATTGTTGCAAAAAACGGTCGAAAAACGCACCAAAGCAGCCTCTGACGACGATCTCGCCATAATTATGTACACATCGGGCACAACTGGCGAGTCAAAAGGCGTTATGCTCCCTCACTCATGTCTGCTCGAAGCCATGCGCATCCACGACCAACGCCTCGTGCACATCAAGCGTAGCGACACCTCTATGGCATTCCTTCCGCTCACCCACATCTTCGAGCGCGCTTGGACCTATTTCTGCCTATGGGAAGACGTAAAAGTATATCTCAACCAACGCCCTAGCGACATTCAAAACACTCTCAAAGAGGTTCGC
>JAZLDO010000046.1:0-2198 GCA_045614825.1 Candidatus Aphodosoma sp. | reverse complement strand
TTTCTCTGCCAAACTATTTATTGCTCAGAAAGAATGCGCAGAAACTGAATATTGGTTGGAACTTTTATACGAAAGCGATTATATAAGCAAATCTGAATTTGATAGCATTTACAACGATTGCCAAGAATTAATGCGCTTATTAGTCGCTTCAACCAAAACGCTTCAAGGCAAAAATGATTAATTACTAATTACTATCTACTATTTACTAACTTGATAAAAAATGAGTATTAAAGAAAATCTAAACGAGATACGAAAAGGGATACCTGAGGGCGTGGAGTTGGCGTGTGTATCGAAATTTCATCCTGTGGAGGCTATAGAAGAGGCGTATGCTGCGGGAGAGAGGGTGTTTGCTGAGAGTCGTCCTCAAGAGTTTGTGGCTAAAGTGGAGGTGTTGCCAACTGATATTGAATGGCATTTCATCGGTAACTTGCAGACTAACAAGGTGAAGATGGTAGTGCCACATGCGACATTGATACACAGCATGGCCAATGAGCGATTGTTTGATGAGGTGGAGAAATGCGCTGCTAAAATAGATAAAGTGCAAGATGTGTTGATTGAACTACACGTTGCACAAGAGGAGAGTAAGAGTGGATTTACGCCCGAAGAGGCTATCGAACTATTAAGCGACGAATTCATTGCGTTGCACCCACATATTAGGATTTGTGGCGTGATGGGTATGGCTTCGCTAACTGATGATGAAGCAAAAATACGCGCTGAATTTAAAGCAATTAAATCTACATTCGAGCGTTTGAAAGATGAGGTGTTTGACGGATGCGACTACTTCTGCGAAGTGTCTATGGGCATGTCGGGCGACTACCCTATCGCTATCGAAGAAGGGGCAACAATAGTGAGAATTGGCAGTTCTATTTTCGGCAATAGAAATTATTAAAATTTTCTTAACATAAGTACATACATTATTTTTATTTGGTTGACTAATATATTACTAAATTTTCAAGTTTACATTAGGACTAAAAACTTTTTTAAGTACAAGCCTTGTGATTAGAAATATTAAACAAATAAATTTTTGTACTTCTGTTTAAAAAATATAAACAAAAAAATATAAACTAATCTTTAATCATTAAACTAATAACAATGGAAAAATTATTGATGTTGGGCGACGAAGCTATCGCTCAAGCTGCAATTGATGCAGGTCTTTCGGGAGTATTTGCTTATCCTGGTACTCCATCTACTGAAATCACAGAGTTTATCCAAGACTCAAAAATGGCTAAAGAGTTGGGCATCCGCAGCGAATGGTGCGCTAACGAAAAAACAGCTATGGAGGCAGCACTCGGTATGAGTTATGCAGGTAAACGTGCGTTGTTCTGCTGTAAACACGTGGGTATCAACGTGGCAGCTGACTGTTTCGTAAACTCTGCTATCACAGGTGCTAATGGTGGTTTGATTTATTTGGCAGCTGACGACCCTTCAATGCACTCATCACAAAACGAACAAGACTCTCGTTTCTATGCTGATTTCGCATTCATCCCTTGCCTCGAACCATCTAACCAACAAGAGGCCTACGATATGGTTCACTATGGCTATGAATTATCAGAAAAATTCCACTTGCCAGTGATGATGCGCGTAACTACACGTATGGCTCACTCTCGTGCTGGTGTTGCTCGTCGTGCTGAAGTGACTAAACAAAATGCACTTAAAATGCCTGAAAACAAGATGCAATATATCTTGTTGCCAGCTGTTGCTCGTCGTCAATACAACGAACTTTTGGCTAAACAACCAGAATTGATGAAAGAAGCTGAAAACAGCGGTTTCAACAAATATATCGATGGTCCTAACAAAAAATTGGGTATCATTGCTTGCGGTATCTCTTACAACTACTTGATGGAAAACTTCCGTGACTCAGAATGTCCATATCCTGTAGTGAAAATCAGCCAATACCCTATGCCTGAGGCTATGATTAACCGCTTGTATGAAGAGTGCGAAGAGGTGCTTATCCTTGAAGAAGGTCAACCACTCTACGAACGTCTTCTCCGCGGTATGCTCAACAAAGGCAAAGCAGTTAAAGGTCGTTTGGATGGCACATTGCCACGCGTAGGCGAATTGTCACCAAACTTGGTAGGCAAAGCTCTCGGTTTGGAAGTTAAAGAAGGTATGCCAATCCCATCACTCGTAGCTCCACGTCCTCCAAAATTGTGCGACGGATGTCCTCATATCGACTCATACACAGCATTGAACGAAGC
>JAZLDO010000045.1:0-6030 GCA_045614825.1 Candidatus Aphodosoma sp. | reverse complement strand
TTTTAGATTCTACTAATATCATTGAATGTAATATGACTGATGGTAGTTCAATTTTGTTATTATCATTTCCGTCTCAATATATTTTTGTTGATTCTATAAATAAAAAAGCATGGGTATTAGAACAAACGTTAGAAAAAAATTCTATGTTTTTGTCTCGACAAAAAGAAGGAGGGTTAAGTTTGGATGAGATTGCAGATGATTTAGTTGCTTGGTGGGAGAATGTTTCGGTCGTTTTGGATGATATTATAGATGATTTCGAGGACAAAGTTAAAGAATTAGAAAAACTGAAAGAAATACATGAAACTGAAAAAACGAAATTGCTTTCTTCTTCTGTTGCAACTGCAAATGATGTAAAGGAGGTAGAAAAGCAATTAAAATTATTAGACAAAACTATAACTTATGATGATGCGTATAAACAAAGTGAATTGTGGAATCAAAAAATAAAGTTAGAAGAACGTCGTAAAAAACTACTTCAGGAGTGTGAGTATAGACAAAGAAGGATTGATGTTTTAAGTAAAAAACAGATAGCACTTGGAGCAAAGCTATTGCCTTTAAGAGAGGCACTTGGTTCTGTTAGCGATATTAAGTCTATGGGACAGGATATATATCGTATTGTTGATGCTATCTTGTCTGCAAAAAAAGATATAGAGAAATGGAATTTATTTATAGAGTCAATTTTGCCTTGTGAATATGATTCAGATAGGGCAACTAATTTATTTAATGTTTCAAAGCAAAATAGAAATAATATATTGGTGAAATATGCTGAATCTGCAACATGTAGTACTGTGGCTACTAGTATAACAGGATATTTGCTTATTAATAAAAGTGCAAAGTTTATTGTTGATTTTTTTGCGGGTTTAATTTCTGATTTATTAAGAGAATGTTCAGAAAACGCACTAAATAAGGCAAAAGATATGTCTTATAATTTATTAATAGAGCGATGTAAAGAAAAGGCTGATTTAAAATGTAATGATAACGACGAAGATAACGACGAAGATGACGATGATGATGACGATAATAAAAAGAAAAAAGGTGGTGAACACAAGCCAAAAGGTCCTGGAGTTGAGGGGATTCACGATCCATCGGGATTTGTTTATGAGGGTGTTCCATCTAATCGTTTGGAAGGGGTAATGGCTTCTTGTTATTATAAAGAGGTGGTTGAAGATATGTATGGTGACAAACAAGAAAACATTGTTCTTTGGGATGCTGAAAATTATGCACAAGAAAATCCATTGTTTACCGACAAAAATGGTATGTATCGTTGGGATGTGCCTCAAGGGTTATGGCAAGTGAAATTTGAAAAAGAGGGTTATCAAACTACTTATAGTGAATGGTTGCCAGTGCCTCCTCCTCAATTGGAAGTTAATGTTGAAATGGTGCAAAATGTTCATCCAGAAGTTGCTAATGTGAGAGCTTATGAAAGTGGTATAGAGATAGATTTTAGTAAATATATGACTATACAATCTATCAATGTTGATAACATAGTAGTTTCTCAAAATGGAGAGAATGTTGCAGGAACTCTAACTTTGCTCAATAAAGAGCAAGCTTATTTAGATAGCACTATAACTTATGTTTCAAAAGTTAGATTTAACCCTTTAACTGATTTCTCTACTGATGACAAAGTAACATTGAAGGTTAGCAAGAAAGTTGAAAGTTATGTGGGTATGCAAATGGAATCGGATTATATTCAATCGTTTGATATAGTTAAAGAGGTTAAATCAATAGAAGTTGATTCGCTTGTGATTTTGAGTTATGATTCATCAAAAGAGATTGAGGTCGAAATTTTACCTGCAGAGGCCGCCGAAGGAAAGAATTTAATAATTCAATCTGTTTCTTCAACAATTGCAACTATATCACGCGATACTGTGAAAATTGATGCAGATGGAAAAATAAGTGTAACTATTGTTGGCGAATTGCCAGGTAATGCAGCGTTTAATTTTGCTGTAGAGGGAACCAACATTAGTGCTACAACATTGGTTAAAGTTGTTGATAAAGTTGAAGAACCATATCCTTCTGTAGCATCAGGAACAGCAGTTTATTATGGAACAAAAGTTTCGTTGTATTGCCGCACCGAAGATGTAACAATCTATTATACACTTGATGGTTCTTGTCCTTGTGGCGATAATGCGTTAGTATATGCAGAGCCTATTGTTGTTGATAAAGCAACGACAATTAAAGCATTTGCTGCTTCTGTAGATGGAATCGAAAGTGAGATAGTTGAATTTGAGTATACGTTGAAGCCATACGTGGTTACTCTTACTGCAGAAAATGGAGTTGTATTGGGTGGTGGTGAGTATGATTATGGTACAGAAATTACGATTACAGCTGTGGCTAATGAAGGTTATGAATTTGTAAAATGGTCAGATGATAATACTGACAATCCTCGTAAATTGGTGGTAACGCAAAACGTAACTCTTGTAGCTGAATTTGAGCTTGAAAAACAGTTAACAAATATTGAAAGCGTGGAGGATGATAGATGTGTTGTGTATTATGAAAATGGTGGTATCCGTGTTAATAACGGCGGTAAAGAGTATTATGTTTATGATGCGGTAGGAAAATTGGTTTATTCTGGTACCAAAAATTCAATAGTATTGCCTCGTGGGGTGTATATGATTGCTATTGGTGGTGAGGTGGAAAAGATAGTGCTTTGATAGATTACAGATAATTAACATACCCCTCCCGCTTTGCGGACTCCTCCTAAAACAGAGGAGACAAGATGTGTGGAGGATAATAAATTTCAGAATCGGTGAAGTGTTTGGCTTCGCCGATTTTTTGTTTTTTCTAGCTGAACTAGGTGTTTTAGACGCTTCACTATTCTAGGTTTCGATTTTATGAGCGATTGGACGCACGAGCCGTGCGTCCCTATTTTGTGTCAGCCTGATGGCTGAAAGGACGCAGCACGCTGCGTCCCTACTTTAATGTTACATTTATGTGTTGAATTGAGGGTTAAATTATGAATTTTATTTTTATCGGACAGTAATGACAAATAATGAAAAAATAGACCTAACGCATAATACGTTAGGTCTATTTTTTTATCTGTACTTTGTACTTTAATCTTCGTTTATATCACTTTCGGCAAATGGTTTGATTTCGCATAGCTCTTGGTATTCGTTCCAGTCGGGGTCAATCTCAACATAGAGCGTAATAGGTAGTTGAGGAAAAGAGGCAAGTGCTTCGTTGAGGCGTTCACCGAACACACGAGAGGTACGTGCATAGAAGACTAATGTACGCTCGTTGTTGCCAGTGTAGATGCCTGTGAGAATTGCGAGTTTGTCTTTTTCGACAGCTTTGCGTAGTGCGTCGATGACTTGCTCCATCAATTCTCCGTCTTTGTCAGAAGGCATCCCATTGTGGTTGGAGTCGTATTTCCAATAAATTTCTACGCGTTCTTTGAATTTGCCCGATAGGCGAAATTCATCTATATTGTCGCGACCTGATACGAAAATAGGCATTTCGTTGTCGGCCTCAGCCATTGTGCTAAACCAATTGTCTGTTAGTTTCATAATAGAGTTAAGAGTTAAGAGTTAAGCGTTTAGCGTTAAGAGTTAAGTGTTTAATGTCGCATGGCTCGCCATACTCTATACACTATACACTATACTTTTAACTTTTATTTATATTTCCCAAGCGAGAGCACTTGCGCCGAGGATAGCGGCATCGCTTTCTTTGAGGGTAGAGAATAGGACTTTGATTTTGCCTTTCCAGATAGGCATGAGGTTGAGGTTCATGCTTTCTACGATAGGTTTGTAGATGAGGTCGCCCGCTTTGGTAAGACCACCGAAAAGGATGATAGCTTCAGGGGCAGAGAAGGCTACGAAATCGGCAAATTTTTCGCCAAGCATACGGCCTGTGAATGCAAAGATATCTTTAGCGACTTCGTCGCCTTGGATTGCTGCATCGAATACGTCTTTAGAAGTGATATTTTCGGCTGGGATATTGCGGAGTAGAGTTTTGCGGTCGGTGAGTTCGAGGATTTCGCGAGCAGTGCGAGCCACACCCATAGCTGATGCGTATGCTTCGAGGCAACCTGTTTTGCCACAACCACAGATACGACCATTGTTGCGTACAGCGCAAGTATGACCAAGTTCGCCAGCAAAACCATCGTGACCATAAACTACATCGCCATTGATAACGATACCAGAGCCGACGCCAGTGCCAAGAGTAATCATGATGAAGTTTTTCATGCCACGAGCAGCTCCGTATGTCATTTCGCCTACAGCGGCAGCGTTAGCATCGTTGGTGAGAGCTACAGGCACACCAACACGCTCGCTAAGCATATCTGCAAAGTGAACTACTTGATTTTTAGCCCAAGTGAGGTTAGCTGCACTTTCAATGCAACCAGTATAGTAGTTGCCATTAGGAGCACCAACACCGATACCACGAATATCTTTTATATCGTATTCTTTGTCGATGAGTTTTTTGATGCCTTCTGCTAAGTCGTTAATAAACTCTTCAGGATTGTTTTGTGTGTTACTGCGAATAGCAGTTTGTTTTAACACATTGCCACGTGCGTCAACAATACCAAATTTGGCTGTTTGTCCGCCAAGGTCGATACCAATTACGTAAGGTTTGTCCATAATATTTAGTTATTTAGTGTTTAGCGTTAAGTGTTAAGTGTTTAATGCCGCATGGCTCACTATACTCTATACTTTATACTCATTAGTTATTTTTTTATTTTGCTTCCTGCTATGGCATATATAAACATATATGCTATGCCGAAGAGTACTACGAAGTAGCTATTGATGAATCCGAAATTGTCGGCTACCCAACCTTGAATGAGAGGAAGTATTCCGCCACCGCATACCATCATCATGAATATGCCCGACGCTGCAGCCGTGTGTTTGCCTAATCCTTCAACTGCAAGGTTGAAGATTGCGCCCCACATGACAGAGGTACATAAGCCACAGAGTATGAGAAGTAGTATATTTACTGGAACGTCGGCAATGCCAAACGAAATATCAGATTTGAATACAGGCATATTTACCATAGTTTGTGGTAGCAAGATTGCGCAAAGTACTAAAATTGCAGCTATAGATGTAGTGGCAGTGAGCATTGTTTTGCTTGAAACTTGTCCGCCTATGGCAGCACCGATGAAACGTCCGATGAGCATTAGGAACCAGTATGTGCCGACGATAGTGCCTGCTACTGCTGAATCCATATTCAAATCGGCAGTCATATATAGATTGGCTATATTAGGAATGCCGACTTCTACACCGACATATATGAATATAGCAACGATTCCGAGATTGAAATGGCGGAAAGAGAATGGAGAACCTGTTTTTTGCTCATTGTTTGCCTCTTTTTTATCAGCGAGATGAGGTTCGGGCATTTCCATAAAGAAAAGGACCAAGAACGCAAGAGCAAAGATAGCCATAGCAATCCAAAGTACAGGATTGGCATCTTGAATTGTACGATTGGCAGCATTGCCCATCAGCATACCAACTAACACAGGAGCCAAAGTGGCACCTGTAGAGCCAAAAACGCCACCAATCTGTATGAGCTGATTGCCTTTTTTGCCACCACCTGCGAGAGTGTTGAGCATAGGATTGCATACAGTATTCAATATACACATTGAAAATCCAGAAACGAGTGCTCCACAAAGGTATATTGCGTATGTAGCATCGCCCATAAATCCAGAGAGATAGGTGATAGCAACACCAAAGAACCCAACCCCAACAGCAATAAGTGATGTGATTTTATAGCCTTTGCGTTGTAGGATTAGTCCTGCTGGGATACCCATACAGGCGTAGGCTATAAAATTGGCAAAATTGCCTAACTGCGACATAAAATTAGAGGCGTTGAATTGTGATTTGACAATAACACCAAATGGATTTTGAAGTCCTGTGACGAATGCAATCATGAAGAAGAGTGCAATCATCATTATGATAGGCAATATGTTTTTATTCTTCATTATAGGTTGTTTTTCAAGAAGTTGTTGAAACGAGTATAGAGGTGGTAGCGAGTTTTTGCGCCGAGAATACTATGATTTTTGTTAGGATAGATTTGCATTTCGAATTGGATGCCAGCTTCGAC
>JAZLDO010000044.1:0-23163 GCA_045614825.1 Candidatus Aphodosoma sp. | reverse complement strand
TGTCGTACATATTATCGCGACACATATCTATAGCGTCCTGCCCATTCGTTGCAGTCGCCACGTCATACCCTTTATCAGCCAAAAATATTGTATATGGCTTCAAAAGATCTATTTCATCATCTACCCAAAGTATATTCATATTTTAGATTATAATAGCGAGTAGCGAGATTACACTCGCTTTGCTCGTTTTATTAATTTTTATTTCTTAGATTAAACGCAAAACAACCGATTTTATTACGCACACAAGCAAAAAATATCACAACAAAGGTGTCATATAAAATGGCAAATAGACTATACCATTCTCCTCTCTATAATCTTTATCATGAATAACGTATGGCGTTGATATTTGCTGTTTATATTTTTCAATACATTTTTGCAAAGAATTGAGAGTATAATTTTTACCAGATTTCACCTCTATTGGCGATATATTATGACGTGAAGTTATTGTTGGTTTTGAGATAAGAAAATCTATCTCCATCCTATTCTCTTTTATTTCTGAGCTTTTACTAAAAAAATAGAGACGATGCCCTGCCGCTCTCAACATTTGAGCTACAATATTCTCAACCAACATGCCCTCATTCACCTCTAATTTACCAAACTTCAGTTTCTGATAAATTTCTTCTGTTACAATTGTACGTTCATCAAAAGCATGGCTAATCAACAACCCCGTATCTCCCATATAACACTTAAGTGTAGTACGCACTTCATTCAGTTTCAAACCTATACTTGGTTCTGTCGAATTATAACAACAATTTATTATTTTTGCATCTGACAACCAAAAGAACGCATCCTCATAATTATACATTCGAGCATTATTACCCAACATCGCAAGTTTGAATTTCTTCTCATGTTTTTGCAATTGTCCTGGTATTTCATCAAATATAGCAGTTACTTTTGCCTCTTGATTATCGGCATATTTTTGTATATCATTACGATAAAGCGACAATATATCACGTTTCACAACCTCTACTTTTGCAAAATCACGGGTTTCAACATATTTTTTCACAACTTGAGGCATTCCTCCCACAATAAGATATTCACGAAAATAATCCATTGCACGACGATGAAATTCACCCATAGGTTGGCGTTTTTCAAACTTACTACGTATAAATGGCATCAACATCTCATCCCCTAATGCCCACAAAAACTCCTCAAAATCCATTGGAAACATCTCTATTGCATGTTCTTCCGACGGAATCATTATATCTTTTACATTCTTCTTTATCGAAATCAACGATCCTGTTTCGATATAATCATAACGCCCATCAGCAACCAAATATTTAATTAATGCACGAGCTCGTGGACAAAACTGCACTTCATCAAATACAATCAAAGATTTAGCCTCCACACCCTTTTGCACTCGCGGAGTCAAACGCTTTTTATAGTATAATTCTAGATTTGCAAGAAGTGCATCTAAATCATCTGAATATGTTTCAAAAAAACTAAAAACAATAGGCGATGCAATACTAAAATCTACAAGAATATACGACGAATATTCTTTTTTAGCGAATTCTTCAATTATAAAACTTTTGCCTATTCGACGAGCACCTTCCACCAACAATGCAACCTCCCCCCTACGCTCTCGTTTCCATTGCAAAAAATCATTATATATTTTACGCTTCATAACCTTATTTTCTACGTTTTTGAGATTTTTTAAACCCCTATTTCCTACGTTTTTGAGATTTTTTCAGCTCCAAATTTCTACGTTTTTGAGATTTTCCCACGCATTAAATTTAATTAAACAACTAACAATCTGAAACTTATCGTAAATCTACAATATTTCAATTTAACTAATGCAAATATAAACATTATTTTTCAAACACACAACATAATTTACACAAAAAAATCGGCGAAGCCACATAGCCTCACCGATTTTCTAATTTATCATCTGTAATCTATTATCTACAAAACTATTTTCTCAACCTCACCCTCAATAGCAACCACATACACACCACGAGGCAATAACAATTGAGCATCACGACCTGTGTAAACCAAACGACCGTTTGTGTCAAACACTTGATAATCTGCCGACAATCCATCCACATATAGCACGCCACCTACTGAATATATTGCAACATTTGCGTTTTCTGCATTTTCTATTTTAGTTTCTTCATCACTTTCAATCACATTGATAAATTCGCCCCAATATTCATCATTTGCGTATGCATCACGAGCTCCTTCTGGCACAATCACAGGGATATTTCTGTTCACGTCGAAGAATGTTTTTGCATAAATAGTTGGAGGCACAATAGCATTCACATTAATCTGTTTCATACGGCTACAGAGTGCGAAACAGTTGTCGCCAATGCGTTGTGTAGTTGATGGCAATGCGAGCGAATCGAGATAAGTACAACCATAGAATGCTGCATCGCCCACTTCAGTCACTCCCTCTGGAATTACAAGATTTTCCAACGCATGGCAGTTGTAGAATGCCCAGTTACCGATGCGTTGCAATGCCACATCGCCACTGGCTGCAGCACGTTTCATGCGCGATGCGAACGATTTTGCCTCTACTTGACCACCGAAAGTGATAGATTTGATAGAACGACAATTCTCAAATGCCGCATCATTGATTTCTACCACCGAAGCAGGAATATTTATCTCTTTCAACTGATAGCACTCAGCCACAGCCTTGAATCCAATCGTTTCAAGATTGCTTGGTAATGCCAAATTCTCCAATTTATAGCAGTCGTAGAATGCCAAATCGTTGATTGCTGTGTTTGTAGTACCAGCGAGGTCGATAGTGTGAAGCGATTTTTTCGAACGATTGATATAGTTAAAACCATTCTCATCCAATTCGCCATCAGTGATATGAATTTCGGTTAATTTATTGGTAAAATGAGTTTGATACTCTTCTGTAATTGTATTCACCAATTTAGCTGGACCTTGGAAATAACGAAGTTTTGTTGTACCATAAAGAGGGTGTTCATCTTCATAAATATCAATTTCTGCATCATCACCAAATTCACAAATCAAAGTATCAAGAGAAGATGTCATAAGCATATATTCTCCATTTTCTTCATTTTCATCTCCAACCCACACATAATCATCTACACAATAAAAAAGATCACTTCCTAAATAACCATCCTCACCATTAGCATTAAATCCACTACCAAGTTTAGCATATCTAAGAGAATAGCAATTAGCAAAAGCCCTACTTCCAAGATAAGTTACGCTATTTGGAATCTCAATAGATGTTAACGAACTACATCCATAAAAAGCTCGACCGTCAATATCTGTTACACTATTTGGAATTTTTACAGACATTAATGATCTACAACCATTAAATGCATCCTCCCCAATTAAAGTAACTTTATTTGGAATTGTAATTGATTCAAGTAATTCACAACCTTCAAAAAAGCCATAATCTCCCCATCCATTATTTGTTCCCATTGGCAATGAAGTCATATTTTCAGATAAAACAACAGATTGCAAACTTTCACATCCATAAAATACACCACCACCAACTTCAGTTACGCTATTAGGGATTGTGATAGAGGTGAGGGATGTGCAATTATAAAATGCTTCATCACCAATCGAAGTTACACTATTAGGTATTTCAATTGAAGTGAGAGATGAACATCTTCCAAAAAAACCATAATAGTAAGACTCTCCCCAAATATTTTTCTTATTACCAATAGGTAATGAAGTCATATTTTCAGACAAAACAACAGACTTCAAATTGCTACAACCATAAAATACACCACCTCCGACTTTGGTTACACTATTAGGAATAGTAACTGATTCCAAAGATGAACAATTTATAAAAGCACAATCTGCAATTATTTTTGTTCCTTCTTTTATATCAATATGTGTTTCTTTCTCTCCTACATAGTCTTCTCTATAATCGACATATTTTAAAAAGACTTTTCCTGCATATATAGAACCTTGAGGTAAATTTTCCCACCATATAGAACCTGAAAATGCATCTTCTGCCACATAAACAAGACTTTCAGGGAAAACAAAAGAAGAAATAGGAGCACCCTGAAAAACATGCGATTTAATAGTATCAACACCTTCTGGAATCACTAATGTTGTTACTTTTTCATTATTTAAATACAATGTTTCTGCTAAGGATAATGGATTTGTAGATGTAGTTTCTGGTTTAAATTCAATTTTACACCATGCAAATATATCCGAAATATATACATCAAAATTATAATTATTCATAAAAGCACCACTACCGATAGAAACAATAGAATTAGGGATTGAAATTGAATTAATAAAATCAATATGATTTCCCCAAAAAGCATATTCTCTAATAGAAGTCACACAATAAGTTACACCGTCACTTACAATAGAAGAAGGTATCACAATATCTCCCATATAAAACTCATCTCCACTTGTCACTTCTGCAGTTTTATTCTCTGCATCAAGATTATAATAGATGCCATCTATTTCGACATCATACGCAAATGCCATTGTCGCACTACACAACAATGCAATCAATAAAAAGTAAATTTTCTTCATAATAATTAGAATTTTTAAGTTAATATTTTAAGTTAATTATAATCAACTACTTATTCAAAATGTACAAATAAAGTGGATGGCGGTTTTCTTCGGCACAGGTTGCTTGAAGCTTGCTGTTGGGTAGGGAGAGGGTTTTGTTGTACATTTTGGCACAAAAAAAACGTGGATTCCGACTGTTGTCGTTCCACGTTCTGAGGCTGTCGCATTGCCCATTATCTTAGAACAACAACGCGAAGCCCACGCTAATATGTTATATATATTTATACCACAACATGGAGATGCATATTGATACACCGCCACATAGGTACGATTATAACATACCCGTAGGACATCTAACGTTGCTAAGTCTGAAGATAATTTTGAAACTTGCGACATTTCAGAACATCAGAACAAAGCGTCGATAAACGCCTATAACCATATGTCCGCAAACCCACCCTTTAAGAAATTGACATATTCCCAGCATGGACTTGCGACTGCAAAGGTATAAAAAAAATCTTCATCCAGCAAGTGCAAAATGAAGATTTTTGTAGATTATTTTAATAAATGAAGTAAAAAATTTCGATAATTACAATATGAATCAATTTTTTGAATTTGTTCTTCGCTGCCATCGTATAATATCGCAGTAGAAACTAATTTGTCACCAAGCACCTTTTGCAAATAGTGCAACCCATCGAAATAATCTGTACGAAATGTTTTACCTGATTTTATTTCATAAGCATTCAATGTGCCATCTGGAAGTAGTTGCAACAAATCCACCTCATGCTGCCCTTGATCACGATAGAAATAGAAATCTGCTCGTTCACCATGGTTATAAAAATGTTTATAAAAGTCATTTATAACCATATTTTCAAATAAGTTTCCTCGCAAAGGATGTATTGCCAATTGCTCTTCCGAACGAATACCCATCAACCATGATGCTAATCCTGTATCATAAAAATATAATTTAGGCGTTTTAACCAATCGCTTGCCTATGTTAGAATAATATGGAGACAATCGATAAATAATATATGATGCCTCTAAAATACTAAACCACGATTGAATAGTTGGCACACTGACACCTACCTCAACTGCCAATGTCGAAGCATTAAATTCCGAGCCTATTCGTCCTGCACAAAGTCGAATGAATGTATTAAATTGTGTGAGGTCTTTAATATTAATCATACTGCGCAAGTCGCGCTCTACATAAGTAGTATAATAATTGCTCAATAACAGATTACGCCCCTCGTCGTCTGCTTTCCAAATAGCTGGATACCCCCCATTAAGAACACGCAAATTGGTTGTAGCTTCAGGAAAAACATTACTAATTTCTTGTGACGACAAAGGCAAAAGAGTCAAAATCGCTGTGCGACCAGCCATTGATTGGGAAGCTTGTTGCATAAGCGCAAAATTAGCACTACCTGTTACTATGAATTTCTTTTTCTCTATTCCCGAAAAATTTTGTTCATCAACAAGAACTTGTAGATATGAAAAAATTTCAGGGAAACGTTGTGCTTCATCAATAATCATTCCCTCTTTATGCTTTGCGAGAAAAGCTTTAGGATCGTATTTTACAGCTGATAGCGTAGAGGCATCCTCAAAATTGTAATATGGCAGTTCGGCAAATAGCTTTCTACAAAGTGTAGTTTTACCCGATTGACGTGGTCCTGTGAGCGTAAGTACAGAAAAATATTGAAAAATGTTTTTAATCGATGACAATAATAGCCTGTCTATTAAAACGTTATCCATAACTTTGACAAATTTAAAGTTGCATTTTAAATTTTACACACTGCAAAGATATAAAAAAATCTTCATCCTGCAAGTGCAAAATGAAGATTTTTTATAATTAATAATTATGAACCGAATGTCATAAGCCTTTAAGCAACTAATTATGAATTATGAATTTTTTATACTCTTCCCAAGTCTTACCTTGTTCTATCAATTTCAAATTCTCTTCCGAAATAATTATGCGGTCCACTTGGTCTAATGTGATTCTACCTTGCAATGTTGGTTCGGCAAGCATTGTGCGCTCATACCATTCGGTTTCTTCATACGATTCGGTGCCAACACAAATATATGTCAATCCACCCGATGTGCGTTTGTTCAAATCGTAATCTTTGACCATAAATTTCGTGAAGTTAAACGCTGCCAAATCATACAACAGCGAATTCAAATTCACCGACTCATTACGTGGTATAAGCAACAAATAGTGCGCCGTTTTCTTATCATCGGAGAATGTTGCATTCTTTAATTCCTCATCCATCATCTCTTCTTGTGCCAACTCCTCACGTTTTTCGAGTATCGAACCATGTGTCGAACCTTGTTGCGCCTCTCGACCTTGACTCATCAATGCCAATATATCTTTACACATTGGTGTTACATCCGATTGCGGATATTTCTCTACCAATTCTGTTAACGCATTATAGAAAGGATCATCTGGTTGCATTTTGCCAATACTCAACGCATTAAGAAAAGCAAATTTCGGCATCAACGAACTCATCGAATAATTGGTTACCATGTTATTATAATTGGCAAATACACGAGCAAATTCACCCTTACTATACGCCTCGTATGTATCAGCATACAGCGAATCTTGCATTTCCAACATCTCTTTTGTGCGCTCAAGATAATCAGGTTGCGACAACACTGCCGCATATTTACTCTCCGGATATTCCTCTACTATACGTTGACGATAAACCTCTTGCTTGTCTTTATCTTCTAATCTGCCACAAACGCGATAACTTGCATAATAACTCTCTAATTCGCGATCATCATCTGCAAATCTACGATTAAACTCTTGATATGTTTCAAGCGACATCGGCCAATCATTCAATTTTTCATCATAAATTCCCGCCATAGCATATAAAGCATCAGCTATTGCTACATTCGAAGCTGCAATATCTGCACTATCTTTTGGTATTTGCGATAAATAGTACTCTGGTTTATGATGCGCTGGCACACCATCATCCTCGTTCTGTTCGTCATTGACAATAGGTTCGCCGTTTTCATCTAATTCCACATCTTCGTTATCACCCAACTCATCAAAAGATGCTCCCGTACTCACCTTATTCGCTCGACGCCAGTTATCTTCCAACACACGCTTGCCCCACTTTTGCTTAAATTGTTGAGCTCCTTGTGTTTTCAACTGCTGATTATAAAAATACCAATCTTTTGTACCGCCCAAAGTTGGCATACTCATACTTGGTCGAGTCGATTCCTCAAAACCTTTTGTCTCAGCCTCTTTTGCCAAGCGCGCAGCCTCTTCTTCTTCACGTTTCACCTCCTCAATTATCTTCTCTACTATCTTCAACTGCTCCTCTTCGCTCAATGTCGCCAAATGCTGAAGACTATCTTGCAATTCTACTGTGTTATAATTCACAGCCAATTCGCCTAATGCCTCGCCCAACTTAGATACGCGTTTATAATCAGGATGTTCAGCATTCAATATTCCCGAAGCTTCTTGATAACAAGGGTGCGCATCTATATACTCTTTCTGCGAATAATACAAGTCACCCAATGTAACCAACACCGCCGCTTTCTCTACACCACCTCGCGTACTCTCCTCTATCGCTAATTTATAGGCTTCTATTGCCTCTGCCGTATCTTTATGACTCAAATAGATATTGCCGACAACAGTATAAATTTGGTCTTTATAATCCTTATTATTATAATTCTTCGCCATACGTTTCAACTTCTTCACATTCTTCTCCCATGCCTCATCATTGCATTGCAACATCATCAATCGAGCATTAAACTCCATTGGATAAGTTTGCGATTGACGTACAGCCAATTTAAAGCAATCTATTGCTTTATCTATCTGATTTTGTTCAAGATATAACTGCCCGAGCAAATAATTAAATCTCGACGACAAATATTTATTGTTCTCCCTTTTCGCCGCCAACTGCAAATAAGGTATTGCCTCTTGGTAGTTATTTTCCTTCAACAACAAAAAGGCCTTCACCTCAGCATAATCTTGATTCAAACGCTTCACAACATCATTCTCTTTTATCTCGTCAAACACCTGCCAAGCCTCATACACCCAATCCATCTCACCGTATGCACGAGCTTGCCAAATACGCGCCTCACAAACAATCTCTAAATCCGACGAATAATGACGTTGAATATACCCAAAAGTAGATGCTGCACCCAAAAAATCACCCTTATGCAATTCTGCCTTACCCAACAAAATCCATGCCTCTTTCACACCATTCACAAACTCTTCTTGGCTATAAAAATACTGATATTTAGGCTCTTTCCATTTCTTTTTATTTCGTTCAGGCTTCTTAGTAATCGAATGCTTCTTTATTGCCTTACGACACTTCTCTATCGTGCGATCCATTTGCGACGATGCCACAGTCTGATTCTCTTTATACGAAATAGGGTACATCTCTATCAACTGCGTAAAATCATCTTTTGCCCCATTATTTATAGCTTTTTGACCTTCAATATAAGAATTTTCAGCATTAAAACCAACATTATAATCAGTACACATCTCATGATAAGCACGCGTCATTTTTGTATTCTTTTGAGTAGAACACCCCGTGATTATCAACAATATTGCAAATATATATAATATCTTTTTCATTCTCTTATTTAACGTATTTTTTTCGTTTTTATTATATTGAATATAACGGCTTATTCTTCATCCACTCTTGATCTTTGTATTCCGACATCGAAAAACGCAACCCCTTCAACTCTGGATGCCTTTTTATAAATGCCGATAGACTCTTCGATTGCAAGTTTTCCGACGATTTCACCTCTATTGGTGTGATAACACCCTCTTTTTGTACAATAAAATCTATCTCACCCGACGAATTATCTGCCGACCAATAATATATGTCAATATCTTTATGTGTTTTCATTTGCTGAAAAACATATTGTTCAGTCAATGCACCATTAAACTCTTCAAATATAACATCTCCGTCCAATATAATCTGAGATGTCAATTTTCCCATTGCCGACAATAGTCCTACATCAAGAATAAATACTTTGAAAGCTGCAAAATCTTCGTATGCCGTGAGTGGCATCTTTCCTGCTTTCGTGCGATTTACTTTATACAACAACCCTGCATCCTGCAACCACTCCAATGCTATTTCAAACTCTTTTGCTCTCGCCCCTTCTTTTAGCATACCATAAATAAACTTCTTATTCTCTTTTGCCAACTGAGCCAACACCGAACGCCACACCATTCTCAATCGAGGCACCTCTTTGTTTGGCGCATGCTTCGAAAAGTCATTGTCGTATGCATTCAAAATCTCTTGCTGCACCACTCTCACTCGATTAAAATCCTTAGTATCAAGATACTCCATCACCACTCCTGGCATACCACCAACAAAATAATATATCTTCAAATACTCTACCAATTTGTTGTGAAACAACGACATCAACTCCCAATCCTCTTTTTCAAGCACTCCCACCAATTGCGATTGCCCCAAAGCATTCAAAAATTCTCTGAACGACAACGGATACAAATCCATAAATTCCACCTTTCCCACAGGAAACAATACCGTCTCGTGCATCGATATTCCCAACAACGAACCCGCAGCCAAAATCGAATATTCTGGAGCTTTTTCATAAAAATATTTCAATGCTGTCAATCCTTTTGGAGCCTCTTGTATCTCATCGAATATAATCAAGGTATCTTTATCAATCATCTCTCCAGTGGCAACTTGCAACGCCAAAATAATACGCTCTATATCAAAGTCGCGCTCAAACACATTACGTATCAACTCATTATCTTCAAAATTAACGTAAACATATTTCTCGTATGCCTCCTCTGCAAATGCACGCATAAGCCAAGTCTTCCCAACCTGACGCGCACCCCTCACTATCATAGGCTTATGATTAGCTCGAGACTTCCATTCGTACAAATATTTTATCGCATCTCTTTTCATTATTCAATATTTCCTCTATCTTTTGCATGCAAAAATATAGCAAACCGAAAGCAGAACCAAGTATGCTTGAATTATGCCAAGGTACTGCACATTTCCGCAAATTAATTATAGTCTGCAAATTTACAACTTTTTTCTCATACAACCAAAAACTCCACCTTAAAAATGTAAACTTTTACAAAAACTCCGCCTTAAAAGTGTAAACTTTCACAGAAAGTCGTCCTTAAAAATGTAACCTTCATTGATTATCAACCCATTAAACAATAAGCCTCGAGAACACCAAATTTTCGAGGAACACGCCCCCTCTTTCAAGCAACCTATCCCCTAACAAACAGCAACCCTCTTCATAGGATAACCCTACCTTCACCCTATCTTCTACGAAGGATATACGAAACATATACGAAGGATAACCATACCTTCAATTACCCCAAAAAACTATTTAAACACATTCTTTTCAAAATTCAAATATAATTTGTATCTTTGCATCTCTATACTCTAAACTATATACTCTATACACTATACATTCCAATGGCACACAATATTCACACTCTCAGCAACGGTATTCGCATCTTGCATCTACCTGACACTATGCCAATTACCTATGTAGGCGTAGCTGTTGATGCTGGCACGCGCGACGAACTCCCCGACGAGAGTGGTATGGCTCATTTCGTTGAACACTTACTATTTAAGGGCACCAAACGCCGCCGCTCTTGGCATATTATCAACCGTCTTGAGAGCATTGGCGGACAACTCGATGCCTATACCACCAAAGAAGAGACATATATATATGCCACTGTGCCTAATGAATATACCGATCGCGCACTCGAACTTCTTGCTGATGTAGTGCTCAATTCCACATTCCCCGAAAACGAAATCGAAAAAGAACGCGACGTAGTGCTCGACGAAATCCAAAGTTATAACGACTCACCATCTGAACTAATCTACGACGAATTCGAAGAACTACTATTCCCTCACGACCCAATCGGTCGCAATATTCTCGGCACCGAACAGAGCCTCGAATCTTTCTCGTCCGAAAAAGTGCGCAAATTCGTTCATCGCAACTACACCTCCGACCACATGGTCATCTTTGTCATGGGCAACATCAAATTCGATTGGCTCGTAAAAAAGATTGAAAAATATTTCACTACCACTAAATTCTCCCCTAAGTTAGGGGAGATGGTCGAAGACCAGAGGGGTATGCAAGAATTCCTCACTCCTCACTCCTCATTCCTCACTCATCGCCAATCCCCTCAACCCTACACCCCTGCTCATCGCACCACCCCTCGCCACACCTACCAAGCCCACTGCATAATAGGCAATCGAGCCATCAGCATGACCTCCGACGAGCGACTTACTATGCTCCTACTTAACAACATACTCGGAGGTCCCAACATGAGTTCGCGCCTCAATCTCGCACTCCGCGAGCGCAATGGTCTCTGCTATACAATCGAAAGCAACGTAACCAACTACACCGACACTGGCGTATGGAATATCTACTTCGGGTGCGACCCTCGCAATCTCACAAAGGCAAAACGCCTCTGCATGCAACAGCTCGACATATTACAAAATACTCCGCTCAACGACAATCAGTTAACCACAGCCAAACGCCAACTCCGCGGACAAGTGCTCATCGGCAATCAAAACAAAGAGAACCTCATCCTCGGACTCAGCAAAGCCTACCTCCATGGCATCGAACTAAAACCCGACAGCGAGCATTTCCAATTCATCGACTCACTCACCCCATCCGACCTACAATCGCTCGCCCAACGCATCTTTAACCCCGACCAACTAAGCTCACTCATATATACAGAATAATTTTCTTAACAAAAGTACAAAATATAGTTATTGGATAAAATGGTTTAGTTGTTTTATTTAGTTTCTGCTAGCTGATATTGTTTTTTTAATACATATCCTGAATCATATTGTAGGGATAAATAATCAAACTTGTACTTAAAAAAATATATTATCCCGATAAAAAAACAAAATACAAATTATAATTTGTAAACCAGTAAATTAATTGTGTACTTCTGTTTAAATTTAAATAAAAAAAATGAAACTATCCCAAGCCGAAAAATACGCCCAAGACCCTAATCGTCAAATCGACGAATACATCGAGCAACACTCTGAGCGTCAGCCCGAATACCTCGACAACGTAGTGCGCGAAACTCATCTTCAGATGATCAATCCTCGCATGATGTCGGGCCACTTGCAAGGCCGCATACTCAAACTCATCGTCGAAATGACTCGCTCGCGCCGTATCATCGAGCTTGGCACCTACTCTGGCTATTCTGCTCTTTGTATGGCTGAAGGCTTACCCGCTGATGGAGAGTTACATACTATCGAAATCGACGACGAACTCGAAGACTTCATCCGCGAGCAACTCCAATCTGCTCCTCACGGCAACAAGGTCCACCTCCACATAGGCAATGCCGTCGACATCATACCACAAATCGAAGGCACTTTTGACCTCGCATTCATCGATGCCGACAAACGCCTCTATCAACAATACTACGATATGCTCCTTCCTCGCATGAATCCAGGTGGCATCATTCTTGCCGACAACACCCTTTGGGATGGCAAAGTCCTCATCGACAACCCAGCCCACAACGACCACCAAACCATCGCAATCAAGGCCTTTAATGACTTCATTGCCAACGATTCGCGCGTCGAAAAAGTGATATTACCTTTGCGCGATGGACTAACACTTATCAGAATCAAAAATTAACATAAGTACAAATTATATTATATTGTCTTACACATTTAGTGCGTATTTTCTAATTTTCAAAGGAATAAATTATTTTTTTATACAAACTAAATCATATTAGTTTCAAGGCATGTACTTAAAGAAAACTTGCAAATATCACATAATTTTAAATCTATCAAACTAATAATATAACTCTCAAACAAAAAAAGAAAATATGTACTTTTGTTAAAAAAAAAATCTCTATGCTATACTCTCTAGAATTCCGCGTACGCGACTACGAATGCGACCTACAAGGTATCGTCAACAATGCCAACTATCAACACTATTATGAGCACACTCGCCACGAGTTTCTCATCGAAAACAACATCAGTTTCGCCGCCCTCCACGACCAACAAATCGACTTCGTCGTGGCTCGCGTCGAAATGTCATACAAATTTCCACTCCGTTCGGGCGACTCTTTCGTCAGCGAACTCGACTTCCGTCAAGAGGGCATAAAATATGTATTCATTCAAAAAATCTATCGTCTCCCTGATCGCAAGCTCTGCAATATCGGACGTTTCGACTGCGTTTGTCTCGATCATGGCCGCCTCAAACATTGCGAACTCCTCGACGATTTCATCCAAAAAATCACCAATAAATAAAGTCAACAGACAATGGACTGGGTCTGCCACCCCTAACCAAGAACATATTCTCATGTCTAAAAAATAAATTCTAAGTAATATGAAAAATTTCTTAAAAACCACTCTTGCCGTATTCGTTGCACTAATACTTTTCTCTGTCGTATCAGGCATCGTATCTATCGCAATGCTCGGAGCCATTGCATCTATCGGCTCAACCGAAACCACATTACAAGACAATTCTGTACTCAAAATCAACCTCACCGGTTCGCTCACCGAACGCGTCAACGAAGACGGTCTCGAATACCTCCTCGCTCAAATCAATGACGAGCCTACCCCACTTGGTCTCAACGACATCCGCTCTGCGCTCGACAAAGCTGTCGCTTCCGACCAAATCAAAGGCGTATATCTCAACTGCGGCTCTCTATCTGCATCTCCAGCTTCGGCCCAAGAGTTACGCTCGCTTCTCGAGAATTTCAAGGCAGAGTCTGGCAAACCAATCTATGCCTATGGCGACAACTACTCGCAAGCTGCCTACTGGGTTGCATCCGTTGCCGACACTATGTTTCTCAATCCTCAAGGCACTATTGGTTTAGTCGGTATGGCTACTCAAATACCATTCTTCCGCAAAGCTCTCGACAAACTTGGCGTGAAAATGGAAATCTTCAAGGTCGGCACATTCAAAAGTGCTGTCGAACCTTATATCCTCGACGAAATCAGCGAACCTAACCGCCTCCAAAACGAGAAAATGCTCAATGGCATCTGGTCTGAAATGATTGCCGACATCACAGTTTCTCGCTCTATATCTGCCGACGATGTTAATCGCTTTGTCAACGAAGGTATGTTGTTTGGCGAACCAGCTGACATCGTACAACTTGGCTTAATCGACGGACTTAAATATCGCAACGAAATGACCACTTTCCTCGAAAAACAATTTGGCGAAGATGCTACATCAGTCTCTCTTAAACAGATGAAATCGGTCCCTTCTACCGACAAATTCTCTATGAACAAAGTGGCTGTCCTCTACGCCGTTGGCGACATCGACTCTGGTGCCGAAGGCGAAATGAATAGCGAAAAAATTGTCAGAGAACTCAATCGCCTTGCCGACAACGATGATGTCAAAGCCGTTGTCCTTCGCGTCAACTCGCCTGGTGGTAGTGCTTTTGGCTCTGAACAAATGTGGTTTGCTGCCAAACAACTCCGCACTAAAAAGCCTCTCATCGTCTCTATGTCCGACTATGCTGCTTCGGGAGGCTACTACATGAGTTGCATTGCCGACACTATTGTTGCTCAGCCTACTACACTCACTGGCTCTATCGGCATTTTCGGCATGTTCCCTAATTTTGCTGGAGTAACCGACAAACTCGGTATCAACTTCAGCACTGTCAAAACTAACGAACTCTCCGATTTTGGTAACACTATGCGCCCAATGACTACCTCTGAGCGCGTCATACTTCAAAACTATATCAACCGAGGCTACGAACTATTCATCTCTCGTTGTGCCGAAGGCCGCAACACCTCTAACGACGACATCAAGCGCGTAGCCGAAGGTCGTGTATGGACTGGTGCCGATGCTCTCGAGCTCGGACTCGTTGACGTTCTCGGCGGATTAAACGAAGCTATCGCCATTGCTGCCACAAAAGCTGGTCTAACCGACAACTATGCCGTTGCCGAATACCCAAAACAAAAACACGCCTTCACCCAACTCCTCGAAGACCTCACAGGCGAGAGTCTCACAACCATCCTTCTCAAATCAAAACTCTCAAACTCAGAACTCTCATTCCTCACTCCTCATTCCTCACTCCTCATTCCACAAGGCGCCCAAGCAATCATGCCTTACCGCGTAGAACTTTAATCAATGCAAAATGCTCAATGCAAAATACACAATTATTCTACCTTAAAAAACTAAAAAAATTGTATTAGGTAATAAAATTGTGAATTATGCATTGTGAATTGTGAATTTAATAAATATGACTCTCTATCCAAACCTAATTCTCGAAGCACTAACACATGTGCGCTATCCTGGCACTGGCAAAAACATTGTCGAGTCGGGTATGGTCGAAGACGACATTCGCATAGAAGGCAACAAAGTGTCGTTCTCTATCATCTTTCAAAAAGCAAACGACCCATTTGCTAAATCGCTCGTAAAAGCTGCCGAACAAGCTATCCTCACATATATCGGTCCTGAGGTAGAAATCGTGGGCAACATCGCTATCAAAACTCCATACGTAGCTCCTAAAAAGGAGACTAACTCGATGGAAAACGTTAAAAACATTATCGCCGTATCGTCGGGCAAAGGTGGCGTAGGCAAATCTACCGTAGCCGCCAATCTTGCCATGTCGCTCTGCAATCTTGGCTACAAAGTAGGTCTTCTCGACGCCGACATCTTCGGTCCTTCTGTGCCTAAAATGTTTGGTATCGAAGATGCACAGCCTACTGCTCGTCTTGCCGAAGATGGTCGCCATATCATTCAACCTATCGAGCAGTACGGCATCAAAATCCTCTCTATCGGCTTCTTTGTTGACCCTGATAATGCGCTTATATGGCGTGGAGGTATGGCTTCTAATGCTGTGAAACAACTCATCAACGATGCCGACTGGGGCGAGTTGGACTATTTCGTTGTTGACCTCCCACCTGGCACTAGCGACATCCACCTCACTCTTGTACAAGAACTCAAATTCACAGGAGCCATTGTAGTCAGCACACCACAACAAGTCGCGCTTGCCGATGCTCGCAAAGGTCTCCAAATGTTCCAAACCGACAAAATCGATGTACCTATTCTCGGCTTAGTCGAAAATATGGCATGGTTCACTCCTGCAGAACATCCAGACGAAAAATACTACATATTCGGCAACGGTGGTTGCAAACAATTGGCTGAAGAGCGAGGCATCCGTCTTCTCGCACAAATTCCACTCGTACAAAGCATCTGCGAAAGTGGCGATGCCGGAGCCCCAATCTCATTCGACCCACACAGTCTCACAGGTCAAGCATTCCTCAACCTCGCCCAAACCGTAAGCGAAATCACAAAATAATAGAACTTCACCCTCAAAAAAGACGCATAGTTCTTATAAATCAAAAAATCCTGATGATTAAGTTCATCAGGATTTTTTATAGCCTCATCGAAAATATCAAGTTTTTTATGGGGGACAATTAACGGACAAAAATAAAACAAAAAAGGCAGTAACTCCTCATATCTGAGATTGTTACTGCTCTTTTTTGTACCCCCGTCGAGAATCGAACTCGAATCTACGGTTTAGGAAACCGCTATTCTATCCGTTGAACTACAAGGGCAAATTTTAATGATTAATGAATAGTTATTAGTTATTAACCATAAAACCGTTAATCACTAATAACTATTCACTACTAACTAATTTTAGTGTCTGCCTTTTGAGTTTGACTTCATTTGGCGTGCTTGTTGTTCACGAAGTGCTTGTTGTTGTGCCTTCTGTGCTTCTTCGAGACGTTGCATGAAACCAGATTTTTTTTGTGGTTTTGCTTTATTTTTCTCGAGTTGAGCGAGCACTTTTTTGTCGTCAACAAAGAGACGGAACAAGTATGTTTGAATGATTGTAATCAAAAGTGATACGAAATAGTAGTAAGAAAGACCAGATGCATAATTGTTAAAGATGAACATAAACATCACAGGCATCATATACATCATAGTTTTCATCATACCTGCACCAGGTTGGTCGCCTGCGCCTGTTGTTGCCATATTGATTTTTGTATAGATGATGTTTGTAACTGTCATCAAAAGACAGAACAAAGAGATGTGGTTACCAAAATATGGTGTGATAAGCGGAATATACATATCCCAAGAGAGAATAGCATCGTAAGAAGAGAGGTCGTCAGCCCAAAGGAACGATTGTCCACGAAGTTCGAATGCTGTTGGGAAGAAACTAAACATAGCAAACAAAATAGGCATTTGGAACAACATTGGAAGACAGCCACTCATAGGACTTACTCCTGCTTTTTGGTAAAGAGCCATGGTTGCTTGTTGGCGTTCCATTGCTTTTTCAGCTGGGATACGAGCATTGATTTCTTCGATTTGAGGACGAAGTACACGCATTTTTGCCGATGACATATAAGATTTGAATGTGAACGGAAGTATCACTAACTTAATGATGATAGTCAACAAGAAGATGATAAGACCATAGCTACCGATGTACTTGCCAAGGAAGTTGAATACTGGAATGATTACACAAGTTGTAATCCAACGGAAAAGCGACCAACCCATAGGGATGATGTGTTGAAGACGGAGTTTATCTTCGCCATCAAGGTCACGATCGTATGACTTCAACACGCGATATTGGTTAGGGCCATAGTATGTATGGAATTTAGTAGTACGAATACCATTAGGGTCAAACGCAATGCTTGCTTCCATTTTGTGTTGTTTGATAAACTCAGAACGATCGGGCATAATTTCAGTTTCGACAGCTGTAGCAGTGAATGCATCATCAGCAATCATGATAGTGCTGAAGAAGTGGTCTTTGAATGCCACCCAACGCACTTTGCCAGCAAGCTTTTCTGAATCATTGCGAAGTTCAGAAAGACGCTCCATATCGTCAGCAACATATTTATAGTTAAGAGTTGCGTAACGAGATTCGAATTTACGACCTTTCTCATTTTGACGAATAAGCGATTGCCATTGCATATCAAGCGACGAAGTATTAGGCGAGAGATATTGAGCCATGTTGTGGGCTTTAATCTCCATCGAAGTCATGAAATCGTCGTTAGGAATTGTATAGATAAAATCGATATGAGCATCGGCATCTACAGCAAGACGCATAGTTACGATTTGAGCATCGTCAGTTTTGCTAACGGTTGGTTGGAAATAAAGATTTTTAGTACTAATAATACGATTGTCGCTTGTAAAGAGAGTAAATGCAAGAGATGCTTCATCATTAGCAAAAAGCATCAAAGGGAGAGAATCGTAGCGAGTGTAATTTTTCATCTCAGCTGCGCATACGCGACCACCTTTGTTAGAGAAAGTGAGACGGATTTTCTCATTCTCCACAGTAAATTGCTCTTCTACACCAACGCCAGCGGCTGCAAAATAGCCATAAGTTTTCACAAGGCGAGCAGAATCGAGAGTAGCTTCGCCAATAGCAGCAAGCGAATCGGCAACTGCCTGTTGACGTTCGAGTTCAAGTTGAGCAAGATATGCAGATTCATTAGCTGCAGCGACAGAGTCGCGCACATGTTGGCGACGAGCAAGTTCTTCTTTGCTTGGTTGGTTCAACCAGCTAAAGCCGAATATTACGGCAAGGATTAGGACTAAGCCTATGACGGTGTTTTTATCCATTTATTTTATAGATTTTTAGTAGCGAGTAGCGAGTAACGAGACTTGCTCCCCATACTTAATTTTAACATTACAAAATAGAGTGCAAATTTACAAAAAAATATTGAGATGTGCAATAGTGGTATTACAAGTGATTTTAGAGTATAAATCAATAGCATACACAAAAAAGAGACGCAACGGATTGCGTCTCTTTTGTTTTGTTATAGATAAACATTATTTGTTGGCAGCTGCTTTAACAAATTGAAGGAAGAGTGGGTGTGGGTTAAGCACTGTACTTGAGTACTCTGGGTGGAATTGCACGCCCACATACCATGGGTGAGATGGGACCTCTATGATTTCACCAAGTTGGGTGTCTGGGTTAACACCTGAAACAATCATGCCGTTTGCTTCGAATTCGGCTTTGTATTGGTTGTTGAATTCGAGGCGGTGACGATGACGCTCTTGAATGAGTTCTTTGCCATAGATTTCGGCAGCGCGTGTACCTGCTTTAATTTTACATGCATAAGCACCGAGACGCATAGAACCACCTTTGTCGAGGTGAGTTTTTTGCTCTTCCATCATGTCAATCACTTTGTGTTTAGCATTAGGATTGATTTCGACAGTGTGAGCATCTTTGTAACCTAACACATTGCGAGCAAATTCGATGGCCATAACTTGCATACCATAGCAGATGCCGAGTGTAGGGATGTTATTTTCGCGGGCATAACGAGCCGAAACGATTTTGCCTTCGATGCCACGTTCACCAAATCCTGGAGCAACGAGGATGCCATCGTAGCCTTTGAGAGTAGCCTCAACATTATCTTCTGTAATATCATCAGAGAGAAGGAGGTCGAGTTTGAGTTTGCGATCGTTGTAAGCAGAAGCGTGGATGAGCGACTCGATGATTGATTTATAGGCATCTGGGAGACGCACATATTTACCCACGAGAGCAATCTTCACCTCTTTTTCAGCTGTTTTAAGTTTATTGAGGAAGAAATTCCATTGGTCCATATCGGCAACAGTAGCTTCAGGGTCAAGACCGAGACGTTTGAGTACCACGCGGTCGAGGCCTTCTTGTTGCATACGAACAGGAACTTCGTAGATAGTTTTCACGTCGGCACTTTCGATAACGGCTTCTGGATCTACATTACAGAAGAGAGCAACTTTTTTGCGAACTTCGGGAGTGATTGGGTGTTCGGCACGGAGGACGAGTACATCAGGTTGAACTCCTTCTTGTTGAAGTTCTTTAACAGAATGTTGAGTAGGTTTAGTTTTAAGTTCGCCCGCAGCAGCCACGTAAGGCACATAAGTAAGGTGGATGCAGAGGCAGTCGCTACCGAGCTCCCAGCGGAGTTGGCGCACACTTTCGATATAAGGCAAAGATTCGATATCGCCTACAGTACCACCAATTTCGGTGATAACGAAGTCGAAGTTGCCAGTATTGCCAAGTTGTTTTACGTTGCGTTTGATTTCGTCAGTGATATGAGGGATAACTTGGACAGTTTTGCCCAAGAAATCGCCACGACGTTCGCGAGTGATTACGTTTTGATATATGCGACCAGATGTAACATTGTTAGCTTTAGACGAAGGCACGTTGAGGAAACGCTCGTAGTGACCGAGGTCGAGGTCGGCTTCGTGACCATCATTAGTCACATAGCATTCGCCGTGCTCGTAAGGGTTGAGAGTACCTGGGTCGATGTTGATATATGGATCGAGTTTTTGGTTAGTAACTCTATAACCACGAGCTTGGAGAAGTTTTCCAAGCGATGCTGCGATGATGCCTTTACCGAGCGATGATGTTACGCCTCCGGTTACGAAAATGTACTTTGTTGCCATATTTAATCAATGCACAATGCACAATGCACAATGCACAATTTATATTATGCGATGCACAATTGTGTTATTAGACTATTTAATGAAAGTGCAAAGATACAAAAAAAAATTGATAGTTAATAGATGTAAATAGATATTTTTTTGCGAGTTTGATTTTTTGCTATTTTTTATTTGAATTTATTGTTTTTTTTTAGTATCTTTGTGATTGCTTTTTTGAGGAGATTTTGAGGGGGACTTATTGTATTTTAGAAGGGGTTGAGAAGGTAGGGTGAGGGTTGCTTGAAGGTTGCTGTATAGTATATTTAGAGTTGGGAGGGGGTTATTGTATTTTTCGTGATATTTTTTAATCATTTTTATTATGATTTCATATAATACAGAAGGCGTGAAGATGCCAAAGATAGGCAAACGCGAAACAAATGCATGGATTAAGGCCGTTGCGGCGAAGTATGGTAAAAAAGTAGGCGAAGTGGCTTATGTTTTTTGCGACGATCCAAAGATTTTGGAGGTGAACAATGAGTACCTTGGACACGACTATTTCACTGATATTATTACATTTGACTACTGCGAAGGGGATGTTTTGAATGGTGATATCTTTATTTCATTGGACACTGTGCAGAGTAATGCCGAGGAGTTTGGGGTGACGTTTGACGAGGAGTTGCACCGCGTGTTGATACACGGGATTTTGCATCTTTGCGGTCAGGACGACCAAACACCCGAGTTGAGGGCTGAGATGATTGCGAAGGAGAATGAGGCGCTTGCAATGTTGTAATGTTTTAACATAAGTACAAGTTTTATATTTAATGGTTTGCAAAATGTAATTTGTATTTTATAATTTTGCCAGGATAAATATTTTTTCCAAGTACAAACACTAAATCATAAATTATTAACCATAAGGCTTGTACTTAAAAAAAACAAATTTACCTTTGAAATTTATAAATTCCAAACAAACCATTTTATCTCGAAAAAAAATAATTTTGTATTTCTGTTCAAAAAACAAACAAAATGAGCGCGATTGTGCTGACATCGACGTTGTATAGCGACAATAGCTATATGCTCAATTTGTTTACGGACGAGTTGGGGTATGTTGTTACGTCGGTGAAGGTGGGTCGGAGGAGTAAGGTGAGACTGTCGCATATTCAGCCATTGACATTGTTGTCGGTGGAACTACATGGGCGACCGTCGCAACAGGTGATGCACGTGACGGAGTGTGTGGCTCTGCCGGGATGCGAACGGCTGATGATGGAGCCAGGCAAGGTACTGATGGCGCAATTCTTAGCTGAATTTTTGCAACATGCTTTGCGCTCGATGCAACGCGATGAGCGGTTGTTTGATTTCCTCTATGAGTCGATATGCCGATATAATGATATTGAGCGTGGTGCGGCAAATTTTCATTTGATTTTCTTGATTAAGTTGACTCACTATTTGGGATTTTTTCCTAATCTTGAGGGGTTCGACTCGGGCGTGTGTTTCGACTTGGAGAATGGATGCTTTGTGCGCCGATTGCCGTTGCATGCTAATTATCTGCTACCCGAGGCAACTGTGGCATTGGCAAATTTGCTACGCATGGATTATGAAACGATATATCTCTACGAGGTGAACCGCCGCCAACGGAATGAGATATTGGACTACATTATTAAATACTATAAGTTGCATATGGCGGAATTTGGAGAATTGAAGTCGTTAGATGTATTGCGCTCACTTTGATTTTTTATATTTAACATAAGTACAAACTTTTCGTCATTCGCTTACAAAATATAGTACTCTTTTTGTGATTAAAAATAGGACAATTACTTTTTTTAAGTACATGCCCTAAATCTTAAAATATCACCAAACCAGGTAATCACAAGGCTTGTACTTAAAAGAAAATTAAAAAAAATATCACAAACTTCTTTTTTCTACAACCTCTAACCCAAAAAGACAAATCTGTACTTCTGTTAAAAATCAACCTATCGAAATTATGGCATTACCAACTACATTAGGAACTGAGCCGATTGGGCAATTGTTGCGACAATATGCTGTGCCAGCGATTGTTGCAATGACAGCATCGTCGTTATATAACATGATTGACAGCATCTTTATTGGTCAAGGTGTGGGTCCGTTGGCAATATCGGGATTGGCTGTTACATTCCCATTTATGAACTTGGCGGCAGCGTTTGGCGCATTGGTCGGAGTGGGTGCAAGCACGATTGTGTCGGTGAAATTGGGGCAAAAAGATTATGCTTCGGCTCGCAAGGCGTTGGGCAATGTGGTAGCTCTGAATATCATTATCGGAGTGGCATTTATGGTGGTATCGCTGTTGTTTTTAGACAAGATATTGCTATTTTTCGGAGCGAGCGAAAATACGCTACAATATGCGCGCGAATATATGGAGATAATACTCTACGGCAATGTAGT
>JAZLDO010000043.1:0-2763 GCA_045614825.1 Candidatus Aphodosoma sp. | reverse complement strand
GTTATGGCTGTTCCTGGTGTAATTTGGGCGTTGTTCATCACAGGCGTGTCGCTCGATATGATTGGTGCGTTAGGTGTTATCTTGTTGATTGGTATCGTAGTGAAGAATGGTATCGTGCTTGTGGACTATACCAACTTGATGCGTGAGCGTGGTTATGAGCTCAACGAAGCTATTGCACTTTCAGGTCAATCACGTCTTCGTCCGGTATTGATGACAGCATTCACCACAATCCTTGGTATGGTGCCTATGGCATTGAGTCAATCAGAAGGTTCTGAGATGTGGCAACCTCTTGGTATTGTAGTTATCGGTGGTCTTTTGGTGTCAACAGTCGTAACATTGATTATTGTGCCAATCCTTTATGCAATCACAAGCCGTCATGGCGATCGCAACAAAGAAGCCGAAAATCGTAAAAACTTCATCTTCATGCAAATCGACGAAAACGACGTGCCAGAAGATAATAACAATTAACAATTAAGAATTAACAATTAAGAATTAGTATTTAATTGTTGAAATAGTAAAAAATATGGAGTAAAAGGTTGAGAGGGGTAATAACTCCTCACTCCTCACTCTTAATTCCTCATTAAAATGAAATCAGTATTAATCATATTCAACCAAGCCAACACCGAGCGTGTAGAATATATGCTCGATGAATTAGGCATTCGTGGATTCACGTTCTTCGAACAAGTTCAAGGTCGTGGATCTAATACAGGCGAACCACGTCGCGGAACTCACACTTGGCCAGAGATGAACTCAGCAGTGATTACTGTAGTGCCCGACGAGCATGTAGCATCATTGCTCTCTGCAGTTCGCAAACTCGACCTTCGTAACCGCGAAATTGGCGTTCGTGCCTTCGTTTGGAATATCGAACAAACAGTGTAATCTCGTAACATTATACTCCTCGTACAAAACTCCGCCTCTTCAATCAAGAGAGCGGAGTTTTTTTTTGTATTATGCCGATTGCTCTTGACGTTCTATTTTATGGAATACACCATAAGCGATGTTCTCAACCTGTTGCGAGGCAATAAATTCGCGTAGGTAGGTATCGGTAGTGCGGACGCTGATGTTCAATGTGTGACCGATGTTGACCAGTTCCTTGCGTGAGAACTGCGAAGGCATCATTTGCAGGAGAGTTCTTTTTTGCTGTTCTTTTTGAGTATGCTGTTTTGCTGCCTCTTCGCCTTCGGGTAGCGATGAGTAGAATAACATAGCATGTTGTAATAGCGATTTTGAGATAGTTAGTGCAACCTCGAATATTTTGTTGGAGCATTGAAGTGTCATTGGTAGATAATCGCAGTTTTCGAGGCGAAGAGCGCTGAGAATCATTGCGATGCGATAGGTAATAAGCCCCATGCGACGAATAGAAGCCGTGAAATTATCGTCGTCGATAAATGATTGTTGTATGCCGTTGAAATGTTGATTAAAAAGAGTTTTTTGTTTGTCGGTGAACTTGAACTTAATTGGTTTTTCGGCACAACGAAGGCGTTTGTAGAGCTCGTAGATGCGATTAGCAAGTAGCGAATAAGCAAGTGTATTCGACTCATTCTTCGTGCAGAAAACATCGTTCCATGAGTTGTTTGATTCGAGATGTAAGATAGCAAAACGCGAAAAAAGACCATTTTCAGCACTAGGAATTAGTCTTTGACACTGTTTAGGTGTGCCAGAAAGTACGATCGAGAGATGCGGTTCGTTGACATCTATTCGCTCGTTCTCTTTGCGGCGTAAATAACTAATCGATTCGTGGTGGAAGGCTTTGCGCAGACCATCCGAAAAATTGCCAAAACCATTGCGCATAGCAATATTCAGTGTGTCAGCCTCAGTTTCGAAAATGAGACCATGTCCATTGTTGAGCGCAAGTTGTTGATAAATAGCCGTCGCGCTACTATTGGCAGGGAGCAGCAGCGATTGAATGTCAGATGTTGATTGATGCTCTTGGAGGATAGGCTTAATAAGATTCTTACACATATTAAGGCGACCCTTTCCTGCCGAAGCTTTAGCATTAACAAAGAGGTAGAGATTAGGGAAAATCGTGTTTTGGTCGTAGATGCCATAGACGTTTGGCAGTGTAGCCGACAGAGTGGTTATTGCGCCCATAAGCATCATATCCGCTTCAGCAGGCGAAGCTGAGTGGTTTACGACAGATTGAAGAAGTTGAGGCAATTGATCTTTAACCTCAAACGCAAAATTAGTGATGGTTTTTGTTTTCATAAAAAATGATTTTAGATGTTAATATTTAACGTAAATTCTCATTAATTACTCATAAATTATTGTATTGTGTTTTATGGATAATTTGTGGTAATTTGCGTTTAAGAAATGATTTTAAGTGAAAAGTTTGTAATGTAATTATTAAAAAAACGATGCAAATATACAACATCGCAAAAGTGCGTTGACTGTTTTCTCGGCTATTTTGAAAAAGAATTTTTAAAATCGTTTGTATCTTGTTGAAAATAAGCAAGAAAAAATTTAAAAAAAATACGTCATTTTTGAGGTAGGGGGGGTTTTTGGGGATCTTTGCAACAGTTTTGTACTGTTGAGAGGTATTTTTGGGGTGTAAATAAATCTAGGAAAATGTCAATTTTTTCAGGAAAAAATACGTCAACTTTGCGAAAAATAAGGGGGTGCAAAGTTCGCAAAGTTGGTGCAAGCCGAGAGCAGAATAAAAATTTATTTTTAATTATGTCAAGGCGCTGCCCAACTTCGTAGGTTATTGCAAAGTTCGCAAAGTTGGAGCAAGCCGAGAGCAGAATAAAAATTTATTTTTAATTT
>JAZLDO010000042.1:0-4197 GCA_045614825.1 Candidatus Aphodosoma sp. | reverse complement strand
GGAATCGATTTCTGATTATCAATCTGTATGTCGGGCAAGCCCGCAATATAGCAATAGTAATTCATTTCGTTATTATGTTTTTTATTTCAACAGAAGTACATATTTTCTTTGTTGTAAGGAGAATAATTTTTAGCGTTTTTTTTTAATCTATTTGTTCGCATATCTATTTTTTTTAAGTACATACATTTTTATTAAATCAATTTCCTTATGATTTAGGGCTTGTACTTAGAATAGAAATTGTCCTTAATGAACTATGAAATAGGAAATAAAATTAAAAGCCAGTAAAGATAAAATCTGTACTTATGTTTAAAAATAACAAATTTTGCTATTAGAAAAGAAGTTCAACAAGTTTAGGACGGAGGAAGTCTTTGAAGTAAGCGATAAATTCGTTGTCGCCGAAAGTGATTTTGTAGCCACCATTAGCAGGAGCGATAGCAAAATCAGTTTTCATACCTTTCACTTCGTTGATTTTCACGCCTTTTTCGAGCACATCTTTAGCGTTAGCGATAAAATATTCTTCAAGAGCCTTAGCATCTTTAGCTTCGATTTCTACAGCACCTTCTTTCACCCACACCTTAGTGATAGCCACGATGATAGCTTGCATGAATTTAGGGTCAGCAGTAGCCGCTTTCACCGAGTCAGAAGCCACTTTGTCGCAGATGAGGTTAGTGATTTCAGTTTTCAACGCATTGAGCGATTGTTCTGTGTAGAGTTTCAACTCCGATTGTGTGTTTTTAGTAGTCTCAGCAGCTTGAGCATTAGCTTTTTCTACAATCTGACGAGCCTCAGCCTCTGCAGCCTCTTTGATGCGTTGTGCCTCAGCCTTAGCCGCAGCAACAATCTCTGCAGCCTCATTTTTACCTTTCTCTACGCCTTCAGCATAGATTTTGTCGGTCAATTCTTGAAGTTTTGTGTTCATAATGATATATATATTTTTGTTATTAATTATTTTACAACTTAGTGCTATCTAATATATAAATAATGTATGCGTATAAACTTTGCAAATTTACAACACTTTTTTTTAATAACAAAATAAAAAAGGTACTTTTTTATGAAAAAACAAAAATAATATTAGTTCAATTCTAAATGTGTCCAACGTAGCAACGCACGGCTCGTGCGTCCGTTCGGTCGGCAGACCGATAATAAATATTATTTTTGCCCCTTCGGGTCATCGGACGGAGTACGCTGTGTTCCTATGTTGGACTCGCTTTGCTCGTTCGGACGCTCGAGCCGAGCGTCCCTACGTTGTTGTGCTTGAATACACACTTTCATTGTGTACTACCCAACAGCAACCTTCAAGCAACCTGCAAGCAAGAAAACAGTCAAGGAGCGAACGCAAAAATACACATCCACAATGTGTATTTTGCTAAAAATTTTGTGAAAAGGGGCTCGTAATTAGTAATGCTTATTTTAAGAAAAGTCCCATAGGGACGAAAGAACCCAGGCAGGGGTGTAAACCCCTGATAAGATATTCCATTCCCACAATAAACCCCAGCGGGGTGATAGAGATATATTGTTGTTTATTAACGTAATAAATTATTAATTATCTATCGCACCTACGGCGTTTATTTTATATGTAATCTTTCACATCAGGGGTTTACACCACTGCCTATGATATATCACTCCTACGGAGTTTATTTTTATCGGACAGCAAAGTTTTTTTTATAACTAAAAGAGGCTGTGCCAAAATTTATATTTTGAAACAGCCTCATTTTGTATTTATTGGGTTATGGTTACTTTTGGAAGCGCACTGCGGTCCAGTCGTTGTCGGTGCGGTGGTCGATGTAGCGTAGGCCGAGTGATTCGGCTTTGGCTTGTATCATCGCAAGGTCGTCGAGGTAGAAGCCACTCATGATGATGTAGGCATCTGGGGTCATTGTGCTGACGTATGCTTCCATATCGTTGAGCAAGATGTTGCGGTTGATGTTGGCAAGCACGATGTCGAAACATTTAGGGTAGTCAGCGAGTTGCGATGCATCGCCAAGTACGACCTCTGCGCCTTCGATGTCGTTAGCCTCGATGTTTTCGATGGCATTGCGCCACGACCACTCGTCAATGTCGATAGCTACGAGACTACCAGCTCCACGCAAACATGCAAGAATACCTAACACACCTGTGCCACAACCCATGTCGAGAACGGCTTTGTCGTCGATATCCATCTCCAACAAATAGTTGAGAATCATGCGTGTGGTTTCGTGATATCCTGAGCCAAAAGATTGTACGGGATTGATTATAATATCGTATTTATAGTCGCGCGAAATCTCTTTGTTTGATGCATGAACAATACATTCGCTTGATATTTCTATTGGTTCATAACCATTTTGTTCCCATACGGCATTCCAGTTTTGGTCGGCTATAGTCTCGATGCGATATGCGATTAGAGATGCATCGGCAATAGGCAATTCGGCTACGATTTGTTTCATTGCAGCCTCGTCGAACGAAGGGGCAGGGCAGTAGCCAATGATACCACGCGAAGTTTCTTCGAAGCTCTCGAAGCCTATTTCGCCCAACATAGAAGCCAATAGGTCGTTAGCCCATTCTTCTACATCTTCAGTGCGGAAAGTAACTTTAACGTAATTCATAATTTTCTTTTAGACATGAAAATTTTTTAGACATAATGACATAAAAACATATTTTTTATTTACATAATGGTCTTGCTTTTTACTTCGTAAAAATCTCGACTTTAATGACATATTTAGTTACATTTATATAGTTTGTCATTCATTTGCCAAGATATGCCATAGGCATAGCGAGGCATATGTTTAGAAACAAGATTATGTTTTTATGTCATTCTGTCTAAAAGAAAAAACAAGTCTTCCTATCTTTAAAATTTTAATTCTTAATTGTTTGAAGCGCTACGTCCATACGGCGGAGGGTTTCTTCTTTGCCGAGGACTGCTGTTACTTCGAACATGTGAGGGCCTTTCAATTCGCCTACGAGCATTAAGCGGAATGGGTTCATCACGTTGCCGAGTCCGTAACCTTTGGCTTCGCACCATTGTTTTACGTACTCTTCGGTAGTTTCGGCATTGTCGTAGTTGTCCCAAGCAGCCATAAGTTCGCGCAATTCAGCCATCATAGCAGGAGTTTCGGCTTTCCAGCGTTTAGCCACAGCTTTTTCGTCGTAAGATGTAGGTGCAATCCAGAAGAATGAGCATAGAGGCCACAACTCTTTAACGAAGTTTACGCGGCTCTTCATGTAGCCAACCACTTGTTCGGCTTTTTCGATAGTAGTTTCTACGCCTGCAGTTTCGATATCTTTCATAAAGAGCTCGGCAATAGTGCGATTATCAGTCATTTGGAGGTATTGGTGGTTGAACCAACGGCCTTTTTCGAAGTCGAATTTAGCACCAGCTTTCGAGCAGCGTTCAAGTTTGAAGAGTGCGATGAGTTCGTCCATCGACATGATTTCTTGGTCGTTACCTGGGTTCCAACCGAGGAGGGCAAGGAAGTTGATAACAGCCTCAGGGAGATAGCCACTTTCGCGGTAGCCCGAAGAAACATCGCCCGATTTAGGGTCGTGCCATTCGAGAGGGAACACAGGGAAACCGAGGCGGTCGCCATCGCGTTTGCTGAGTTTACCATTGCCATCAGGTTTGAGCAAGAGAGCAAGGTGAGCAAATTGAGGCATAGTGTCTTCCCAACCAAAGAAACGATAGAGGAGCACGTGGAGCGGAGCACTAGGCAACCACTCTTCACCACGGATAACGTGTGATACCTCCATCAAGTGGTCGTCAACGATGTTAGCCAAGTGGTATGTAGGGAGATTGTCGGCTGATTTATAGAGTACTTTGTCGTCGAGGATAGAAGAGTTGACGTGTACATCGCCACGGATGATGTCGTGAACGATAATCTCTTCGTTAGGTTCGATTTTAGCACGAACAACATATTGTTCGCCACGAGCGATGCGAGCATCCACCTCCTCTTTGCTAAGCGAAAGAGAGTTAGACATTTGTATACGAGTAGAAGCGTCGTATTGGAAGTTTGCAATCTCGTTGCGTTTTGCTTCCAACTCTTCTGGAGTATCGAATGCGATGTAGGCGTGACCAGATTCGAGCAATTGGTCAACATATTTGCGATAGATATCGCGACGTTCGCTTTGGCGGTATGGACCATAGTTGCCACCATACGACACACCTTCGTCGAATTTAATACCGAGCCATTCGAGAGCCTCGATGATATACTCTTCAGCACCAGG
>JAZLDO010000041.1:0-4943 GCA_045614825.1 Candidatus Aphodosoma sp. | reverse complement strand
ACATCGTATTCCTTGTTATCCCAATCGACTTTTATTCTCTCCATATCTGTTTTGTTTAAGTGATTACAATATAACTAAATGCAAAATCCGTGCCACAATTCACATCGTAGCACGGAAAAATTAACCATAAACACACTATATTAAGATTAGATACATTTTAATCAAAATCAAATAAAGATGGTTCAACAATATTTATGTCTTCTTTATACCACATAGGATATTTAGTATCTTCTGCCCTTTGAATTTCAATGAAATTAATGTTTTTATCGTGTTTTCCGTATGTACGGAATTTCTTCCATTTATAATCAAATGTTAATGAATTATTCCATACAATTCTGTTTTTAATAACTGCACGAATATTAAAATTGGTTACTACATCTTTTGATAAATCAGTAAATTTATCAACAATTGTATCATATAACCTTTGTCTACATTCAGCCACATTATCAGCCATTAATTCAACACCATAGATACTTTTCATTGCTTTAATAGCATCTTGAGGGGTGTTACAGAATTCCAACCTCCTTTTTAGTACCTCAACAAGAAAGTTACCAATACCACAAGAATTATCAAGAACTTTTCTATTAAAGTTACTAAAGGTATTTTTGGGGAGTTTATTCAACATCATTTCAACAATCACATTCGGAGTAAAATCCTCTTGCGTAATGTGATGTCTTTCTTTTCTTTTATCAGTTATATCGTTCTCTAACATATTACTTTGATATTTCTGCAATAAAGTTATTTACCTCTTCATCGGTTACTGAATCTTTGCCACACATATATCTCTTGAACCAAGGACTATCATAATGAAATTTCTTTAACACACTATCTATTAAATTTATTTCATCTTTTGTAAAATTAAACAACTTTTCAATTTCATTATTGGTATATTTTTTATCTGCTAAAAACGGAAACAAATTGGTAGCATCATTATGCTTGTCAAAAATTGTGCAAATTGTCAAGAATAAAAACAATTTATTATTACTAACATTATAAGTCCAATTTTCCAATTCAGTTTTATTACCACATAAGCAATCACATAAATTACCTTTACGACTTAAAGGTTTATTACCGCTTACTTCACCATAAAACAAACTATCAACATAAGATGAGAAATATTCACCAATAGGTAAGTTACGATATACAGCGATAGTTTTATCGTTATACTGATTTACCACATTACCATAATTTGACCCCAACGCATATAGTTGGTATTTCCAATATCTTAAATATGCTTCATATTGTATGTCATTTTTAGGGTTAAAAATATGATTTGACATCATATCACCAAATGACTGCACTTTTTCAAAAATACTCCAAATAGTATTATAGTTACCAACAAGGTTACAATCATATACAGACTTCACAACCTTATGCTCACCACAACAAGTGTAATCAATAGCGTCAAATGTCTTTGACATATCAATAGTAGTTATCGCAAAAGGTGTATCATTAGCAGTGCCAAATTCCTTATTAAGATTCTCAATTACAACACTCTCAATGTGTCCGTTGATTCTCTCTTTGATTGCATCGTATCGTTTTGCCTTTCCGTTTTTTCTTACATTGATAAGCCAAGTAGCAGGTTCAATGATAACCATCTTACCCGTTTCAGTAAGGCAATCAAGTCCTTTTTCAAGAAAATCAAGGTGAAGACTTCCGTTATATGGTGGATTTTGAATAACTACATCAAATTTCATTTTATCTACTCTTTTATAAATCTTATTCAATACAATTCTGTCAATGTTATCTGTCGCACTTTTTTCTCTTTTGCTTGTAGTAGCATTATACTTCTTGTATGTATAAGTATAAATATCAGTAGTATCAATTGGCCAAACTTTATTGAAAATCTTCTTCTTTTCTTTATTGGTGAGTTCATCTCCAAACACACCAATATCCATAAGATTATAGACAACTCTCTGAAAATATCTAATTGTATTTTTTGAAGATGCAAGAACAATTCTGTTACCACTTTTTAAGGTTTCGGCAATAGTCATCAAATTATTACAATTTATAAATGCACCATCAAAAAATCCACCCATTCCAAATCCATTCCAACTAAACTCACCACAGATGCCATCAAAATTGCCAATGATAAGCATATCACCTTTTGATTTTTCAATTTTTGGAAAAGTGAAAGGAATTTCGTTTGTGATTACAATCTCTTTAATATTTTCAGTGTTCATTTTGTTTGGTTTTTAAGTGTTGTTTTAACATTGTACAAAAACTATGCCAATATACATACTTTTTTTATTTTTTCAAAAAAATTATCCCAAAAAAGTTGATTTTTTTGATTTATTGATGCCTGTAATGTTCTACATCCAACAATTACTATTTTATTTTTGTATGCTTTATTATCTTTAAGAGGGAAAACACCTCTTTCTTCAGTTCCCAACCAACACAGAAATATATTATTATCATCCTCTTGGTTTATGAACTTATTCCTACTACCCTCGCTATCTGCTTTTTGAAATACTTCAATTGGTAACTTTTCTCTACCAAATGGATTCCAAAATTTTACTTGGAATACACACGGAATGTCATTGGCTACTCCCGTTAAATCAATACCGAAATCTCTATCTGTTGACAATGATGGTGAAACATAGTGAAAATCATATCTGTTATATTCGTTGCTTTCGGGAAGTGGAATATAAAGACATCGCACCTCATTTAGTAATTCTACAAAGAAAAATTCTCCTATCGCACCCACGAAGAAATTCCTCATATCATTACATTCTCGTTTAGAGTAGTTATTACCTTTACTCTGTACCCAACCAACATATTTATCAGCAAGACTACACAATGCAGTATATAGTTTATTTACTTCGTTGATATTTAACAAATCGTTCAAATACTCTGTTTCATTGAAAAACTTACAGATGGTTGTTGTGTGTTTTGGTGTTCTTCCATCAATACCCATCCAAGTTAAACGATTTCGCCAAGTTTCAACTTCATTTGAAATGAAAGTCTTGTATTTATCTATTGTCTTTTCCATAACTTTTGTTTTATACAGATGTATATAACAACAATCGTGCCATAATAAAAAAAATATGAGGTTAAATCACCTCATATTTTTCAAATAATTTAGCAATCGCATCCATAAATTCTGTATCGGATAACAAAATTGCAGTATTGTGTTCACCATCACATAAAGAAAACTTATTTTTCACTTCTGCAAGTGCAGTTGGGATAAGATTTCTACTTGGCTTACCACCCGTAAGGCGAAGAGCCATATCATAACGAGGTTTGATAACATTTTTGATATATTCCCCAATATTCATAAGCAATTCTTCAATCATAATTGCTCTCCAATCAAAATAATCATTACCAAATCCCGTATTTGATGGGAAAACATTAATTATACCTTTTGTCTTACCTGTTTCTCCGTGATTTTTAGTAACATCGTTGGTGAATGCTGACACACCTTTAATTCCATAGTAATCAATAACAAATGCAAACATCTGTCTTTCTACAGTCTCAAAATCATCGTCACCAATGAGGAACAAAGCACTACTATATTTTTTAGTTCTTTCCTCAATAATCTTTCCTCGTTCATCAATTGCGGGTCGAAGAGAACGCCCAATTGTCTGAACAATAGTTCTTTTTACACCATCGCATACTCTTGATGAGTTATAGAAAATAATGTCTGTGATAGTCTTAATATCAATGCCTTGTCTTAACTGCTTGATGTGAATTACAAAACAATCATCATTATATGAATCCACTTCATCAATGAATTTTACCTCATCAATATCTACCATTTCATCATTCTCACTATAAGTTGCCCCATCTCTTGAACAAGTAGAGAATACTTTGTAGCCTTTATTTGAAAGGGCATTTTGAAGATTGCGAAGATGCTCTGTATTAGATGCAGTCACAAGAATTTTATGTTTAATATTAGGCAAATCAGCTTTTACCATTTCCATAAACATAATACAATGCTCATCAGTAATCTTCTCTACCTCTTTGTCATTGTTTACTCTACTTGTGTACATTTTAACGGGTAGAATAACATTAGCTTCAATAAGCGAACTTGGTTTGATATTGATAATATACTCTGTAAGATTGTTTTTATTAGCCAAACGATTAATGTTTGCAGTAATCTCTTTATCGGGTGTTGCAGTAAGAGCATAAAGATACTCACCCATACAGAGTTTTTCAAGGCTATTCCATCTTACTTTTTTATCTTCAGTAAGTTCTTCATATTTCTTATCATCTCTTGTCTCATTTACAATAAGATGTGCTTCATCAATGTATGTAACCAAAGTTGCAAAATTGTTGAGGTAATCAACTTTGTCAGCAAATTTATAGATAGAATCAAAGCAAGAAACAACAATAGCATATTTTGCAGTCATTGATTTCTCAAACTTTTCAATATCGTATTCGAAACGATTAGTGTCTGCATTCAAACCATTAAGATTATAATCCCTACCATCAGCAGAAGAGTTGATGAAAAACATAAATTCACCATTATCACACTTATCCTTGAAAATGACTGATAATACTGAAATCAAATCATCCATAGATTGCACACCCAATTTCAAAATTGGAAACGCATAATGAAATACCATCTTCTTTGCATTACTATTCATAATATGATAAATGGTATCGGAAAACATAACACCACTTTTACCAAAACCTGTGGGAGCAACAATTGTACCTTTTTTCTCATTGGTATTATGGATGATATAATCCATTGTGTTGTTATTAAACTTCTCAATCATCCAATTCATTTTGTTCTGTGCCATATTTCTCTAATCTTTTAATGTGTTATGTTTTTCTTATATGCAATTATCGTGCCAAAGTTGTTGAGGTTGTTGGTTAATGATAGATAATTTCTCTTATATAAACAACATAACCCTCAGTATCATCCAAGTAAATTGAATCGTATTTGATTTTTTCTTTACCTACTACTTTAGTCCAATTACCAAATTCATCAGTTTCTA
>JAZLDO010000040.1:0-86266 GCA_045614825.1 Candidatus Aphodosoma sp. | reverse complement strand
AAATCTATCTTCGAAAAAATTAAAGGATTATTTAAATAAAATTTAAAATATTAATAACTAACTAAAAATTACAACTATGAAAAAATTTTCTTGCACTATCTGCGGTTATGTTCACGAAGGTGACGCTGCTCCAGCTACTTGTCCACAATGCAAACAACCAGCTGAAAAATTCAAAGAACTCGTTGCAACTGATAAACTCCAATTCGTTACTGAACACGAAATCGGCGTAGCTAAAGGCACTGGCGAAGATATGATTCGCGACCTCAATGCTCACTTCATGGGCGAAGCTACTGAAGTTGGTATGTACCTCGCTATGAGCCGTCAAGCTGATCGCGAAGGTTATCCTGAAATCGCAGAAGCTTTCAAACGCTATGCTTGGGAAGAAGCTGAACACGCTGCTAAATTTGCTGAACTTCTTGGCGACGTTGTATGGGATACTAAAACTAACCTCGAAAAACGTATGAACGCTGAATCTGGTGCTTGTGAAGATAAAATGCGCATCGCTCGTATTGCTAAAGAACGCAACCTCGACGCTATCCACGACACTGTTCACGAAATGGCTAAAGACGAAGCTCGTCACGGTAAAGGTTTCGAAGGTCTCTACAATCGTTACTTCAAAAAATAAAATATAGTCAACAAATTAACCCTTCCGTCCTACGGACACCTCCCCTATAACAGGGGAGGAATACGAGGAAAACCATAATTACAGCAAAATCTAAAATCTAAATAAAATAGGCGGACAACCCGGGATGGATTGTCCGCCTATATTTTAACTATTAACTATCGACCGTTGACTATCGACTATATCTTTATATAAATTTTCTTCTTATACAATGGCAATGCCACCAACCAGCAGAAACCAATGAACATCAACGCAAACACAAGCGACCCTAATGTTGGCCCAAACATTGGCGACAACACATCAGCATAAAGATACCCTTTGAGGCTAATCCATTTACCTGCTTCTGTAGTAAATCCAATATTCGAAATAAGATTTGCAAACAACCCAGCAAATACAAATATAGCCATTGGATTAACACCAAATGTCTCGAAAAACATAGTCCATGCTTTGTAGCCTTTCACATCAATAAGCCATATCAACACAGCCAATAATAGCGAGGCTAAACCACATGTAACTAATACATACGACGACGACCATAATGTTTTATTAATAGGCATTGCATAATCCCAAAGGAATCCGAACATCAATATCACAGCACCCAACAAGCCCAAACGTTCGATACGCAAATGATTGTCTTTAACGCCCATAATCAATGCCCCAGCCATTACACCTATCAACACGTGCGCTATACAAGGTATAGTCGAAACCCAACCCTCAGGATCGAGTGCAATTCCTTTAATATGATACATGTGGCTATCACCAAGTATTGCTAAATCAACTCGAGCTGCAAGGTTTTCTGCCGACAATTCAAGGCTATTTGTCATTATCATCAATGCTGAATAGCCAACCAAAATAACACCTATTAACCATGGCAATAATTTCTGTTTCACGGTCAACAATATAAACGAGCCACAGAAGCTGACCACCGCCAAACGTTGCAATACGCCCATTATGCGCCATTTCTCTAAATGAAGAAATCCTGCATCCCATAGGCGCAAAAACCAATTCATATCCGAGTCGCGCAAAGCCACCATACCTCGGCATATCAAGCCAAACCAATTCAAAAACAAACCTATAGCAAACAATACCAACGAGCGACGCAATAGTTTAACGAATGTTCCACCCGAAAATTGGAAATTAAATTTGCTATAACTAATGTACATACTCACGCCCATGATGAACATAAAGAACGGAAACACCAAATCTGTTGGTGTCAAACCATCCCACGCTGCATGTCGCAATGGAGCATAAATTGAGCCCCACGACCCAGGGTTATTCACCATTATCATTCCGGCAATGGTGATACCCCGCAATATGTCGAGAGATAATAATCTTTTACTTTGCATCTGGCAATACGAACATTAAAATTAAATAAATCCATGCTAAAGCCGAACCTGTCAAAAATGTAAGAAGGAGATATGCAATACGTACCATTGTAACATCCCAACCAAAGTGTTCTGCAATACCAGCGCAAACACCTGCAATTTTTTTGTCTTTTGATTTAGTAAAAGCCATAGTGATTAGTGATTAATTGTTAATATTTTTTTGAAAATAATAATATTTCATACAAAGCAAGAATCTTGAGCGAAGCGAAAAATTCTCAATTCTCAATTCTTAATTCTCAACTAAAATTATCCCACCGAGCATCCTGGTTTCACCTCACGACTCGGACGGCACAACACCAATTTACCATCGGCATCTACTGCGCTAAGTATCATACCTTCTGACATGATACCTTTCAATTTACGTGGCTCGAAGTTGGCGATAAACAACACTTGTGTGCCTACCAACTCCTCTGGATTAGGATAGCTTTGAGCGATGCCCGACACTATTGTGCGACCGCCCATGCCATCGTCCAATTTAAATTGCAATAATTTGTCGGCTTTAGGCACTTTGGTGCATTCCAACACTGTAGCCACACGGATATCAGTCTTCTCCCATTCGTCGAATGCCACGTTTGGCTTCACTTCGGCTGGTTTATATGCTGCTAATTCGTTGGCTTTTTTAGTATCAAGAAGTTTTTGCACTTGTGCTTCTACTACCGAGTCTTCTATTTTGTCGAACAACAATTGTGTTTCGCCCAATCGTGCACCCACTTTCAAGAGTTCGATGCTGCCAAGGTCGTTCCATGAGAATGTCTCCATGCCCAACATGTCGCGCAATTTTTGAGCCGAGAAAGGAAGGAATGGTTCAAACGCAATTGCCAAGTTTGCCGCAATTTGCAATCCGATGTGCAAGATAGTAGCTGTACGCTCCATATCTGTTTTAGCCAATTTCCAAGGCTCTGTATCTGCAAGATATTTGTTACCGATGCGCGCCAAGTTCATTGCCTCTTTCTGTGCATCGCGGAAACGGAAGTTATCGAGATACGACTCTACATTTGCTTTCACATCAGCAAACTCTTTCAATGTTTCGCGGTCGTAATCAGTCAACTCACCAATAGCAGGCACTACGCCTTCGAAGTATTTGTGTGTTAACACCAAAGCACGATTGATGAAGTTGCCAAAGATAGCCACCAACTCGCTATTGTTGCGTGTTTGGAAGTCTTTCCATGTAAAGTCATTATCTTTTGTTTCAGGCGCATTGGCTGTCAACACATAGCGCAACACGTCTTGTTTGCCTGGAAATTCTACCAAATATTCGTGTAACCAAACAGCCCAGTTGCGAGATGTAGAAATCTTGTCGCCTTCGAGGTTGAGGAATTCGTTTGCTGGCACATTCTCTGGCAAGATATACGATCCATCTGCTTTCAACATCGCAGGGAACACGATGCAGTGGAATACGATATTGTCTTTTCCGATAAAGTGAAGCATACGTGTAGATTGGTCTTTCCACCATTTTTCCCAGTCGTTTGGCAACAACTCTTTTGTATTTGATATGTAACCAATTGGAGCGTCGAACCAAACATACAACACCTTACCTTCTGCTCCCTCTACTGGCACTGGCACACCCCAATCCAAGTCGCGACTCACCGCGCGTGGTTGCAAGCCCATGTCAATCCACGATTTGCATTGGCCATACACGTTTGTTTTCCACTCTTTGTGCTCTTCGAGTATCCACTGACGGAGCCATGCTTCATGTTTATCCAATGGCAAATACCAGTGTTTTGTTTCGCGCAACACAGGTTTCGAACCAGAAATAGCCGATTTAGGCTCAATCAAGTCAAGCGGACTCAAACTTGTACCGCAAGCCTCGCATTGGTCGCCGTATGCGTTAGGGTTTTTACAGTGAGGACAAGTACCTGTAATATAGCGGTCAGCTAAGAACTGACCCGCCTCTTCATCATAATATTGTTCCGAAGTTTTCTCTACAAACTCACCTTTTTCATAGAGATTTTTGAAATATTCAGCTGCTGTTTCGTAGTGAATTTTCGATGTTGTACGCGAGTAGATATCAAACGAAATACCCAACTCCTCAAACGATTTTTTGATAATGCCGTGATAGCGGTCAACAATATCTTGTGGCGTAACACCCTCTTTTTTTGCTTTGATTGTGATAGGTACCCCATGCTCATCCGAGCCACCAATAAACAACACCTCTTCGCCCTTCAATCTCAAATATCTAACATAAATATCTGCAGGTACATACACTCCTGCCAAGTGTCCAATATGCACTGGACCATTTGCATACGGCAATGCCGTAGTAACCAACGTACGTTTAAAATTTTTCATATCTTATTTTATTGATTTTCAATTGTGCATTATGCATTATGCATTGTGCAATGATTAATTTGCAAAGTTAATAAAATTTTATGAATTATAAGTTATGAATTATAAATTAAATAACTAACTTTGCAAAAAAATATTTCCATGAAAAAAACAGTACTACCACTATTAGCTTTATTAATCACATCTATCACATTTTCTCAAATTTATGTATGGAAAAATGGAGAAATCATCGATGCCTACGATAGCTTCGACAGCATTACTTTCGTTAAGCCAGAAATAATAAGTCCAGACTCCATACTCTTCAAAACCGATCGTAAATCATGGAGTTACACACATCCATTGGCAACGACAAAAGCCAATTTCAGTGTAACTTCCGACACCATCCGCCTACATTTTTTCGGTTGGTCGCTCGACGAAGACTCTCTCATCACTCTTAAATTCCCTGAATCAACCGACAAATACAATCGTGCCATTCTCACCTATCGTATGGGAGGTTGGAACGAAGGACCTGGCGAATGGGATATGACTACCATGATTATGCTCAAGGACAAAATTAGTGGTGAACTCTACGAACTTGTTCGCGCATTCACCCCATACGGAGGAGCCTTCGATGCCGAATGGGAAAAAATATTCTACATCGACATCACCGAATACCTCCCAATGCTCACTAACGATACTGAATTTCTTATCTATTATGGTGGTTGGGATGCAACCGAGCAACGAGCACACACTGTTACACTTGGTTTTGAATTCTACGAAGGTCCTCGTCAAAAAGATATAATATTTCATCACAAACTCTACGACTCACGCGCATCTAGCAACATAGGTTATCGCTCATGGGCATATGGCGTTGATAGTGCATCTATCGAAGCTCCAGAACGACTTGGTAAACGTGAAGTTAAAATCCCATACAACGTAAAGTCACTACTCATGAAAGTCAGCATCAGCGGACATGGTGCCGACCCAGGTATATTTCCTAATCGCCCTGAATACCAACAAGCAATAAACGCAGCCGAATTCGATGATAGTCGCTACACCATCATACTAAATGGAGATAGCATCACCACCGAAATAATATTCCAAAGCAATATTACAAACTACTACCAAAAAGGAAACTACAAAATGGGACGTGCCAACTGGGGACCAGGACTACCACTCAAAGTTGATTATTGGGAAATACACCAAATACCAACCAACCGAATCCTAACAATCGACTTCGACCTCGAACCTTTCAAATCAAAACTAAACGACCTCAAAGCCGAAGGCATTGCTAACTATATCATCGAAATAGACCTCTTCGGATACAATTCACATTAAATTTTATAATAAAACAACTAGTAATTCACAAATTTTTACTATCTTTGCCAAATAAATTATTAAACAAATAAAATCTATGAAAACTCTTAAAATTTTATTTACGTTAATAGTAGCAATAATACTATTTACAAATTGTAATCCAAACAATGGTTCTAATATTGACGAGTATGGTGATGAAATCTGCTCAATTACCAAAAGTTCACGTCCTGCTTGGTATGATAAAAATCCTATGGTAGGAAAAGAATATAGTTTTGTTGCAGAAACAGATCCTATTCGCCTTCATTTTTATGGATGGGGACTTGAAGAAGATAGTGTTGTAATAGTAAATTTTCCTGAAAACACAGAAAAATATACTCGTGCTATACTCACTTACAAAATGGGAGGATGGAACGAAGGTCCAGCTGATTGGGATATGACCACAATGATTATGCTCAAAAACCCTCATGATGGTCAATTCTACGAATTAGTTCGTGCATTTACTCCTTACGGAGGTTATTTTGGTCCAGAATGGGAGAAAATATACTACATGGACATAACCGAATATCTCCCTATGCTCAATGGTGATGTAGAATTTCATGTCTATTATGGAGGTTGGGATGCAACAGAAAGAAAAGCCCATACAGCAACACTTACTTTTAAATTTTATGAAGAAGAAAAAGAAAAAGAGACTATTTACTATAAAAAAATATATGACTCGCGCGCTTCAAGCAATATAGGTTATCGTTCTTGGGCGTATGGAGTTTCACCAGACTCACTTGGAAGCAACGATATAGAAGATGTAGAACGACTTGGAATCCGTAACATACAATTACCAAAAGAAGTTAAATCTCTCCTAATGAAAGTTAGTATCAGTGGACATGGTGCCGACCCTGGTATTTTCCCTGATAGAAATAATGGTAAAGGCAAACGTGCTAGCAATGCAGCTGAATTCGACGAAAACTTCTATCGTGTAATACTCAATGGCGAACAAAAATACGAAGGTCATATTTTCTACGAAAATGATAGCACATATCGTCAAGCTGGAACTTACAAATTAGACCGTGCTAATTGGGGACCAGGACTTCCTCTTAAAGTAGATTGGCTCGAAATTCATAATCTCCCTAAAGATGGAAATTTAACTATAGATTTTGACCTCGATCGCTTTAATTCAAAAGTAAATAATCTCAAAGGAGAAGGCGTTGCAAATTACATTATTGAAGTAGATATTTTTGGATATAATAAATAAAAACTTATGAAAAAATTTATTCTTGCTCTATCTTTAATCATTTTATTTAGCAGTTGTGAAAAAGCCAACTTAAACATATCAGATACAAATATTGAAAATAGATTGTATTCAATGGTAGGTGAAAATATAAACGCCGTATCTAATACATTAAAAAAAGAAGGTTTTCAAAAATTTCAAATTGACAATCAAATCAATTTCACAAGAAATAAGGAAGTTTATATATTCAAAACATCAAAAAAAACTATCATTTCTGCAGCATATCAATTAAACGATTCAACCAAATCTATAAAATTATATGATGAATATCGTAATGTTTTTTTATCAAAAAATACCGATAATTATGAAGCCTTTATTTGGGCTGACAATTTTTTAGATTTTGGCAAAAATTATGTAGATTCTGTATATGTAAATGTCGACGAATATATTTATTTTTACGATGACCCTCTGAAATTCTATACAGTTTTGCAATCTAATTTATTTTTCTTAAAAACAGCATCTGAAAGTTGGTATAACGGAAAAATAAATCAGGATGAAATGTGGAACATCCAACTTGGAGAAAAAGCAAAAACTACTTTGATATCATATTCCGATTTTTCAATAATTAAATAAACAAAAAAGAGTTGAGACCCGTAGGACTCAACTCTTTTTTTTGGGGGGGGTGATATTCGTTTTTTATACAAAAATTTCAATCATTTTATGCTTAATTTTTTATGTTGAAAAACATATTTTTTAATTTTGCTATTTAAGAAAAAAATACTATATTTGCCCCGCAAAAGTTGAATTTTGTAAAAATAAATACTATTGTTTAATTTAAAATTTTTTATTATGAAAAAACTTTACAGTTTTATGACTGCTTTATTGGTAGCTATGCTACTAATTCCATGGCAGTTAAATGCTCAAGTTCTCTTAAATGAGAATTTCGACACAACAGAATCTGGTGTTCCAGAAGGTTGGGTTACAGATGGTACTTATAGTAATTCTTGGCAATCTACAAAAGGTTCTTACACTAATGGTTGGGAAAATACTTATGGTGTGTATTTCAACTGTTATTCAGCATCTAAGGGATTAACTGCTATTTTGAAATCACCTGCTATTGATTTGTCGTCTTCAACTAAAGACATGATTTTGTCTTTTAATCTCTATGATGCTGATGAAGATGAAATCAAGGTTTATCTTTCTAAAGATGGTGGTGCAACATACGAAGATAATTTGTTGTTGGAATGTGAGAAAATATCAGGTTGGCAAACAATAGAAATTCCTTTAGCTAATTATAAAGCTGAAACTAATGTTTCTTTTGTATGGTATGGTGTATCTTCTTATGGATATTCACGTCCAACTATCGATAATATTATGGTTTCTCCTGCTCCATCTTGTGCGGTAGCTGAAAATTTATCTGTTACAGAGCAAGAACAAACAGGTGCTCTCCTCAATTGGAAACTTGCTGTTGGTAAAGGTGCTGCAGCTGAAACATACGTAATCGAAGTTTATGCTAATGGCGCAGAAGAGCCTATTTTCTCTGAATCTTTGGCTGTTGGTGACGATATTGAACTTGCTGACGATGTATATTCTTATTTCGTTGAAGGTCTTGAGGCTGGTTCGGCTTACTATTTCACTGTGAAAGGCGTTTGTAGTGCAGACGACGAAGCTATTGTTGCTCAAAGTGCTATTTTCTACACTACATGTAATCCATATACATTGCCACTTGAATTAGATACTGTTACTGAAACAGCTTTGGTTCCATGTTGGACAATGAAAAATGCTGATTATTTAAATAATACAGTATATCTTAATACTAACACAACAATTTTTGCAACACCAGTTCTTAATCATGCAGCAAATGACATTGAAGTTACTTTACGTTATTATGGAACAGAGAAAGGTACTGGTTTCTATTATGGTATAGCTTCTGATGCTTCTTGTACCGATTTTGATACACTTGGTTATGTGCAACATACTTCTACTTATAAAGAAACTAAAATTTCGGTTAACACAGCAGGTACTAAATTTGCTAATGCAACAGGCAAAGTGTTTGCTATTCGTCCTGATGCTTATATGCATCTTTTTGGTATTAACGTACACCAAAAACCTTGTTGTCCTGCAGTAGAGCAAGTTCAAGCTGTTGCTATCGACTCTGCAAGCATCGAAGTTAGCTGGTTGGGTACTGCTGCTTCTTATAATGTAACTCTTGTTGATACTGTTACAAATACTACAATTAATCGTGAAGTTACAGCTAATCCAGCTATTCTTGGCGATTTGGCTCCTCAAACTACATATCTTGTTCTTGTACAAGCTAATTGTGGTGATTGCCAAAGCGCATGGAGTGATTCTATCTATGTTTCTACTCTTTGTGGTGTTGGCGAAGGTGTATTTACTGAAAGCTTCGAATACGAAGAACTTGGTTCTGTAATGCCAGAATGTTGGGTTCAAAATCAAAAAGATGCTTGGATTGTAAATCACAACATCTCTTACTATGATACTCCAAATAATGCAGCAAAAGGTTATAGTGCTATCTATATGTACTATTATTCTGTTGCAAATGGTAAAACAGCAACATTCTCACCACAACCATTCACTGTAGCAACTCCAGGTCAATACGACGTGAAATTTGCTATGTATCGTTATGGCAAACAATATGGTAACACAGCAGGTGATGGTACTTTGACTGTTTGGGCTAACAATCGTCCTGACACAGTAGGTGCTGTGAAAATTTGTGAAATCGACCGTTACTATGATTGTGCTCCAGTTGAAAAAGCTGCTGGTTGGTACTACTATGACTTTAATATTCCTACTATCACAGGTACTGTATATCTCGTATTTGAAGGTAAATCTAATGCAACTAACAATCTCTATCTTGATGATATTAGTGTTTATCTTGCTCCTACATGTCGTAAAGTTCGTAACATCGAACTTGGTGAGCCTACAACAACAACTGTTCCTGTACAATGGGAAGCTGCTGAGGGTACAACACAATGGGTAGTTAATTATCAAGTTCTTGCAGGTACAGATACTCTCAAAACTGACTCTGTTCTTACTTCTAACAATCCTTTCGTAGTTGAAGGTCTCAACCCATCTACTGCCTATAAAATCAAAGGTACTGTAACTACTTACTGCGACGAAGCTAATCGTTCAGAAGCAATTCCATTTGAATATAATTTCCAAACAGCATGTGAAGCATTCACAACATTCCCATATTTCGAAGGCTTCGAAGGTTCATTCCCTCCAATCTGTTGGGATATGAAAAATACTGCAGGTAACAGCGCATTCGTATGGCAACAAAATTCTTCTTCACAATATGTGAAAGAGGGTCAATATGCAGCTTATTGGTCTTACAAATCAGCAGGTTCAAAAGCTATTCTTGTAACTCCTGAGTTTACTTTCCCTGAAAATGAAGAATATCGTATCGAATTGTTTGCATTCCGTGGTACTTCTGGTTCTTCTTATGCAGGTGAAGGTATTGGAATCTATTTGAGCAATACAAAAGAGGTTACAGAAGATGCTACATTGTTGGCATTTATTCCTCGTTTGACTACTGAGTCAAGTGAAAATGTATTCTCTGTTGGTACTGTAGATGCTCAAGGTTTGTATCAATATAAATTTGATTTCAACACATCTAAATACACAGGTAAATATATCATATTTGAAGCAGTAACAAACAATGGTTATTATCAATCATTTGATAACCTTTGGATTGGACCTAAACCAGCTATTGATGTTATTGCTCAATTCTCTGTAGATTCAGTTGTTATTGATGCAGCTCGCATTAAAATTCCTGATGAAACAGTTGCAATGTTCGATCTTATCTATGGTCCTAAAGGTTTTGATGTAGAAACAGAAGGTACAGTTGTAGAATCTATCGAAGGTCGCGAATATAGCCTTGAAGATCTCACTCCTGATACAGAATATGATGTATATGTTCGTGCTCGTAATGCTGAAGGTAAAGTTTCTGCTTGGAGCCGCAATCCTATTTCATTCCGTACTCTTTGTTCTGCTTTTGTTGTTGATGCAGACAATTGGTATGTTGAAGATTTCGAATCATACGAAAATTATGCAACAGAATTAGGTTGCTTGATTCAAAGTTATGGTAGCTCATACAACTATCGTATTGCTACAAGCATGGAGTATTATGATGGTAATTCTTATTCATACGTTACAAAATATCCATCACAAGGAACTAATATGGCTTATTTAGGTAGCGCAAGCAATTCTTGGTTGTTCCGTGCTGTTGAATTGAAAGCTGGTCAAAACTATTCTATCAGTGTTGACGCACTTGAAGCTAGCACATATTATGAAGCTAAATTGATGTTTGGTCTTTCAGCAACTCCAAGTAAAGATGCAGTTGAAACATTCCTTGAAGGATATGTTTTGCCTGATTGCTCTGACTGGGAACGCGTAACAGGTTACTTCACAGTTCCTACTGATGGTGTTTATTATGTTGGTGTTGGTATTGCATACGGTGCTTCAACTGTTGGTATTGATAGCCTTGTTATCCGTACAGAATCAGTTATTCCTCCAGCAGTAAATATTACTGAACTTACTGACTCTAAAGTTTCATTCGAACTTACTTCAAATGCAACATATTGGGAAATGTATTATTCAACAACTAAATTCGATCCTAATGCTATCCCTGCTGAAGAATTGATTTTGGTTGAAGAATTAACTTATTCTCTTGAAAATCTCCAATCTAACACTACTTATTACTATGCATTCCGTTCTTATGATGAAGAAGATAATGCAAGTTCTTGGACTGCTGTATCTTCATTCCAAACAGAATGTGGTGCAATCGCTCTTCCTATCAATCAAGGTTTTGAAAGTGCAACTCTTGACTGTTGGACAGTAAGTGGTGATGGTGAAGTAGGTCTTCGTTCTTATAACAAACATGAAGGTTCTTTTAGCTGGAACGTGAGCGGTAATAAGAAACTCATCTCTCCACGCGTAGAAGGTGATCTTTCTAATTGCATTGGTTCTGTTTGGGCAGCTGGTCAATATACAGGTGAACGTTATACTCCTATATTTGCTATTGGTGTAATGACTAATCCTCAAGACCCTGCTACTTACAAAGTTGTAGATACTATCGTAGTAGATTACATTATTACAGATGGTCTTCTCAGTGAATATACATTCTCACTTGAATCTTTGAAAGAAGATGCTGAATATAAAGATGCTAAATACTTTGTATTCGAACATATTCAAGGTTATTCATTCCTTGATGCGTTGACTGTTGATTTAGTGCCAACATGTCCAAAACCAACAGAATTTGTAGCTACTGCTATTACTGCTAATACTATCACTTTGGATTGGGTAGCAGGTGGCACAGAGGCTTCTTGGTCTGTTCTTGTTAAACAAGGTGCAGATACAGTTCAAACTCTTGTAGCTAACGAACACCCATTAACAGTTACTGCTCTTACTGGCAATACTACTTATAGCTTCGAACTCCGTGCTATCTGCGAAGCTGGTGTAGATTCAAGTAAAGTTGTAGAACTCAAAAATATCACTACTGATTGCGATGTTTACACTCTTCCTTACGAAGATGATCTCAATGGTATCCCTGCTTGTTGGACTATCGAAGATAAAAATACTAGCGACTATTGGTCATGGGCAAGCTATTCTGGTCTTACTTCTTTGAGTACTTCAATGGCTGACTCTTATGCTCCTGATACTGCGCGCTTGTTTACTCCAGAATTTGTATTCGATAAAGCGTATGTAATGAATATCGAAATGTACACATACTACGAAGATGGTACATTCAATGTATTGTTCGATAATGGTACAACTCGCGATACTATCGTTGCTGGTTATCAACATCACAATGAATGGGATACTTGTGCATACGATATGTCAGAATATGTAGGACAAACTGGTCGCATCGTATTTGAAGGTTGGGGCCCAACACAAACTAACTATGCTGCTTACTGGTATCTCCGCAATATTTCATTCGAAGAAACTTATGTAGCTCCTGAAGCTCCTGCAGTTCCAACTATCGAATATGGTGGTGGTTACTTTACAAATGATATGTTGTCAGTTACTGTTAACACAGCAGAAACTCGTCCTTCATACATCCTTGTAACAATTGACGGTTCAGAACCATCATTTGAAGGTGTAATGACAGGTGCTACATTGCCAGCTGCTCCTGGTCAACCAATCCAATTGACAACAACAACAACTGTTAAAGTTCGTGGTTTGTTAGTTGACGTAACAACTGGTCAACCATATCAAAATCCTGATGGTACATACGTATATAGTGAAACTGCTGAAGCTACATTTACAAAAGTAGAAGCTCCTGCTGCTCCTGAGTTTACTCCTGCAGCTGGTGAATATACCGGTGAAGTTGAGGTATCTATTGCAAGTGCAACTGAAAACGTATTGATTAAATACGAATTTGGTGGTACAGAACCAACAGGTATGTCTCCTACTTATACCGAAGCATTCAAACTTACTGAAACAACAACAGTATCTGCTATTGCATATCTTGTCGATGGCGACGGTGCTCCTATTATGACAGTTGAAGAAATGCCTGTTGCAAGTGCAGCTACATTCGCTACTTATACAATCAAAGCTGAAGTTGTAACAGTAGCAGCTCCAGTATTTACTCCAGCTCCTGGCGATTATCTCGACAAAGAATCAATGACTGTAACATTGTATTGCTCAACTCCAGATGCTCTTATCTATTGGGCATACGGCGAAGATGCAAGTGTAAATCAATACAGCTTTGCTTATGAAAATCCAATTCCTGTAGATGCTAACAACAATGTAATTTCTGCTGTTGCAATCTTGATGGACGACGATTTGAAAGTAGTTGCTAAGAGTGAAGTGGTTTATGCAACTTACAACCTCAAAGAAGAAGTTGTTGAGCCAATTGAAATCCGTTTCAACCCTGCTCCTGGTGAATATGAAGGCGAAGTTACAGTATCTATTGAGTATATCAATGCAGAAGGTGCAGTAATGAAAGTTTACTCAATTGATGGTACAGACCCAATGCGTGAATATAGAGAACCTATCACATTGACTGAATCTGCTACTGTTAAAGCTCGCGTATTGTTGTCAATGAGTCCAATGACCTTCTCTGAAACTGTAGAAGCTACTTACACTATCATTCCAAAAGAAGAACCTATCGTAGTATCAGCTCCAGTATTTACTCCTGCTCCTGGTGATTATCTCGACCAAGAAACAATGAATGTAACATTGTATTGCTCAACTCCAGATGCTCTTATCTATTGGACATATGGCGAAGATGCAAGTGTAAATCAATACAGCTTTGCTTACGAAAATCCAATTCCAGTAGATGCTGACAACAATGTAATTTCTGCAGTTGCAATCTTGATGGACGACGATTTGAAAGTAGTAGCTAAGAGTGAAGTGGTTTATGCAACATACAACCTCAAAGAAGAAGTTGTTGAGCCAGTTGAAATTCGTTTCTCTCCAGAACCTGGTGAATATACTGACGAAGTGACTGTTGTAATCGACTATATCAATGCTGAAAATGCAATGATGAAAGTTTACTCAATTGATGGTACAGATCCAATGCGTGAATATAAGGAGCCAATTAAGTTGACAGAAACAGCAACAGTTAAAGCTCGCGTATTGTTGTCAATGAGTCCATTCACATTCTCTGAAACAGTAGAAGCAACTTATGTAATTGTTCCTGGAGTGGGTGTTGGTATGGATGAAGCTCAACTTACAGCTGTTGTTTATGCTAAAGACGGATTCGTTCATGTAGCTGCTCAACAAGGTGCTATGGTTGAAGTATTCACAGTTCAAGGTCAATGCATCTATGCAGCTGAAGCTACTGCTGATTTGACTTCTATTGATGCTCTCGAAGCTGATGTAGTTCTCGTTAGAGTAAATGGTCAAACCGTTAAAATCAATGTAAGATAATCTTACAAGATAATAAAATGATAGAGGCGCAAGAAATTGCGCCTCTATTTTTTTTCATTGCTATCCGATAAAAATAAATTGTTATAATTTAACCCTCAATTCAACATATAAATTCATAAAGTAGGGACACAGCGTGCTGTGTCCTTTCAGCCATCTGGCTGACACAAAATAGGAACGTATGGCTCGTACATCCACTAATTCATAAGTGACAAATTCACCGACTTCAACGAGGTCGAACAATAAAAAATATAAAAAAGCATGCCCCCTCTCATGAATTTATTTCAAATAAACTTTGCTTATTAGAGTTTTGAATAATTGTTTTATCTTTCGCTTGATACCAATAATATAAAATAGGATAAGTAACCTGCAAGCAACCTGTGCCGTAGAAAACAGACACAATTACATCCTACAATTACAAAAGTTGCAAAGTTTATAACTACACAACTTTGCAACCCCTTATTTTTGCAAACTCAGCCTGTTTTTCCTGAAAAAACAGACATTTTTCCTGATTTTATTTACCCGCAAAAATGCCTTTCAACTCTCAAAGTTGTCCCGATTCAACCAGATTGATAATTCTTTCTATAGTAGCATCGTCTTTGTGTGAGCCATACTCGGTTTTGAGACTTGCGCCAAACATTTTAGCGAACATCTGGTAGAAACCAGCAGTAAATGATCCTCGATATGCCTTAATTAGTTCGTAGCTTGTAGCATCGCATTCGCGGTCAACGAGGCGGATTAGTAGCATGCCTTGACGGAGGGTGAGTTTGCTCATTCTGCCGTATTCTTGTTTATAGATGCGTTTTTCGAACCCACGCATATATTTGTCGCGTTCTTGTTTTGTTGGCAACATCATTAGCGTGTCATTTGTAGCAATTATCACCTCTTTGATATATTTCGAGAGAGGTAGGGTCTTTTTTACATCTCTCACCGTACGCCAATAGAATTTCTCTTGTTGTTTATTTTTGAATTTTATTGGTGGATATACCCATACGGTTGGTAATTCGCAGAGGGCTATAGTGTCGCCATTTTCAACAATAGCTTTAACTTGTTTTTTTGAGGCGTTTTCGGCGTGAATAAGCTGTGTTTGTGGTATAGTTGAGGCGAATATACTCATAGAGCATATAAGTCCACAAATCGAATATATCAACTTTCTTCTCATGCCTTTTAGACAGAAGATGTAAGGGGAAGTTTAATTTTAGTTAGGAGTTAGGAGTTAGGAATTAGGAGTTTTATTGGTAATGGTTTAAAGTTTTTTGGTTATTAACTCTTTTAAGAGGTAGATTACTGCAAAAAAGAGTAGAGGTAGTATAACATCACTAATTGGACCTATATCTGGAGGACCGAATTGTGAGTATTGTGCTGGGGTTGTTTGGATTGTAACTACATCACCTTCGAATGGAGTGCGATTGGCTACATTATATGATTTTATTTCTACATTGCTGTATGTTACATCTCTATTTGGTGATGAAATCGGCGAATAGTGGTGGTAATAGTTTGTGCCGTTGCCAATTATTGTTTTTGTGGCGGATGAATGATGTTGGTTGTTTTCAATAGAGAGGTACGATACATTGCTTTTGTGTGTTGTGTAGTCGTTTGTGATTTTGTTTATGTGTTGATTGTCTTTACAATATTTTATTGATAAATTTGGAGTTGCAAATTTTATATGGTGCGCCTGTTTCGATGTGGTAGTATGAGCGAATAAATTAACCTCTGCTGATACTGCAAAAGTTGTGAGCGACAATATGAAAAGTGTAATTATTTTTATAAAATTCATAATAGATATTTGTTTTGTTTATTGGATTATTCTAATTTTCATTGTTTTATTTCCGCATTTTACGATGTAAATGCCCATAGGCGGAGTAGCTATTTGGTTGTATGTTCCAATCAATTGACCTGTAATTGAGTATATGTAGATTGGTTGATTTTCAGTTAGAATATCGTCCCATGTAGTTGTTTCTATGTTAGTTTGTGTATCTTCTATTTCTGGGGCATTAGGGTTGATTGTTGTGATATAGAAACGATTGTTGTTTGGTATTGTTGAACCATAGAATTGGTATGTTTCTTTGTTTAGAATGTCAACATACAAATCTGTTTCGGTGTCGTAGAGCCAGAGTTGTTCATACGAGTGTAGATTTTCGATGTTGAACGATAATGTGTATAATTCGTTTTCATTGTTAGCAACAAAACCGATTGCTTGACCATCAAAAGATTCATCTGTGTTGATTGAAGAACAACCAAATGAAGTAGAGGCATAAATTTGAGGGCCATTCGGATTGTCAAATATCTTTTGAGCATCGTATCCATTATCGAAATCAGCAGATGTATTTTCGTGTTCGAGTAGATAGAGGCGGTCGTTAGAAGTAGAGCAGGCAACTTGAATTTTTAGTACGTTGAAACTAATGTTTTTTTCGCGTGCGCGCATTTGGTTTTCTTTTCGAACGATATCATACACATTATTTTTGTAATTTATAGAGAACGAAGCATTTTCGGCGGTAGCCTTTATAAAGAAAGCTTGTGATGATGCAATTGTACGAGGGTATTCGTTGCCGAGAGCAGATATAGTGTTTGTAGGTATTACAATCACTTGTCCTGGATTGAAGCCTTCGAGATTGGTTTGTTCTTTCCAATCGAGGTATGAACCTGTGTTGTAGATATAGATGTTTGCTTCTGCGTTAGTGAAGTTTGAAGTATTTATTGTTGTGAGGTCGATAGGAGCAGTGTAGCTATTTGTGATGAGGTTATTTCCGAGGTCGGCACTTGCATTATCGGGAGTATAAGTAAGAGCATAGGTGTGGTCTTCATTGATTAAAGCTCCTGTATAGTTGTATGTAGTAGCCGATTCTTGGGCAAGGCAATATCCGATCCATGCTGAGAGGGTAGAGCTATTCGAAAGTTGTTCAGCCCAGCAAGATGTAGCATTTTGAGTTTCGTCCCAGCGGAAAATCCAGTTTGATGTTCCATTAGGGTTGAGGGTTGAGAAAGGCACTTGTTCGGTAACAACGCCAAGATATTGCCATTTAGGGTTTCTGAAATTGCCAGCTTGCTCATTTCTTAAGCCGTCAGACGAAGCTAAAGAGTATAATTGTATAGAGGCATTTACCTTATTGGCGGATGGATTGTTGAATACAAGAATAGCGGAACCATTTTCGTTGGCTTGAAGCATAAGGTTATTGATATTTGCGCCTACGATGTTGTTTGCTTTTAGAGCACCTTGAGGTTCAATGGTAATAAATCCGTTGTTGGTTATTGTGATGTTGTTGATAACAGCAGCGTAGTTGTTGGGGATTATCACATTTGCGTCGATAATTGCATTTTTGCCTATGCCAGTAGGGACACCACCAGACCAATTGGCAGGGTCGTTCCAATAGCCGTTTTTATTGAATGTTGTTTCGCGATAGAGCGATGTACCTTTAAGCAATATTTCTATATTGCTTTGTCCCTCTGATTTTATTACCAATGTGGCACTATATACATCCTCTTTGTAAAATTGAGGAGAGAAATATATGCTAATGTTATTAATGCCCCATTTGCCGCATCCTGTTGCAATATAACTTTGATTTATTGCAAAATGATTTGCATCATCGCCTATTATAGATATATCTATATTGTCTTTGAGTTGAGCAAACGATATTTTAAGCTGTTTTGCTGTAGATTCGTTGGCAGGAGTTTGTGGAAATTCTATAGTCCCAGTTTGGTCGGTATATAGTGTTGTTGGGAGTTCTACCGATATATTGGATATAGCACTACTACCTTGGTTAGATGACATTGTCAGTGTTAGTTCGGTGATATCTTCTTTTTCAAATGTGTATGAGCATGAACCTGTTTTGGTATTTTTGCGGTCTGAATTACTCTCCGAAAAGGTTGTTTTATTATTGTCTATATTGTTAGATATTGATACCGAATAAGAGGTGTTGCTGCTAAATACTCCTGGTTTTTTTGCTATAGTGTAATTATATTTTACTATTTTGCCTTTTATTGGAGGAAGGTCGGTGAATGTGTAAGAAAAATTTGTTCCCGTAGCTCCATTATGTGTTTTAAGTATTATATTGCCTTGGCAGTTGTCGATATTGCCATTGCCCACTTTGGCATATTTTTCTATCGTAGCAGGGGCGTATAGGTCGTTGCCTTCTGCATGGGCTGTGATAGTAGCCGTGCCATTTTTGTGGGCTGTTAGCATATTGCCATCAATCGAAACGACAGATGGGTTAGACGAAGTGTAGGTTATAGCCATTCCGCTTGAGGTAGTAGCATCGAGGAGGGTAGTTGTACCGACTTCTAAAGAAGCGAGGCTTTGATTCCAACTAATGATTTGAGGTTGTTTGTCGAAACCAATACCGTTGAGCGTAATAGTTTTTTCGTTTTTGTTGTCTTTGATTTTTATAGTTTCGGTTATGTTGCCTGTTGTTGTAGGTTTGAATCCCACAACGATGCTATATTTTTTAAGTTCGCTTGTTTCGTCAATATATTTGAGAGTGTTGTTGTTGGCAATATGATATCCACCATTTGTAAGGATAGGAGTTTGTCCGTTGATGCTTGTAATGATGAAATTAGTAGGTTGCTCGATTATCAATTCGCCTTCGGAGAGGAATGAGTAGAAATCAATTGTGTGATACGAATTACATTCGTCTTTTTTGGTTTTTGCAAAGTCGAAAGTGGTGGGCGATGAAAATAGGATGTGTGGTGCAATGTGTAGTTTTATGTCGTGGACATATTTGCCACTCGAATTACCTCCAGTCTTTTTAAAAGCTATTTTTTTTGCAATTTTCTCCGAGTGGCTTATTCCTGTTATCGAAAACTCTTTGTTATGTCCTTCTATTTTTGTTTTACTATCGACCTCTTTCGAGTCGTCCCAACTTCCGTTGTTGTTGTATGTTTCATCAATCGCAATATTGGCGTCACCCCAAGCGAAAAGCCAAGTGGTCGAAATTTTGAAATCTACTTTGTTGCATGGATAGTAGAACGAAATGTCGAGGTTGCCATTATCGAGATTGTAGGCGTTTGTGATTTTTGTTGTTTTCCAATTTTCGACATTAATTTCTTTTGTTTCAAAATTGCTATATTTAGTATAGTCGATAGTAAGGTAGTGCCCATTTGCGTCTGATGTTATTACGTTAGCATCTACTTCGGCATCTTTGGCTACAACATATTGGGGTAATATGAGAGCAAAAAGTAAAATTAAAAAGGTAGGTAAATTAAATTTTTTCATATCAGTTATTTCTTTTTTTTGTGTAGTAAATGTTGGAAAAAAGTTCTTACAAAGTTACAAAATATATTTTTCGAATTATTATGAAGCTATCTTTTAGAGGACTGAGCGGTTGTTTTAGGAGGCTGAATAGCAATGATTTGTAGATAATACAAAAAGCTACCCAATCAAATTTTTATTTTTGATTGGGTAGTTTTGAATATTCAACAAAAAACATTTTTTGGTATGACGTTTTAAAGGTGGTATAGGTGTGTTTTTTTATAGATATTGCTTAAAATTCGTTATTTTATGTGTGTTGACGATTGTTAATAGTCTGGGATTTTTAATACTCTTTGTAATACTTTTTTTAATTACTGTCCTTTTTTAGCCCCCTCCCTCTTTGAGGATTGCCTTCGGCGACTTCCTTGTCGTTCGGCAGAGTTATAGCAAGCTTGTTCGGATATTCCGGATATGCTTGATATTTTGGTTTTTTCGGGGAGTATGATGTAATATATAGAAGGTTTAGACGCTTCGCTATATTAATAGGGAATAGGGAATAAAAAAGAGACGCAATGTATTGCGTCTCTACTGTATAATGGTATGAAAATAAATTTTATTGTTTGCGGCGGATGATGAATGCGTATAACGCAGCGAGCATTATGATGAATGGTATTGCATCACTGATAGGTTCGGTTTTTGGAGGGTCGTAAGGGTTGACAGGAAGAACATCGCCATCTACTTCACCTGTTTCTTTGTCGAAAGAGATATTTTGGCGGCTACCTGTTTCAATAGTCATTTCATCAGCAGCCGAAGTCAATGGGCGACTAATTTGTTCAATCGACATTGGCGTATTGTACGAAACTTTTGTGCCATTAGACGCAACACCTGCCTTACGATTACTATTTTGTGAACCGTAGTTGTATTGGTTATTGTTCAATGTTGCCGATTGAGGACGATTTGCAACAGCATCTTGGTTGCCAAGAATAGATTGTTGGTGACCTACTTGGTTATAGTGTTCGTACGAAGCACTTTTGACGTTGATGTGGCGTTGTTGTTGTCCAAATTGGTTATATTCTTCACGAAGCCCCTCTGTTCTTTTTTCGTCAAACGGAGTGGTATTCGTATTGAATTCTCTGTTTTCTGTTGGATTTTTAAATTCAACTTGTGGCATTGCGTTAATGTTCACAATACTCGCAAATAAGATTGCTGCAACAATAAAGATTTTAGTTTTCATATTTTAGTTTTTTAGTAACGAATAGCACGCAACGAGAGTGTCATTCGAATCTAATTTATTTTTTTGTTAATATTTTATTTAACCACGAATTTAGTGAAGTTGTTAGTTTGACGAACGATGTAAGTGCCTGCAGTGAGAGATATGTTGATTGCAGTTGCATCAGCTTGAGCGTTGTAAACTAAACGACCCATAGCATCGAAAATCATTATTTGTTCGCCTACGATGAGGTTTTCGATAGTGCAGTTATCTGCGTTGCCTGATACAATCAACTGATTAGCTTCTGTGGTTAAAATGTCGGTAGTTACGCCAGGTGCGAAACTGAATGTGATAACAAAACGATTGTCGATAGAACCAGCTTCGGCTGTGAAAGTATAGCCGTTGGTAGTAAGTTCGGTAGTTGTATTTTCTACAGCGTCGAACAATGTTACCGAATTAGCAGTTGTATTGATACTATTTAGCGAGATAGTGTATTCGCCTGTAGTAGCAACTTTACCACCAAGTGTGATGGTTTGGTTTTGGTTTTTGCGGTGGTTGAATGAGAGTTGATTTTCGCCATCGAAAGTATAGAATTGATTTGCAATTTGTGTGCCATCAACTGTATGTGTGAAGTAGATGAAGTCTTCGTTGATAGTGTAACCCTCTGTACCATCGGCATCCATCATGATAGTTGTAGTTTCGTTGTTGAGTGAAATCTCATAGATTTCCATTTCTTGAGCAACGTTGGCAGAGCGACGAGGAGCACGAGGTGCAATCTCTGTACCATTGTAATTGTGGAATGTATAGTCACCTGCATATTGCATAAAGAATGCAGAATATGGTTTGAGATAGTCAATGCTGTCTTGATAGTCGTCTTCCGACATATTGAATTGGTATTGGTATGAGTAGCCATTTGGTTTAGGAATACAAATGTGAGCTACTTTGCCACCAAAATTCACGCCACGAGGCTCATTGTAAAGTCCTGTTCCAACAAGGTGAAGATTGCTATGTTGAGCATCAATGCTACTTGAGTAGTTGTTGTTATGGCCAAAACCGATACGAGTGTAAGTGTCGATAATTTGGTTTGGAGTAGAAGTGATAGTTACTGTAAATGGAGCAGTAAGACCAGCGGGGTTGATGCCGAGGATATAACCTTTGCCCGCTTCAAGAACACTTATGCGTGTATCTACCCAAGTATTTTCGCTTGCATTGGCAGCTGCTTGGGTATCGTAGTATTTCAATAGGTAGTCACCACCATGGTAGTCGCTATCGTTGAAGTAGTAGGCATGAGAGAGATTTATGCCATTAGCATCTTTGATTGTGATATTTGCACGATAAGGTGATGAAATCCAAATCCAATTCTCAACATCTGCAAGTGAGTATGTTTTGGTGCGTACAATCTCTTTAAAGAAACCATAGCCATTGTTTTCAATAACATTGCCATCTCCCGAAATTGTAGCATTGTTAGATATTTCTACAATGGCGAGTTTATATGTGTTTGCATTAGGTTCTATGAGTTCATTGTTTCTGAAGTGGTAAGATGCATAATCGTATGTTATAACATATTCTTTGCCGTTTTTCAAAGAAGTTGTGCTATTGTATTGACTGCCTGATTGAGAAAAAATGACATATCTAATATTCGATGCTTCGTTCCAAAAACTTTCCCACGAGTAGGTATAACATTTATCGTAACCCAAAACATTATTTTCTATTTTGACATTTGTTTTGAAAGTAGTTAATAATTCGAGATTAGCTCTACTCTCAACTTCAGAGTTGATATATAATTTTGTAGAGTATGTATTATTATAAGCCGCAGATAGGGTATATATACCAGAACTAAATTCGATTTTATAATACTTATCAACCGAAGGTTCTGCAATAATCTCAAATATGTCGTCGCCAGCAGAAAACATCAAGTCGCCAGTACCGCCAGATATTTCCCATGCCTTTGCATATATTGTACCATTCAATGGAGTGATATTATAACTTGATGATAGCACTGTAACTTCGGGTGCATTTGCATCTTCTGATACGATATATACGCTTTGTGCGCTGATATTTAGCGCAAAAAGGGTAATAACTAATGAATAAAAAAGTTTTTTCATATTTTTTGATTTAACAGTTACGAATGTGGTAATTTGTTGATTTTTAATTTATTAATGTGTACGAACCATATGCTCATTATACTTTAATGAGCACATAATACACTATGTTGCAAATATATAACATTATTTTGACATGACAAAATATTTTTTGTTTTTTTTATATCCTCGGTTTTTAGCCACTTCCCCTCCCTAATTTTGGGTGAGATGGTTGGTAGGTTATTCAATTATTTCCAGAAACAATAATGAATGTAGTTGGTTTTATGCGTGATTCTGATGGTAGGGGGAGTTGCTTTTTTGTATTTTTTATTGTTCGACCCATTTAGGGTCGTGTTGGGAGAGGATATTTTTTAGCCGCAAGTGATTTTTTCGCTTTGCTCAAAATTACTTGCGGTTAGATATTGTTCGACCTCGTTGAGGTCGATAGATTTAGCACTATATAAATTAGCGGACGCACGAGCCGTGCGTCCCTACTAATTCTTCATTATTCATTGTCGGTCTAACGACCGATAGGACACAGCGCGCTGTGTCCCTACAATACAAACATAAGTTTTTGATACAAAGGCATAAAAAAGGCGATGTGTTATAATGCCCAAATTGCTGCGTTGTTTTGATTTTATCGAGTCAGTCAACACTTAGCATACATAGTGAACTTGACTCTGCTTTCGTTTAAAGACGGACTTCAATATTAAGTCTCAGTCATGTACTATCTAAAAGAGGCTGAGCCAAAATTTACATTTTGACACAGCCTCTTTCTTATCTTGTTTTAGGAAAGCACATTAGAGTACCCATTATTCTTCCCCTGTTTTAGGGGGAGTGTCCGAAGGACGAGGGGGGTAATCTATAGTCAGTTGATTGTTGTCAGTTGACTATAATAATTATCGAAGTGCTACCTTATTTGTTGTTCCGTTGTGGAGGATGAGGTAGTTGCCAGCGGTGAGAGATGGGAGAGTGATTGTTTCGCTGTCGGCAATAGATGCGAATACAAGTTGTCCCATTGTGTTATATACTACGATTGCTTCGCCAGCAGTGAGACCGCTCACTGTGCAGTGGTCGGCTGTGCCGTATGCAATCACTTGGTTAGCCACTGAGTTGTAGCAATCTACAGTAGTGTCGCCAGCTTTTTGCGCTGCGAATACTACAGTGAAGCGACCATCGAGAGAGCCAACTTCGGCATTGAATGTGTAGTTGTCAACGAGGAGATCGACAGTTTCGCCAGTGAGGTTATCAATAAGAGTAACAGCTTCGGCGTTACCATTGTAAGCGTTGAGCGAGATAGTTTGTTCGCCAGCAGTAGCCACATAGCCACCGAGAGCGATTGATTGAGCTTCTGGAGCGCGGTGGTTGAAAGCGAGGGCATCGTTGCCATCGAACGAGTAGATGAGGTTGATGCCTTTACCATTCATTTCGAGGAAGTCTTCGCCAGCAGTGTATCCCTCAGATCCTTCAGCGTTGAGGATAACTACGGTGCGAGCCTCGTTCATATTGATAAGGTAGATTTGTTCTTGTTCTTGTGCCTTAGCGCGAGCCACAGGAGCGAGTTCAGCAGAAGTTGTAGCCGCAGTTTCTTCTGCTGAGTATGTGCCACCATGTTGTACGAAGAAAGCTGTGAATGGAGCAAAAGAGTTAGTGCCTATTGGATTTGTAAAAAATGGTTCTTTACTTGATGTTATATATTTGTATTCGTAACTATCTTTACCATTAACTACCGCAGGAAGAGCTACATAGTTTATATCTTTAAGTGAAGCATTATGATAAAGACCAGTACCGATGATGTGCCAGTTGTTGTCTTTTTCATTTTCGCCAGTTGCTTCTGTTGTTGCGAGGTTTACAGAGTCTGCCACAGTGTTAGTTGCAGAAGCAGAAGGGAAAGTAACTATAAAAACACCATCTTGATCGAACGGACCATCTTTAGGACCGATTACATAACCTTTGTTGGCTGTAAGCTGTGTTGGCTTAGCTTCTCCATATTCTTTCCAGTTAATCCATCCATTTTCACCATTAGCACGACGCTTTGCATCATATTCAGTGAATACCAAATCTTTCCATCCGCCACCAGTAGAAGTGGTGATACTATCAACATTTACATTGTAAGGTAACACAATCCAGTACCATCTATTCTGAGGCATTGTAAGTATGTAAGAGAGTTTACCATAAGTTTTGCCAATTTCTAGTTTTGATGGATCTTGGAATTCTACATCTTTTGGAAGTTCTTCGAATTTAGCAGTTATAGTTTTTGTGCTATTCGTAGCGGGATAAGAATATGTTGTTTTTGTTGATTTTTCAGTAGAGCCTTCATACCAACCAACAAATTTGTAACCAGTTTTAGCTGTTGCAGTGAGTGTTACTGTTGCTGTATAAGCTGCAGAAATTGTTGTTTTTGCGTCAGAAGTAGAAGGTGTACTTGCACTTGCTGTATTAGCTCCACTTAAATAATAAGTTGATGCAGTAATTGAACCACCTTTTATTGATGCATCACCATCAGTTGTTACATTGATAGTTTGAGTGTTGTTGAGAGATTCATAATTTGTTAGTGTTGTTGCTTTTCCATCATAAGATAGAAGATTACAATCAGATAATTCTGTGTTGCCTATTCCTACGCTTTTATCTTCAGAATAATCCTTTCTGTGAGAGACAGAGTGATCTTCTCCAACCCAATTTACAGTTGTATGAAAAACAGACCATTCATTATAATTTTCCCATTTTTCTGTTGTTTTATAATAATAAAGATTTGTATTATCTATTTTGGCCATCATATATGCAGTAGAATAATCATTTTTATTAGCTTTTCTACCTACTATAAATTGAAAATTATTTTTCCAGTCTTTATCATTCGTATAATATATCTCCTTATCTCTATCCAATGTGTATACAGTGTATTCTGTATATTTTGACCAACTTGATGTTGCTCCATCCCACGTTCCTTGTTTGTTCTCAAACATATTATTCCCATTGTTAGGAATATTTAAATCACCTGTTTGATTCCATTTATTATTCCAGTTATTTGCTGTATTACCAGGGTTCATACGACAGAAAATAACTTTAGTATATCCAGTTGGCATCTCACAATAACAAACTTCGTTATCCCATGGAACCCAAGTCATGCTAACCCATTTTTCTCCATTACCAAAAAAATACGCTGCAAAACGAGCATTACTTTGTTTCCAATCTGAACTTGGTTTAAGATATATTTTTGCTCCCCACGCAGAGCAAGAGATTAAAAGAGCAAAAAGAAAAAGTGTAAGTTTTTTCATTGTTTTATTGTGTTAAGTTGTTAATATTAAGGTGTGTTATTTGCTTGCAATATAGGCAAAATAAATCGGGTGCAAAGTTACGATTTTTTTTTTATATATGCAAGAGGTGTTTTTTTGTTTTTTTGTGTGGATGTTTTTGGGGAAAAATGTCGAAATGTACAAATAAAATCCTCTCCTTACTCTCATAATAGGTGCGAGCAAACTGCTCCATAGAAAACCGTCAAAAAACAACCGCCGTTTTATTTGTACATTTTATGTAATTATCTGTAAAATAGGATTTTTAAAATCCTCCTTTATTAACCCCCTCTTTATTTTACCCCCTCCGCTTCGCTCGTCCCCCTAAGACAGGGGGACAATATTGGGGTCGGGCACATATTCCTCCCCTGTCTTAGGGGAACTGACGCTCGCTGCAAGAGCAGAAGGCAGATTTATTTGCATTATGCCTTGCAAGAAGGAGGTCGCCGAAGGCAAACGAAGAGGGGAGGGGTTTTTAAATTAGGGAATAAGTAATAAGGATTTTATTACTAATTACTCTCTAACCTCTAACCTATCTATCATTACTATAATAAAAAAGACGCAAAACTAAATTATTTTGCGTCTTTTTTTGTATTTTTTAATTTATTTTCTTATAAATTTCACTATACAATCAATACAAATGGCTTTGTCTGAAATTGTATCAATAAAAACATTCGCAGGATGCATATCTTCTAATGAAAGTCGGTCGCTTTTGTAGTTTATACCTTCTCCATTCCAATTATCTTCAAATCCTAAGTTTCCCACAAGGATATCAATTTCTTGTTTTGTTGCAAGGCGTTTGCACCCTACATAAGGTTGTGTAAGTATAAATCTAAATAATTCATCTGAATCTCGCATAAAGCCAATTACATTCATTTGAGTTTCTGGAAATAATGCATTGTGTAATACAATTGCTTCTAAGGCTTTGCTCAAAGTGGCATATATGGAAGTGCGAAGTTTTATTACAGACGAATCTCCTGTTTTATAATATACTTTTGCCTCTGCACCTTGCGCTATTATTGGACCATATTCTGATTCAATATCATATTCTGCATTAGCAAACCAAATCTGTTTTGCTTCTGCCCATTGTTGAACTAACTTCTCTTGTAGTTCATCTATTTCCCAATTTGATGGGATTCTTTCGCTTGTTGAAGTATCTGAACTTGCCTCAAGGCATTTTCTCGCGTAGTTGCATACGATGTACGCCCCAATGAGCACCTCACCTGCACAGCAGAGGCCTGCATGCTCTTGTTGATTGAATTGAATAAGATTTGTTTTTCCATTTAGTATTTCTTGTGTATATTGATCTATTTTTTCTAATGTATAATAGGTAAAACCATTACTTTCAATAGACGTATATATAGATTCTAAAGTTAAATTTTCATTTGTATATTGTTCCATTTCTATGGATATTTTTACCTTTTTATTTTTGTGCAAAGTTACAAAAATAGTTTTAATTATCAAAACCATTGAGTGTTTTTGTGGTATTTTGTAAAAGTTCCCTGTTTTTAACTTTCCTTGCGGACGCTCGAGCCCTAAGACAGGGGGACAATATTGGGTGTTGCTACATATTAAAAAAGTTGCCTAATTAGACAACCCCTTGTACTAATTAGACAACCTTATTGTTATTCAGAAATTTTTCGCTTCGCTCAAGATATTGCTCATGCTCGGCAAAGCTCAAGCAAGCTTGACTTTGCTCTCGCTTACTCGCAAATGGTTTCTTTGAAAATCTCAGCAACTGTTGGGTGTGGGAATACCACTTTGCGGAGTTGCTCAATAGTCATGCCTGCTTCGATGGCTACGCATGCTGTTGATATCAACTCTGATGCTGGATTGCCAATGAGGTGTGCGCCAATTACATGATTGTCGGCATCGGTGATGATTTTGCAGATACCATTGCCACCTTCGTTTTCGGCTACGAAACGACCAGAATAGGTCATAGCGAGTTTGTGTACGTGATATTCACGACCTTCGGCTTTAAGAGCATCTTCAGTAGCACCACAACCAGCTACTTCAGGAGATGTGTAAATTACACCTGGGATAGCACGATAGTGCATGCGATCGTCGATACCAGCAATATCATTAACAGCCACTTCGGCTTCGCGCACTGCAGTGTGAGCGAGCAATGAGAATGCTGTAACGTCGCCAGCTGCCCATACGTTAGACACAGATGTGCGCATGTGCTCATCTACTTTGATGCCATTGCGGAAAGGTTCGAGTCCGAGAGCTTCGGTGCCAGCGAGGTTTGGTTTGCGACCTACGCAGAGAAGCACGTTAGTGGCTTCGGCTTTGTGTTCGCCTTCTGAGTCAGAATATGTTACGCAACCTGTGGCTACATGGAGCACTTTAGAAGAGAGGTGGAATTCTACGCCTTTTTTAGCCAATTCGGCACGGAGCATAGCAGATATTTCTGTATCAATACCAGGGAGGATTTCTGGTGCCATTTCGATGACAGTAACTTTTGTGCCAAATGTAGCAAAAAGACCAGCAAATTCGATACCGATAACGCCACCGCCGATAACTACGAGTGATTCAGGTACTTCTTTAGTTTCGAGGGCTTCGGTAGAGGTCCAATATTCAGCTGTATCGACACCTGGGATTGGTGGGATAGCAACTTGTGAGCCTGTACAAATAAGGAGTTTTTCGGCTTGGTATTGTTCGTCGCCACAGGCAATAGTAACTACGCCATTAGCATTTTCGACAACTGTAGCTTCGCCATTGATGACAGTTACGTTGTTGTTGGTCATTTTGGCTTTGATACCAGCGATGAGTTTACGCACTACTTTGTTTTTGCGAGCTACGATTTTGTCGTATTCGAATTGTACACCCTCAGCTTTAACGCCATACTTGCTACTGTTGACAGCATTGTAGTAGAGTTTAGACGAATAGAGGAGAGTTTTGGTTGGGATACAACCAACGTTTAGACATGTGCCACCAAGTGCATTTTTTTCGAAAAGGACCACGTTGAGTCCGGCTTGTGCAGCTCGTTCGGCTGCGGTGTAGCCCGCAGGGCCACCACCTAAGACTGCTAGTTGAAACATTTTGAATTGAGAATTGAGAATTGAGAATTGAGAGTTGAGAATGGAGAATTGGGAATTGAGAATGGAGAGTTGAGAATTGAGAATTGAGAATTGAGAAAAGCTCAATTATATTCACTCTATTACATTCAATTATATTCAATTAGCATTTACCATACTTAACAAATTTATTTTCAATTCTTGTTAATATTATTTTTTGTTGTTTTTATAATTGAAATTAACAGCGATATGATTTCATCTAAATCAGAGTATAATGAATCAAATTGTTTTTGATCAATTATAGAGCTTTCGGATAGAAGTTCGAGCCAATAAGCTGTTTCGTCAGCTTCTTTTAAGGCAATAGAAAGTTTATTTATGAAGTCTAAGTTGCTTTGTGCATTTTTACTTTCTCTAATATTTGCGCCAATACTTGTGCCACTTTTAAGTATTTGGCGAGACATTACATATTCTTTTTTTTCTTCAAGCAAAAAGTAATGTAATTTTATGATTCTTAGCGCAAAAAGTTTACTTTTATCAGCAACAATATTTGGTTTCATATGCTTTATTTTTCTTTTGTTTTTCAATTTTTATCGCCAAAGACTCAAAGATCTTCAACTCTCAATTCTACATTTTTTCGCCAAAGGCTCAAAGACCTTCGGTTCTCCATTCTCCATTCTCAATTCTCAACTCTCCATTCTCCATTCTCAATTCTCAATTCTCAATTCCTCATTATCTATAGCGTATGCGTTGTCCGATTTGGAGGATTGATGTTGGTTTGATTCGGTTGAGTGAGCAGAGGCGGTTGACCGTTGTGCCATAGCGTTTTGCGATGTGGGAAAGGGTGTCGCCAGAGCGAACACGGTGGTATGCTGCACGCTTCATCTCTTCGAGTTGAGGGCGATGAGAATAGGTATCGGCAATGGTCATGAAATAATAACCATCGTCTTGAGTGTTGATTTTAAATGTATTGAAATCAATAAGTTTTTCCGGGTTAAATTGGTTGCCAAATAGTCGAAATTCGAGATGTAGGTGCGACCCAGTAGATCGACCAGTGCTACCTGCTAAACCGACAGGTTGACCTGCTGTGATTTGTTGTCCCTCTTTGACCAAAGTGCGTGAAAAATGAGCCATCACAGATTCGAGTCCATTGTCGTGAGTAATGATGACGTAACGACCATACCCGCCTCGTTGATATGTAGCAAGACGCACAGTGCCTGAAAATGGAGAACGAATAGTGTCGCCGTATGGAATACCGATATCAACACCAAAGTGGAAACGTGAACCACGGATGCCGAAACGAGAAGTGATGCGTTGACTTGTTGTTATTGGGTGATAGTCGGTACAAGCGATATGGAGTGAGTCGGGGAGGGAATCGAGGGGAATTTTAGAATTTAGAATTGAGAGTTTAGAATTGAGAGTTGAAAGTTGAGAGTTGAAAGTTGAGAGTTCTTCTTCTCCCTCTGAAAAGGTAGTATATGAGTTGAAAAATTCGATTAAATCGGGGATTTTGTAAGATTCGTCTGTAGTAGAAGAGGATGTTGAGGTTGGGTCGGCTTGTGCGAAAACCGATAGAGTGATTGTTAGTAAAAATAGTGTTAGTTTTATTTTCATAAATAGTGTTTTTTAGTGCTTTTTGGAAATGAAAATAGTAGAGTGCAAAGATACGAAAAAAAAACGAAAAAAAGATTGTTTTAGTATTTGTGTGGTATAAAAAAGTAAAAAATGGTAGTAATTTAATTTTTATTTGTCTTAATTGTTGTGAATATCAATTATTTTACTTAAATTTGCCTGCTGATGTATTGCGTTTTGTTGTGTGATAGAACTGTTATGGGAAGATGTTTTGTAAAACACTGGCGCATAACTTATTAATAAATAAAATCTATTCTCTTTTTATGAAAAACCGTTTTGATTTGAAGCAAGAATTTTTGTTCCACAAGTGTGCTATACACAATTATAAAGGGTTGTGTGTGGCTTTTTTGTTGTTGTTTTCTGTGGTTGCATTGAGAATACAAGCTCAAAGTTATGTTAATTTGCCATATTTTGAGGGTTTTGAAGATACGACGACATATAGTTCGTGGAACTTGAATGTGGGTCCTAATGCGGCAAAAGCAGAAAATAGATGGTATATGTCGAATGCTGATGCTTTTGTGGGTGATAATGCCTTGTATATCAGTTCGGATGGAGGGAAAACACTCTCTTATAAGAATGCTCAAATCTATAATATTGCATATAAAGAGATATTTTTGCCCAAAGGGGTGTATGATTTGAGTTTCACATGGAAATGTGAGGGTGAAATGGGAGCTGATGGTTTGTATGTATGTTGGGTTTCGACAAAAATGGCGACAAATAGTAGTGTAACGAGTGAGCCAACATTCATAAAAAATACGAAATTAGTGTTTGATGGAGTTGATTTTTTGTGTGGTTCGAAAGAGTGGAAAACGTCGACAACAACAATTACACAACAATCGACCACGATGTATAAATTGGTGTTTGTTTGGAAAAATGATGCGAGCAATAATAATCCAAGTTTGCCATCAATCGTGATAGATAATATACAGATTGGAGCACAAGGATGTGGAAAACCAGAAAATGTGAGAACGAGTGCTTTGTCGTCGGATATTTCTGTGCGTTGGGATGGTGGAGCGACAGGTTATGAGTTGATGTATCGCCGATATGGAGAGTCGGAAGTGCATCATGTGACAGGAATAAACCAAACTTCATATACCGTGAAAGGAATGGAAGAGGGGGTTTATGATATTTTTGTGCGTAGTTGTTGTCCTGATGATACATCGGTGTGGGTGGTACAAAATAATGTATTGGTATATAATGCCTTGTCGCATTGTATAGACTTTATTAATTGGGATATTGATGGCACGGAGTGTGAGACAGGCGCACATGTGCCAGGAGGAGCTTTTGTGAATGACAAGTTTTATCCGAATGTAACTTCAGGTTCGGTGCGTATAGGCGCAGTAGATTTTGGTTATAATTCAGGTCAGTCGCGTCATACAAAACATTATATTCCGGGAGAGATGGATCCTCGTACAGGAAATGAATTGCCAACCGTACCAGAAGGCGAGGTTGTGTCGGTGCGTTTAGGAAACTGGAATATGGGCGGTGAGTTTGAGAGTGTTACTTATACACACTATTTAGATTCGGGATCGAATATGATTTTGTTGCTCAAATATGCAATTGTGATTGAGGATCCAGGTCATGACAGAGTAGAACAACCTGTATTTATGTTGGAATTGTTGGATGAACATGATAATCCGCTTGACGCATCGGGTTGTGGTGATGCTAACTTTGTGGCAAACACAAAAGAGTTGATCAATAATCCAAATTCAGATGGAACATGGCATATAATAAATGCAGGAACTCCAATATTGTGGAAAGAATGGACTACTGTAGGTATTAATATGACAGAATATGCTAAGTATGGTCCGTTGAAATTCAAGATTCGATTGACTGTGTTTGACTGTGCACAAGGAGGACACTTTGGTTATGCTTATTATACGTTGAATTGCGAAGAGGCAACGATTGAGGGATTGTCGTGTGGTGAAAATGCAGGAGCAAATATCAATGCGCCGATAGGATTTAACTATAGATGGTATCGCGTGCGTGATAATAAAACAGTGTGTACAACACGAAATTTGCAAGGTATAGAGAAAAACGATACAGCGTTGTATCGTTGTAAGGTGATGTTTGCGCAAGATTCAACATGTTATTTTGAGTTGGATGCGAGTCTTTTGCCAAAATTGCCAAAAGCACAATTCTCGCCAAAATGGGTTCCTCGTTTCTGTAACGAAAACTATATCAATTTCCAAAATACAAGCCACGTGACTACAGCACGAGGTGCAACAGGTGAGAAATGTGAGACACATAGATGGTATTTGAAAGAGAATGGCGATTGGACATTGATACACGAAGGTGATAGTTTGATGTATCGTTTCCCGAATGGGGGAGGTAAGTTTGATGTGATGTTGCAAACCGGTATTTCGAACGATGAGTGTATTGATGATACTATTGTTACTGTGAATGTCCCTCGTTTAGGTGCGGTGATAGATACTATATGCGATACTATCTGTGAGGGTAAATCGTTGAAAATAGAGGGTCGTAGATATATGCAAGAGGGATTCTATCGAGTGTATAGAGGAACTTCGTTTGGAGGTTGCGACTCGACAGTATATCTTGATTTAAAGGTAATACCAAAAGAGAGAGATACAATATCGGCATATTTATGCGGAGATGAGACGTATGTTCTTAACGGGCAAGAATTTTCTCGTTCGGGTAAGTATCGTACCGTGTATAAGGCAGATAGCACAAGTAAATGCGAATGCGACACTGTGGTTACATTGTTTTTGACTGTGGCAAAATTGTCGATGGATGAGAGCATAAAATTGTGTAGCGGTGAGAATTTGGTATTGGAGTATAGCGATGGAGAGACCGGTTTTGAGTCTTATGAAATACAATTTAGTGATGCTGCAAAAGCAGCTGGATTGAAAGATGTGGCGAAGACCCCATTGATGGAAGGTGGTGTAATAGATTTGAAAGTGAGTGAAATATCAGATAAAAAGGATGGTGTAAATCCATTGATTCCTGGTAAATATGAAATGAATGTAGTGTTCTATTATAAGGATGAAAATGGAGAGATGCAGAAGTGTGTGAATGCAGTAGGCTTGGATGTGTTGTATTCATCGAAAACAATAGAGCAGAAATTCACTAATGTGATAACATTGTTAGATACAGAGCATAATGGAGGGTTTGAGTTTGACCACATACAGTGGTACAAAAATGGGGTGCCTATGGAAGGGGAGAATGATACATATATATATGTACAAGAAGAAGACATAAATAATAGTGATATTTATACTGTGGGATTGATTAAAAAGGGCGAAAGAGAGGAGATTATGAGTTGTGGTTTGAGTTTCAATGTAGGTACGCCAGTGGAAAATGTGGAGGCTTTGGGAGTAGATATAGTATCTAACAAAATAGATGTTGGCGAAAGAGTTGTTGTGGTGTTTGAAGAGGGGTATAACGATTGTGTAGTGCGTTGGTGGAGTGTAGCAGGTATTTTGGTTGGCGAAGAGGTGGTTGTGAAGGATGGATATTTGAGTAGTACGCCACAAAGACAGGGTGTTTATTTGTTGGAACTTGTGATAGGAGATGAGAGATTGGTGAGAAAGGTAGTAGTTGAATAAGAAAAATTACAAACAAAAATCTATATTAGACATGAAAATCTTTCAGCATGCATTATTGCTTATTTTGTTGTCGGTAAGTTTTGTTGTTTATGGACAACAAGAAGGTTATACTCCGTTGCCATATTTTTGTGGTTTTGAAAATCCAGAAGATACAGTAGGCACATACGGTTGGAAGTTTGAGAAACGGGCAAAAGTTGGACACAGTTTTGCAGTGGGTACTGCTGTGCATCGTATGGGAAGTCATGCGATGTATGTATCGACAGACTCTGCAAAAACGGCAGGCTATTCGTTTATAGCATCGGGTAGTGTGGTGATTGCATATAAATCTTTTTACTTGGAAAAAGGCAAGTATGATTTGATGTTTGAATATCGTTTGCAAGGCGAAGACCATGAAGAGTCGGATGTGATGCGAGTGGCTTTTTTGCGTGGTGCGAAACCTACAACCACATCAATGGGAACATTTCCTCAATATGCATTAGATAATAAGTTTGTAAGTTCAAATGGCGAGGAAGTGTTTAAGACATCTTTGTGGACTCAGGTAGAGGGGCAAGTTACAGCATCAGAAGATGGATATTATTATTTAGTGTTTTTGTTTAAGGAAGATGGAGATAAGAATATTTATAATCCAGGACCTTGTATAGACAATATACAATTTGATAGAGCAAAATCTCCAACGGCATGTGCAACAAAACCTACTAATATACTTATAGATAAAGAGGTAAGTGGTGTAAAATTGTCGTGGACAGGAAAGGCTACGGAATATGAGTTGATGTATAATAGGGTTAGTTCGTTGACAGATACAGCAGTAGTAACAATAAAAGGAATAACAACTACCGAGTATTTGATTCCATATTCAACAATACCAGAGGGAGTATATAATTTCAGGATTAGATCTTTGTGTGCGAACGACACAAGTATGTGGGTTGAGAAGGCGAACTATATAGTTTATGAAGATGCGAAGCATTGTTTGAATTATATGGATTTCACAAATAGTGCGACTAAATGTTTTTTTGGTCCATTTGATGTTCCGAAAGAACAAAATCGTGCTATAGACTATGGCTATGAGAGTCGTCATAGTATTCACACCGTGCATTATATGCAAGATGAGTATGACCGTTTGACCGGTTATCAATTGAAGACCGTACCAGAGGGCGAGATGGCATCGGTGCGTTTAGGTAACTGGACAGAGGGACCACATGGAGACTCACCGATAACAGGTCAGGGGTCGCCATCGGGTGTTATTGAATATACCTATACAATACCAGAAGATAAATCGGTGTTGCTGTTGAAATATGCAGCAGTATTGCAATATGCATCGCATCATGCAGCAAATGAACAAACAAGTATAAAAGTAGAGATTGTGAATACGGCAGTAGGTCGTGAGCGTGTGTTGGCGTGTGCGTCGGCAGATTTTAATGCTCGTGACGTGTCGGAAGGCAATACTCGTGGATGGAAAACATATCAACCAAAAGAGGGAGAAGTTATTTCGCATGACTGCCCTGTGAAATGGTTGGATTGGACGACATTGGGTATTAACTTGGCGGAGCATATGGGTTCTACAGTGAAAATACGTATAACATTGACAGCATGTGTTGCCAATTATCACTTTGCATACGGATATTTTGTTTTGGATTGTACAGAGGGTGAAATTGAGGGTATGAGTTGTACAGAAAAAGCAGACACATTGTTTGTTCCATCAGGTTTTAATTACTTGTGGTATGTGCAAGGCGATGAAAATAAAACACCTGTTAGCACAGAAAGATTTTTTGTTGTACCAGAGAATGATATAAACTCATATTCTGTAGATTTGATTTATCCAGAGGATGAGGGTTGTTATTTTACATTGAATGCCAACGTGTGGCCACGTGTTCCAAAAGTAGGTGTTGATTATATTCATAAGCCACAAGATTGTGTGAACTACATAGAGTTGATTGATAATAGTAAGATGGTGGATTTGAAGATGGACAAAGAGGGTAATGTGACAGATACATTAGATGTAGAGCCAACTGTAGCATCAATTAAAGAGTATTATTTGGAGATAAAGAGTCAGAAGGGAACTCTGTTTGAAAATGGATTGACAGTATCGACAGATCCAAAAATGCGTATAGTAGCTCCAAATGAGGGAGACACGTTTGCTCTTGTGGTTAGAGGTATGTTTAATGCGTGTGAAGATATTAAAGAGATAGAAATAAAAGCCCCTGCAATTGGTGAAACTATAGGTGTAGAGCATCACTATATTTGCGCTGGAGGAGAAGTGGAATTTAATGGCAAGATGTATAGCGAAGCAGGTGTTTATGTAGATACATTGACCTCAGTGTGGTGTGGTTGTGATTCGATATTGCAATTGACTTTGGAGACATTGTTGGCAGATACAATAGTAGTTGATACTATGGTTTGTACGGCAGAATTGCCATTTGAATGGGTTGTTGGCACAGAGTCGGAAAAGTTGACAAAAACAGGAGTTTATGAAAAAGGAGTTCCAAGTTCATTAGGTTGTGATTCGTTGTATTATGTGTTGAATTTAGAAGTTTTGGAGTCTTTGGTTTTGAAATTCGATGTACCAACAATATGTGCAGATGATGATATGGTTGAGTTAGATTATACAGTAAGTAGTGGTAAATTGACAGGTTATAATGTTGAATATTCCGATAAGGCAAAGAATGCTGGGTTTGAAGATATTGAGGTTTTAGATAGTGTCGTTTCTTCGATACACATTGTTTTGCCTGAAGGTATAAAGCCAGATAGGTATGATGTTGATTTTACGTTCTATAATAGTGATTGTGGCAATTTAGATACTACATTGACATTAGAAGTGTTGTATCCGAGTGATATTATAGCACAAAGATGGAATGATGTGTTGGCTATTAAGAATAGCGAGTATAATGGAGGTTATGAATTTGTTGCTTATCAATGGTTTTTGAATGGAACGCCATTAGAAGGATTCACAACATCGCAATATTATACGGGGTTGGATTTGGATTTTGAAGGAGAATACCAAGTTTTGTTGACACGCGAAGACGATGGAGTAGCAATAATGACTTGTGGATTAGTTCCAGAACATTTTGCAGAAGAGGAGTTGGAAAATACAGGAGTATTGGTATTTACGAATGAGCGTATAGAGGTAGATTCGCCAGAAACAGCGCGAGGATATATATATAGTTTGTCGGGATTGATTTATATGAAGTTTGATTTGAATGAAGGTATGAATTATATTCAAACACCAAGTCAATCGGGATTGTATATAATGGTTATAGAAAGGGAAGATGGCGGTGTTGATGTAGAAAAAATTGTAGTTAGATAAAAAAATAAAAAGTAAAAATAAATTATTATGAGAAGTCTTAGAAAAATTGGATTTTTGTTATTAGCAGTATTGTTGTTAATACCGTTTTCTGATGTAGAAGCGCAAAAGCGTAAACGTAAAAAACCAACAGAAGCTCCGAAGACAATGAAATCATTTATTGATGTTTATGGTGGAGCGGGTTATTCATCATTGATGCACAAAATCGAAGGCACATCGGTTCCTGGAGGAGGTGCGGGAATGGTTGGATTTGGTTATTTTATGAAACATAAATCAAATTTTAATTTCCGTGCAGGGTTGGAGTTTATGTATTTAAACTCATCAACATTGTTTGATCCTATGAATTATCAAGGCGATTATTTGTATTCTGATGGTAATATGACAAATCATAAGATGTTTTTCAATATGGATTTGACAGATTATAAGGAACAACAAAATAGATTTGCCTTGAATATACCAGTTATGTTTGGAGGAGAATTTAACTCTATTTATTTCCTTTTAGGTGCTAAAGCAGGTATTGGAATGATGAATAATTACTCGATGAAGAGTAATGTAACAACATTCATGGAAGATAGAGAATTGATTGACAACTTAGAGAATATGCCAACTCATGATTTGGAAACATTTTCATTAAAGCATAAAGGGAAAATGAGTTTGGGATTGGATGTTATAGCATCTGCAGAGTTGGGTCTTTGTATAGACGAGTGGATACCAGCAAAAGCAAGAGAGATGGGAGAAGGAGTGTCGCGTCGTGATATATCGTATAGAGTAGGACTTTTTGCAGATTATGGTTTGTTGAACATAAACAAGAATACCACAACAGATATTTTGTTGAATTCGGCAAATATGACATCTGTAGGAGAAAAGATAGAAATGCCGATAGGAGACATTAAGAATATGACTCCACGCAGTGTGTTTAATACTAATATGGCAGCGTCGAAGGCAGTTAATTCTTTTGTGATAGGTGCTAAATTTACAGTATTGTTTGGTATAGACAAAGCACCGAAACCACAACCAAAAAGAAAAATGCGTCGTCCTCAGTTGCGTGAGATTTCTTATATTCCAGATCCTACATACTTCTATTTGTTTGTTAGTGATTATGAAACTCAAGAGCCATTGGATGCTGTGGTTAAAGTTTATAATTTGGGAGAAACAACAGATACAATCTTTGCTGGTATGACAGATAAAGAGACAGGTTTTGTTGAAGAGCAAATAGATAATGGAATGTATGGACTCTTTGTTTCTCGTCCAGGATATATTGATTTCAATGATACATTGTTTAATGTGATAAGTGACACATTGTATGTTGACTTGCAACCAATTAAGGAAAACACAGTTGTAATCTTGCGTAACTTGTTGTTCGATACAGACAAAACGACTATACGTAATGTATCGGCACCATCGCTTGAAGAATTGTATCAGTTGTTGGCGCAAAATCCTAATATGAGAATTAGAATTACGGGTCACACCGATAACGTAGGTTCAGAGCGTTACAACAAAAAATTGTCAGAAGGACGTGCTAAGGCAGTATATGATGAAATGGTTAAACGTGGCATAGACCCATCGAGAATGGAATGGAATGGTCGAGGCTCGAAAGAACCAATCGAATCGAACAAAACTGCTGAAGGTCGTGCAGAAAACCGAAGGGTAGAATTTACTATTCTTAGTGAATAAGAAATATAATAGTCAGATAGGTCGGACTTGTCAGACCTATCTGACTATTGTTTATATTTAGAATATTAATCTTAAAAAAATATTTATGAAAACAAAATCTTATTTCTTTCTTATTATTACATTGTTATTGAGTTTAGCATTTGAACTGAATGCTCAATCTAATTTTTATGAAGATTTCAATGATGTTAAAGCTCGAGCGATACCAAGTGATTGGAGTATAACAGAGGGGCAGGCTTCTGGATCATACGCGTGGCGTGGCCAAAAAGAGGCTTCGTTTGATGCTATGTGTATGAGATTTGATGCAAATCCTGGAGGTACGTTTAGTGTATTGCGTACACCAGAGATAACATTGTCATCGGATAAAGATTTGAATTTCTATTTCAAAAACGAAACAGCCGAATTCTCGGTGTATGTTGATGTATTGAATGGTGATGGTACAGAAACTCGTAACTTATTAGAAGCGAATTTGGTATCTTCTGCATGGGCGTTGAAAACATACTCGTTGAAAAATTATACTGGTAAAACGATAAAGATAGCATTTTATGGAAAGGCTACTACGGCAGGAGGTTATGCTTATTTTGATAAAGTATCGATAGAAGATGTGTCGATTTGTGCTTATCCGATGGATATAGAGATGGTATCGGTGTCGCAAAATAGTGCATCAATTATTTGGGCAGTAAATTCGGATGGAGGTTCGACACCTGACCATTTTAGAATTACAGTAAAAGATGAAGCAGGTGCAGTAGTTGGTGATTATGATGATTATAGATTTGAGAATGATGGATCATATTTCTTCACAATAGAAGGGTTGGAAAGTAGTAAAAATTACATTGTGGTAATGCGTTCTGATTGTGAAGAGGTGAGTCAAGGTTTGTCAAAATATACAGAAGAGTTTGTTTTTGCAACATTGTGTGATCCAATAGCATTGCCTTATAGTGAGAATTTTGATGCAGAGGCGAAGGTTATTCCAATGTGTTGGTTAGTGAATCCTGACAATATGCTTGGGGTAGAGGTAACATCATCTTTTAAATATGATAATGTGGGTTACTCTTTGTTAATGAAAGGTAATGCTTCAAAAACAGCATATATAGTGTCAAGTCAATTTGCTCATGCAGCAAATGATTTAGAGGTATCTTTTATGGTTTATGGTGATTATGGATTGCCATTTAGTGTAGGTTTGACAGTCGATCCATTGTCGGCAGATGCTTTTGAAGTTATTTGGGAAGATACTATTGACACTCATAGCGGTTGGCATGAAGTGCGTTTCTGTACGGATGTTACATATTATGGAGATCAAGAGGATTTAGCATTGTTTATATCATTGCCAGCAGGTGTTGATGGAAGTGACAGATTGTATATTGACAATTTTATGGTGAGAGAGCGTCCAGCGTGTCCACGTTTGGAAGATATTAAAGTAAGAAATATTTTGGCACAATCAGTAACTTTACATTGGACAGAATTTGGTAACGCAGGAAGATATGAATATGAAATTACAAAAGACAGTGTAGTTATAAAGAGCGAAGAATTTTCGGCAACTTCACCATTAGTTTCAATTTCAGGATTAGAAGGAAATACAAGATATAGTGTTAGAGTGCGTTCGAAATGTGCTGGAACGGAGGGAGGAGAATGGAGTTTGCCTGTGGAATTCACGACAGCATGCGACGTTATGGCATCGAATGTATTTGCTGAAAGTTTCGAGGCGGCAAACAGCTTGATTCCAGATTGTTGGCAAGTTAAGCAATTTGTAAAGGGATATGGAGAGGGAGATGATTATGGCGATCAAGGAGTGGATATTTATACAACAGCATTTTCGTCTTTGTATAGTGGAGCTTCTTATGAAAATAGAGCAAAAGATGGACAAAAAGTATTGAGATTTAGAGCCACAAAAGGCGGAACACGTACAGCAATTATCACACAAGCGATGCAAATGGAAGTTGCAGGTTCGTACGATGTTTCATTCTGGGTATTTAGACACGACAAAGAGGTGATGGTTGATGGAGTTGTATATCCAGAGAAATTCAGAGTCTTAGTTAATAATAGACCAGACACATTGGGAGCAACAGTATTGGATGAAATCAATGTATCGATGTTTCATGCTCCACAAGTAGAGGCACCAGGTTGGTATCAATACGATTACAATATTCCATTGAGCGGAGAGGTTTATTTTATGATTGAAGCAGAATCTCAGCCAAAAGGGTATGATTTGTATGTAGATGATATTAGAGTGTATGATGCTCCAACATGTCGTAAAATTAAAGATATAGAGATGATTGCTCCAACGCAAACAGAATTTGGTTTGAAATGGGCAAAAGGAAAAGATGAAAATTCTTGGGTTGTAAGTTATAGATTGACAAATCCTGATAATTTTGCAACAATCAAGTCGGGCAAAGAGACAGTGTCGGGTGCTCCAGAGTTTAAATTGTCGGGATTGACACACTCTACAGAATATCGTATTGCGGGTAAAGTGGCAAGTTATTGTGGAGTGGGCGACACTTCGGTTTGGGTAGAGTTTGATTATAGATTTATGACAGAGTGTGATGTTGTATCAACTTTGCCATACGAAGAGAACTTTGAAGGTACAACTTTCCCTCCTGTATGTTGGAGTACTACATCTCCAGAAGGTAGTATAGAAAGACATGAACGTACCGAATATATGTATGAAGGTGCAGGTGTGCAGTTGGAGGCTCCAGGTAATGGTCAAGCATTGGTGACACCTCAGTTCAAATTTACTGAAAACAAAGAGTATCGTATTTCGTTTATGATGATGCGAAACTTTGGAGATGGAGGTATTAAGGTTATGTTGAATGACACGCCAGATACAGTTGGAGCAGAGGAGTTGTTGTATATTCCAACATCATATACCGAGACACCTGCTGAGACTAAAAAAGGCTATTATCAATATAAAGCAGATTTTGATGCTGTTGGTAATAAATATTTGTTGTTTGTACAGACGTCTGTAGAGTTTACTTCGGCACATGATTATATTGACAAGGTGATAGTGTCGGAAAAGCCAGCATGTGATAATATCAATGACTTCAAAATTAATCATGTAACATCATATACAGCACAGGTAGAGATTCTTGATGAGGGAGTGACTGCGTGTGAAGTAAGTTTTACTGGTGTTGGAATTGCTCCAGATGCAGGTAAGGTAATATCATCGGAGAGTGCTGTTATAGACGTTACGGGTTTATCGACTGATACAGAATATGATGTTTATGTTCGTATGGTGTGTGGTAATGTGAAGGGTGCTTGGTCATCTAAAAAAATAACTATCAAGACACATTGTACACCATTTGAGGTAACAAAAACAACTCCATTAGAGGAAGGCTTTGAGGAGTTCCAAGAGGCACAGCAATTGGCAGGTTGCTATTTGCGTGAAGATGGAGGTGGTTATTTCAGAACAGAAAAACGCGATGCAACACATCAATCGATGGTGGCAAATTCAGGTCAGTTGTATGCTTGGATGAGTTCGGGTGTATCGGCAGTGATGTATCGACCATTGAAGTTGAAAGCTGGTGTTTATTATGAATTCTCGGCTTATGCAATACAAGGTGGTAGTTCGTCAAGTCATATATCGTTGGCTTATACTAAAATACCAGTGGTAGATAGTTTGCAACCTGTGTTGTTTGAAGAGATAATACAAGAAGAGTGGACTAAGCATTTAGGTTATTTCCAAGTGCCAGAAGATGGAATTTATTATTTTGGTATAAAAGTATATGCAGGGGCTAATATAGGTATAGATGATATAAAGATAGAAGAGGTAAGTTGTGTGCCTCCTACAACGGGAGTAGCCAATTTGACCAGCAATTCGGCTGCGATTAAAGTAACAGATATGAATGCAGGCAAGTGGTTGTTGAGTGTTAATGATTTCTCATTTACACCAGAAGGCGTGATGGGTAATGTATTCTATGGTGAGATTACTGCAGAATATACTGATTTAGAGAATTTAGATTCTAACAAAGAGTATTATTATGCAATAAAATCGTTGTGTAGTGAAGATGAAGAGAGCTCATGGAGCGAAGTGAGAACATTCCGTACAAGATGTTCGGCACAATCATTACCAATGACAGATGGATTTGAATATGATATTAATTGTTGGATATTCTTGGGAGAGTATCAAAATGTTAATCAAATCACATATCCAAAGCATGATGGCAACTACTCATTGAGTTTGTCGAAAGCAATTGTTGTAACTCCAGAGTTAGCGGTAGAGTCATTGGCTGATTATATGATAGAAGGTTGGATTTATGCTTCAGCTGCAGATCAGGATATTTCGATAGGTGTAACAACATCAATTGATGATATTTCTTCTGGATTTGAGCCTATAGGAACATATCATGTGCAAAAAGCTATGAAGTGGGAAAAATTCAGTTTTTATTTCAATGATTTGCATACATCGGATTATGAACATGTTAAGGATGCAAAACATGTTGTGATTTATTTGCCACAAGATGATGTTTCGTTCTGCCTTGATGATGTAGAGATAAAATTGGCACCAACATGCAAGCAACCAGTAGAAACAACAATCTTGGAAGTAACAGAGAATAGTTGTACAATAGGTTGGACATCGAAAGGGGAAGAGAGCAGTTGGCGTATCGTAGGCAAACGTGGTGAGCATGTTTCGGTTGATACAATAGTAAATACAAATCCAGCGACAGTTGAGAATTTATTGCACTCAACAGCTTATGACTTCACAATTCAATCGGTATGTTCAGAGTCGGAATTGAGCGAAGCAGCTAATGTTGGAACAGTTACTACCGAGTGTGGCGTGTGGGCATTACCTTACTTAGAAGACTTTACTGGCTATTCTTATGGTGAGATACCATTGTGTTGGGAGAATTTGGATAATGGAGGTTGGTTTGTAGAGCGAGATAATCGTATCTATTTCCCAACAAATGAGAAAAACAAAGAGGGCGAAAAAGCTACAATATTGACTCCAAAATTCGATTTACGTGATACAGAAGGAGCAGTTATGACAATTAATTTGGCAAATAGTTATGCCGACACAGTTACGATAAAATTGTCGATAGATGGAGGAGAGACATATCCAATAGTCTTGGGCAAAGGGTATAAAGAGTTGCCAAATTACACAAAATTGACATTTGACTTGAGTGCTTATGTAGGTAATATTGTGCGTATATCGATAGAGGCAACAGCATCGGGCATTGAGACATCGTATGTTGTTATTAATCGTTTTGAGTTAGAGAAATTAGAGAGCTGTATGCGTCCAGTATCATTGAATTTGAGAGGAATTGGAGGTAATTCAGTAACGATAGAAGTAAATGATACAACAGGAGCAACAGCTTGGCAATATGTTGTAGTAGAGAAGAATAAAGAAGGATTTGTAGAAGAAGAGATTGTTGATGTAACAGAAAATCCATTCACTATTAATAATCTTAAAGGATTCACTAACTATGCGCTTAAGGTTCGTACTAATTGTGGCGACAAGCAAAGTTCATGGCGAGAAATTGAGTTTAAAACATTGTGTGCGGATATTAACTCAATACCATATTATGATAGTTTTGAAGAAATTAGCAATGTGAATGAGGGTTGTTATACAATATTCTCAGAAAAACCAGCAGAACAATGGCGTCCAAGTTGTGGACTCAGTTGGTCAACCTATTCAGATGGCGAGCAGTCGCTACAGATGTTCCCATCTAAGGATTATCCAATGTTTGTCATTATGCCTCAGTTCGAGATTCCAACTACATCGTTGCAGTTGACAATGGATTATATGTCGAAACAGACATCATATTATGCTCCAGACATTGTAGTAGGAGTGATGACTGATGCTACAAATCCAGCATCTTTTGTTGAGGTTGTTACATTGCCATCGTTCGTTCCTCGTAAAGATGTCAATGACAAAGAGGTGTTTGAGACAGTTAGAATTCCATTCAATGTTTTGGAATCAGAGTTTGCAAATGCACGTATTGCAATAAAAGTTGGACCTACATTGTATGATAATGGTGATGCATGTATAGATAATATTAAGATAGAAGAGGTTCAAGGATGTCCAGATGTTCGTGCTATAGAGTTGATTTCGACCGACGAAACATCGGCGGTTGTTGCAGTGAAATATCAGTCAGACGCAGTGCAATTAGCGTATGGTTTGGCAACGCAAGATCTTGATTCGATGTCACGTATTGTTAGTGTTCTTGATACAATAGAGTTGACAGATTTGACTAAGGGGGCTAACTATATAGTATATGCACGCAGTGTGTGTGGCACTGATACAGGCGAGTGGGTTCAACCTATGTTGTTTGGTACACGATGCGATGTTTATACAATCGATGATGTAACGATGTATAGTGAGTCGTTCAATTCATATGGTAATCATCCTATGGCATTCCCATCATGCTATACACGATTGAATTCGGTGGTAGAGTTAGGTGTAGAGTATCCAAAATTGAGTCGTGCAGGTAATGGAGAAGGAGATAAGCAGGTATTGCATCTCTACAAAGATGTGGCATTAGCATTGCCAGAATTTAACTTGCCAGGCGAAAGATTGCAGATATTATTCAATTCATGCAACCCGTCGGGAGGTACATACTACAAAATAGGTTTGCAAAGTGATTTGAGTGACGAATCAACATTTGTTGAAGTTAAAGAATTGTATGCTTCTTCATTATTGCGACAAGTGCAAATTGATTTTTCAAGTTATAAAGTAGAGGGCAAGTATATCGTATTCAAGGGAACAACAAAGACGAGCAGTGTATATATTGACAATATTGTAGTTTCAAAAGCTCCTGAATGTTTCGCTCCTACTGATTTGAAAATACAAATGTTGGGAGATACCTTTGCCGTAGCAGTATGGAATCATGCACCAGCAGCTGTTAAGTATGAATGTGAATTGAGTTCAGAGCTTGGTATCAATAAGTTTGATGTTGATACACTGACAGAGCAATTAGTATTGAAAGATTTGGCTCGTAGCACTAAATATGTTTTGCGTATGCGTACGATTTGTGGTGAAGATCAAACAGCTACCGATTGGGTTGAAAAAGAGTTTATCACAATGAAAGATGTGCCAGAGTTGCCATATATATGTGGATTTGAAGAAGATGAAGAGAATAGCGAATGGATACTTAAGAATGAACAACTAAAATTTGTCATAGCAGGCAATAGCAACAATTCAGTTAAAACAGGCGAAAAAGCATTGTATGTAGCTGATGCAACAGGGGTTTATGGCTATTATGACTATGGAAGTTCAAACATCTATGCATATCGTACATTCTTGTTCGAAGCAGGTGATTATATCATCTCTTATGATTGGAAATCTAATGGCGAAGAGAATAGAGATTTTGGACGAGTATTCTTAGCTCCGATGGACATTTATGTTACAGCTGGCAATAAAATAGGTGCTGATGAGTTGAACCTTGAGACATATATCAGATTGCACGAAAATGATAAATTGGAAGGTTCGCCAGCTTGGACTAGTGAGTCAACTATTGTTTCTATCGATGAGCCTACCAATTATAATTTGGTAGTGCAATGGTCTAATGACGTTAGCGGAGCCAGCAATCCTCCATTGTCAATTGATAATATACGAATTGAACGATTCGAATGTGGTGTTGTGAGCAATTTGAGTTTACGTTATGTAGCTACCGATTCGGTAATTGTTGATTTCGTTAATTCAGGTTCTGGTGAAGTTGAATGGGAATTAGGCACTGAGAGTGGTATCGTTTCAGGCGATAGTATTAGTTTAGGTGGTTTGGTTGCGAACACAGAGTACCAGTTGAAAGTGCGTCCAGTGTGTGATGGAGATGTGGAATCGCCATGGTCAACACTTACATTTACTACAACATGCGAAGCCGTTGTGATCAATGAAGGAGGTTTGTTTGTAGAAGATTTTGAAACATATTCTGACAATGATGTATTTAGTAATTGTTGGACCGAGGATCATGAGTCTGGTTCTAATCGTTGGTTGATTAACAACGTAGATGCAAGCGTAGTAGCGTCAGCAAATTCAGGTAGTAAATTCATGAGTTTGTCAAGTCGTGGCGGATTTAACAAAAACCGTGTTATGCGCGACTTTGCTCTTGAAGGTGGTAAATATTATAAAGTTTCAGTTTATGCTCGTCAAAGTGATAGAACGTCGGCATACGTAAGTTTAGTTTCAACTGTCAATGCACAACGTGAGGTGGAAATATTAGTTCGCGAAGAGGTTGGCAATATTGGTTATCAAAAAATTGCAGCAGAACTCTTTGTTGAAGAGAGTGGAGTATATCAATTAGGTATTGAAGGAGAGGTGTCATCATCTTCATGGAATGTGATGATTGATGACTTCAGTGTAGAGGCATTAGCAGTGGGTACTCCAGTTAATTTATTAGTTGATGCAGTTACAGAGTCGAGTGTAGAACTCTGTTGGTTGGGCAATGGAGATCTTTATGATGTAGAAATTATGCAAGGTAATGTGGTGGTGAACACCATCCAAGTGAGCGACACAAAAGCTTCAATCACTGGGTTGCATGCATCAACATCATATAAAGCACGAGTTAGAGCAATAAAAGACGGAGTTGTATCAGATTGGGCTGAATTAGTATTCAATACAATGTGTGGTGTGGTTTATCCACCATTTATCGAAGATTTCGAAGGCGAAGAGTTGACTAAAATACCTTTGTGCTGGGATAATACAACACATACATCATTAGTAGAGAATATCTATAATTGGGCAGTATTCAAGATTGATGATTATAGTTATATTAGCTCAGAATATGGCAATTGCGTTAGAATGTCGTGTGCATCAACCAATGGCTATGCAACTTTGGAAACACCATCAATTATGTTAGATGGCAATTATAGTCTATCGTTCCGTTATGCTAATAGTTCGCCAACAGAGCAGTTGAAAGTAGTTGTCATTACAGCTACTGCAACTGATACGTTAGATAGTTTTGGTGGTACAGATAATAATTGGGAGTTGGCTCGTTATGATTTGTCAGACTATAACGGCAAAGAGATAAAAATTGGCTTCTATTCAACAGCATCAAAAGCTTCTTCGGCACATGTTTATGTCGATGATGTCAGAGTGATTTGCTACGTTGATAATGTAGTTTACGAAGATGTTATCTGTGAACCGCTACAAGGAACCGTTACTTATTCACGTTATGGTTTTGAAGTTAATTCTTCGAAATTGAAAGTAGGAGAAAACAGATTGACTATGTTGTGTGAAGCAAGTGGTGTAGGTGAGTGCGATACATTGAAAACTTTGCATTTGACAATGAATTCATCTGGTACATATCAGTATAATGACACTATTTGTGAAGGCGAGGTGTATAATAAAGCTCCTTTCGAGAATAAAAACCTTGTAGTCGAAGGTTATTATGAAGCTCGCCTCACATCGGCTTGTGGTTGCGATAGTATAGTTCGTCTTAAATTGACAGTATTGCCAACTGCATACGCAATTTCAGATACTATTTGCGAAGGGGACGTCTATATGTTGGGTAATGAAGCTATCACTGAAGCTGGTATTTATACTGATACATTGGTTAATAGTCGAGGTTGTGACTCAATCATCACACTCACTATGAGTGTAATACCTAAATATTTTGTTGAAACACGTTTAGTGTGCGAAGGTGATAAAGTAGAGTGGCTCGATACTGTTTTGACTACATCAGGTCGTTACGAGCGAGTGTATTCAACTAACAGAGGATGTGATTCGGTAGAGGTGATGGAATTAACAGTTCTTCCTGCTGAAGTTGAAGTTTACGATACAATTTGTCTTGGATCTACTTATCAATTCCTTGATACAATATTGACAGATGCAGGTGATTTTACACGTGTGTTCCAAAACGTATTGCGTTGCGACTCGACAGTACATCTCCATCTTGCAGTAGTAGAACCAGAGCCAACAATTGAGAACGACTATATTTGTGAAGGTGAACTATATACTGGTTATGGCTATAATAAATTGGCAATATATCAAGATACGATGTTGATTCAAAGATTCTCTTATCCTGATAAGTGTGATTCGGTCGTACATATTTATGTCGATTATGTAGAAACAATAGAAATTGATACAATTGTTTATATCGCAGAAGGCGAGTTCTATGAGTTTGGCGAAAAATCATTGACTAAAGCAGGTAAATATCGTGAAGTGTTTACATCTGCAGCAGGTTGTGACTCGATTGTTAATCTCACGCTTGAAGTTGGCACTGGTATCGATGATATTTATGTGTTGTCTTTAGTTATAGCGCCAAACCCTATATTGGGTGGTTCGACTACATATATTAATCGTGAGTGGACAGCTGAAGAGCAACGGGGCTTGATGTTAGAGGTTGTTGACGCTACGGGTAAAGTAGTATTGCGACATACTCCAACCACTTATCCTATAGAGGTAGAAGGATTGCCAACAACAGGAGTTTATCTTGTTAGGGTGATAGATGGTACAGGTGCTATCCATCTGGGTCGAATCGTTGTGGTTCAATAATAAATAATGAAAAATCCGTTTTTGCATAATTGTAAAAACGGATTTTTTTAGTGTATAGTAAAATATTACTGTCCAGTAAATTTCCTTTACCTATTATCCTTTTAGACAATTAATTTATTTTTTAGCGGACAGCAATAGTTAAAAATATATTAAAATAAACAAAAATATTGTTTTTTATGATTTTTTTTGTATCTTTGCATCGTATTGTGTTATTTTTTTGTGATAAATTATTTTTAATTATATGATTATGAAAAGGTTTTACTTGTTCGTTATTTTATGTTTTGTATCGTTGTTTGTATCGGCTCAAGAGTTGGATTTGCTGAATGAGGATTTTGATAATGTCACATTAGGGATTCCAGCGGGTTGGGATAATAGTGATAATACATTGAGTAATGCGATGTATAACTGGCAGTACTATGCACCTGGATATAAGGGTGAGGGTAAATGTGTGCGTTTTAATAGTTATACAACAAAATTGGGTGAACGTTCGGCATTGAAAACACCTGTAATGTCTTTGAATCGCGAATCGATGTTGAGGTTTAAGTTCAAAAATGTTGATGCAGGTGATTTTTCTGTTTATTTGTCGATAGATGGCGGAGCGACATATACTAATGTAGTCGAGAAGAATTTGCGTTCGAATGAATGGGTTGAAAAAGAATATTCATTGGCAGCATATACAGGTCAAGAGAATGTTGTGGTTGTGTTTGAGGCAACAAGTAATGCTGGTTCGGGGGATGCCTTTGTATATCTTGATGATGTGGCGGTAGAAGACATTCCGCTATGTGCGATACCTAAGGAGTTGACTCGATTGAGCGCAATGGATAATAGCGCTGTGTTGACATGGAATTTGTCGGGGATTGGTGGCGACCCTTTGAATTATAGATTGTTGGTGACAGATGTTGTAGCTAATGACACTGATACTATTGATTTTGAAGCAGAAGATTTGATTTATGAATTGGAAGATTTAACACCAAATACAGAATATGAAGTTGTTTTACTTTCTTATTGTGGTGTGGGTAAAGGATGGTCGGATGAGTCGGAGGTTTTGGAATTTCGCACTATATGTAGTGGCGTAGAGATACCTATGATGGAGGCCTTTGATGGTGTTCAAAATGGTGCAATGCCCGAATGTTTTAGTGCTGAAAATGCAGCAGTGTGTAGTGATTTGGGTGGTAGTCAGTTGAGATTGACTGCTAATACAAGTAATGGAGCAATGGTTGTTTCGCCACGTATATTACATTCTGCTAATAATTTGGATGTTAAGATGAAAATTTATGGGGCGAAAGGGACTAAATTTATGTTGGGTGTAATGAGCGATCCAACACAAGCTGAGACGTTTGAAATTTTGTGGGAGGATTCTGTTGTTGTAGATAATGAGTGGTACGACTATCGTCGTCCGACTTTGTTGTCAGATGCTTATGGTGATGGAGATAATGTGTCGTTGGCATTGAGTTTGCCTGCGGGGATTGTGGCAACGATGTATATTGACGATATGCAAGTGGCTGCCTTGCCGCAATGTATGTATTTATATGATTTGAAGTTTGTTACATCTACTGCAGAGAGTGTCAAGATAGATTGGAATGAATATGTTGAAGCTGAAAGATATGAATATGAGATAAGAGTTAAAGGTGAGACAAATGTAACTAATGGGCAGGTGTTGGAGGTTGATGATATGTATGTTATAAAAGGATTGACTCCATCTACAAAATATGAGGTTAGAGTTAGAAGTGTATGTGGAAGTAACAATGGAGAATGGACTGAGTGGATTGATGTAGAAACTGTCTGTTTGCCACGAGAAACAGCTCTGTTTTTAGAGTCGTTTGTCATGGGTAGTGTGCCAGAATGTTGGATAGTGAAACAGACGGTAGGGGTTGATAATACAGGATCATTGAATAGAGGTGATGAAGGATGGAGTACTAATACGACATCATCGAATGTTTATTCGGGAACAGCTGCGTTGTGGGGACGTAAGGCATATAAAGGAATTCGTACGATAGTAGTGACTCAAGCTCTTGATATTGAACGTGCAGGGATGTATGATATGAGTTTTTGGGTAAAACGTTTGAGTCAGAATGGTAGTGATGTGCTACAAGTGTGGGCTAATAATCGTCCAGATACGGTAGGTGGTATTAAGTTGGGAATTATACACAATGGTATTAATGAAGCACCAGCTGTTGCGGCTTCAGGATGGTATAAATATGAATATAATATTCCACTTGGTGGCGTGACTTACATTGTATTAGAGATGGTGTCTAATCAGGTTTCGCAATTTTTTATTGATGACTTTGAAGTATATTTGGCACCGACATGTAGAAAAGTAAGTGATGTGAAGTGGTTTGGTGAAACAACAACAGGAGGTGTCGTAGAATGGCAAAAGGCAGCATATGAGACAGCATGGATAGTTAATGCAGAATGTCGAATGGCAGATGCACAATCGGCGATAGTAAAGAATTATCATGACACCATTTGGGGTACCCCACAATGGGTATTTGAAGGTTTGGAGTCGGGAACAAACTACGTTGTGAATGGCGAAGTGATGGCATATTGTGGCGGAGAAGATAAGGGAGAATCAGTTTCTTTCAATTTTGCTTTCATGACAGATTGTGAGGCATTTGTAGATTTTCCATTTGTAGAGGGATTTGAAGATGGGTTGTTTCCACCAAAATGTTGGGAGCAATGGCAAATAGCGTCGCCAGATGTAGTGGATTCGACCAAACAAGGGTGGGGTAGAAATACGAATTTGACAGGTTTCATACATCGTGGTTTGGCTTCAGCGCAATTGTATAATTTCAGCGAAGGTCATAAACACTTGTTGGTTATGCCACAGATGGATTTTGGTGATGGCGGATATCGATTGACCTTCTGGCAGTATAGAAATTCGGGCTATACAATAAAGCAGGCAGAGGGAATTAGAGTCTTGATAAATGACAAACCATCGACTGAAGGAGCACGCGAATTGATATATATTAAGAGCAATATGTTGATGTATCCTGAAGTTTATGAGGCAGGATTTTATAAGTATAAAGTTGATATTCCTGACGCTGGATTGCAATATATTATGTTTGAGGGTGTGAGTGAGGGGTATACTGCATCATTTATTGATGATGTTGAGATTTCGGAAATACCAGAGTGTGATGAGATTGGAAAATTTGTTGTTTCCGACGTATTAGATACACAAATAGGTGTAACAGCTAGCGAATTAGGCAATGGAGGTAATTGGCAAGTGAGTTGTGGTGTGGGCGATTTTGTTGCGGATGATGGTATTATTGTAGATGGTAGTGATAGTGTTATAGTTGTTACAGGATTGGCACCTTCGACAACATATAGATTGTATGCTCGCCGTGTGTGTGGCGACAAATATGGAGCATGGAGCGAAGAGTTGGTTGAAGTAACTACCTTGTGTTCGCCTATAGCTGTTACATCGGAAAACGAGTGGTTCGAAGGATTTGAGGAGTATGCTTCGGGTGCAGGTCTTAGCCGTTGTTATATAGAAGAACGTGGCACGATGGCAAGTCGTGAATTGAAGGTAATGGGGGGATATAACGAAACCGATGTGTATGGCGAGGCAGTGATGTACACTATTCAACCAAAAACAGGTAATCGTTTTGCATTGACTCCAGAATATAATAGCGACAACTGGTTGTTTGCTTATGTTGAGTTGTTGGCAGGCGAGAACTATGAATTGTCGTTAATGGCGCGTCATGGTGATGTAAAGACTAATATTCAGACTAAAGTGTCGTTGGCATACGGCAGTCGTCCTTCGTCGGAGAGCATGACGACATATATTCTCGAAGATTATGTGGTAGATGGAGATTGGACTTCGGTAGTGGGTACGTTCATGGTCGAAGAGAGTGGAAAATATTTTGTCGGAATACATTTGCAAGTGAACGACTATTATGAAAAAGGAGCTTTGGATGATATACGATTAAGAATTAGCAATTGTGTGATGCCATCGTTGATGTCGGTTTCGCGTACTACTCAAAATTCGGTTGCTTTGAATGTAGTTTCATTGTCGGATAGTATCAGAATTGCTGTATCAGACAGACGATTTAATCCTATAAGTGAACAAGGCAATGTATATGATGATGTGGTGAAAGTAGAAGGAACACAATACAATGTTTCGAATTTGCAGCCTGACACAAAATATTACTACTCTGTGTGCGGTGTATGTGGTGAATATGAGAGTGATTGGATGCGATTAGACTCGTTTGAGACAAGATGTTTGGCTGTAGATGTGCCTTTATATGAACCATTTGAAAACAGAGAAGTGTTTGGTTGTTGGTCGGTGATAACAAATGGTTCGGGCGATATTGTTACAAACGAGGCTTATGCAGGTAATTATAGTTACAAAGCTAATGGAGTGACACTTATCACACCAATGCTCAATGTAGAGTCGTTGGTCGATTATATGTTGACAGGTCAGGTGTATGCCGTAGGTAAAAATGTCTCTTTTGCTATAGGTGTAATGATTGACCCTAATGATATAGAGACATTTGAAACAGTTTCGACATTCACTGTTCATAATCGTACGACTTGGACAGAGTTCTTCAGTTTCTTCTCTTTGTTAGCGAAACCAGAGTTTGAACCGTATAGAAATGCAAAATATGTGGCTATAGTTGTACCTAACGATGTTGATTTTTATTTCGATGATTTGAGAATAGAAGAGGCCGTAGATTGTCCTAATCCAACAGAGCCAGTTATAACAAACATAACTACAACATCTTGTGATATTTCATGGCTCGCAAATGGAGCTGAAACACAGTGGCGTATTGTTGGTATGGGTCAACATTCGATAGACACAGTCGTCAATAGTACGTTTGTTACTATCGGAGGTTTGCATCCATCGACATATTACGACTTCTATGTTACAGCATTATGTTCCGACATCGAGACAAGCATAACGTCATATATGGGCGGAATGAGAACATTGTGTGCTGAGATTATGCCATTGCCTTATAGTGAAACAATGGAGGGAGCAGAGTATGTGAGCGATTTGTGTTTCAGTTATATTAATAAAAAAGCAGAGTGGCCTGCGGTTGAGTTGGATAGAGCATTATTTGTGATGGGCGGCAAGCAGTCGTTGGAATTGATAATGTCGGCCACAGAGCCTTTGTGTGTAATAATGCCAGAGTTTGAGTTGCCAACTAACCAATTACGTATATCGTTTGATTATAGAAATGAGACAGCTGATGTGCGTTGGAATACAGATTTGGTGCTTGGTGTAATACGTGATGTGGATGATATCGCAACATTTGACACGTTGAAAGTGTGTCCAATGAGTGCTGATAGCACAAGAGTTTATTACTATTTCGATTCATTGCCTGCTGAGTTGGCTAATGCGCGAATAGCATTGAAATATGGTTCTGGTCCAATAGACAATAGAAGTTGTGGTATTGATAATATACTTGTAGAGGCAATACCAGGTTGTGTAGAACCAGCCAAAGAGATGGAAATTGTGAAGTTGACCGATACCTCTGTTACAATTGAATTTGATGGTCGTGGGGCAGATAAATTTGAATATAAAGTGTTAACCAATGGAGAGGAGGTGATGAATAATGAATTCATAAACGAAACCTTAACAATTCAGAACTTAGCACCTAGAACCTATTATGATGTTTATGTACGCAATATTTGTAGTGCCACAAATAAGAGTGATTGGGTAGGACCATTAAGTTTCAGAACCAATTGTAAGGATGGTTTAGAGACTCCTTGGATTGAGACATTCGAAGATTACAGCCATATATCAGAAGGTTGCTTTATGACAATTGGCGAAGAGGGACAGACTAATATCTCGTTGGCTAATGGTCGTTATGCAAGTAAAGGCAATAAGGGTATGTTGATGTCGTTGGGTCAATACAAAGAATTGTATGTAGTATTGCCTCGTTTTGATGAGCCTATTAGCGATTTGAAGTTGGTATTTGACTACTATAGTGAAGAGCATGATGGTGTGACTGCTGATTTGATATTAGGCGTAATGAGTGATATATCGGATATATTGTCATTCAAACAAGTGATGGCATACGGCACAAGCAATGAATATGTTACAACATATCAAACATTTGAAAATATTGGAACTGAATATGACAACGGATGGATTGTATTCAAATGGTGCAATTTCAGAGAAGAGTGGGCTTCGGGTCCAACCTATTATGCTTATTGCGGTCTTGACAATATTAAGGTTGAAGCAGGAGCATCATGTTTCGAACCAGAGCAATTCGATTTGCTAAATATCACTAATACTTCTGCTGTAGTGGCATGGAGTCACCTTGAAGGTATTGAATCGGCAGAGTATTCGCTAAAATTAGCGCGTAGTCAAGATGTAGTCATGACAGGCACAGTGGATGCTATGCGTGTTGAATTATCAGGTTTGACCGCAGGGACTAATTATGTGTTGAGTGTGAGAACTATGTGCAGCGGCACAATATATTCAGATTGGGTAGATTTTGTATTCCGAACTATACCAACTGCTCCAACATTACCATACGTAGTTGGATTTGAAAATGACGAAGAGAATGAAAGTTGGACTTTAGTGAATGGAGAACAGATGAATAAATTGGTTATTGGTGGCGACGCAGAGGCTGTGTTGAGTGGCAATAAGTCGTTGTATGTGTCGCACGATGGCACGGATTATTTCTATTATTTTAATCAACCTTCTGATGTTCATGCTTATCGACCAATTTACCTTGAAGCTGGCGAATATTTGAGTGAATTCAGTTGGAAGTGTGCAGGTGAAGATACACGCGACTATGGTCGTTTGTATTTAGTACCAGTGGTGAGAGATATACGCGCCGGCGAGTATATTGCTACACAAGCCTATGTTCCTGATGGATGTATTGCAATAGATGGAGGCATTCATTTGAACGAATCGGCAGATTGGGTGCATGAGGTAATTGAATTTAGTGTCGCTGAATCACAATTCTATAACTTGGTGGTTTCTTGGCACAACAACAATACGGGTGGTGCTACACCTCCATTTGCAATCGATGACATTGTGATACGTGAGGCAACATGTTTGCCAGTTGATTCGTTGCATATTGTAGCTGTCGATGACCGAAGTGTTGTTGTTGGAGTTAAGAATGAGGAGACTATGATTGTAGAGTGGGAAATGATTAGTGCGAAATCAGAAGAGTTCAACTCTCAACTCTCAACTCTCAACTCTCAACTCACAATCAATGGTTTGGATCCAGAAACAGAATATGAGTTCCGATTGCGAGTTGTGTGCGAAGAGGGCGACACATCGCAATGGAGAAGTATAACATTCAAGACTGAGAAAAGAGCTGTTGAGGCTCCATATTCTACAGGTTTTGAGGTTGGAGAAGATAATAAAGGTTGGACTATTGTCAATCGAGGCAATAATGCCTTTATCGTTGGCCCTACAGACGAAGCCGTGAGCAGTGGTGATTCGGCATTGTATGTTCATAGCATGCAAGATTCGTATGCTGTAAGTTATAATTATGTCAAGAATGCCAATTACTCTTACGACACACAATATATCTATGCTTATAGATTGATAAGATTCGAACCGGGTTCATACTATATTGATTATGATTGGAAATGTGAGGGTAAAGAGAATGAAGACTACGGGCGTGTTTATTTGCAGACGACCAATAATACTCAATTAGCGATGAATGCTGCTGTTGCTCTTGATGAAGGCCCACTATATGGTAGTTTAGAATGGAGTCGTCAGGGTGGTGTTTTGGTTGTTGAAGATACAACAATTTATAAATTAGTAGTCATGTGGCAAAACGAGGTGGATGGTACATACTACACAGGCCCTAAACCTTTGGCTATTGACAACATTGAGGTTAAGAAGTTAGATTGTGATGTGGTTGATAGTATCCGTCTTGTAGTTTTGGGAGACACATATGCCGAAGTGGAATTTGTCAACAAATCAAAAACAACAGACTATCGATTGACAACTGCTGACAATACGACTATTAGAGAGGGAGTTATAGATGAAAATAGATTGAGATTGGAAGGTTTGATGAATAGCACACAATACAGTTTATTGTTGAAATCTATATGCGGCGAAGAGTCAGAGGCGCCAACCCGTGAGTTGAAGTTTACTACTACCAAGTATCAATATTCAGTGCCTTACGAAACTGGTTTTGAAAACGACGATGATAATTTGCGTTGGACTTTCGAGCAAGGCATAGGTTCGAATAAGTTCGTTATCAATAGTGATTTGAATGCTGTGAATATAGGCGACAAGGCATTGTATGTTTCTAATGGCGATTCGGCATATAGATATGTTGATTACCAACGAAACATTATGGCATACGTGTCATTGACCTTTGCAGAACCTGGTGAATATGTGGTTAATTATGATTGGAAGGTAAAAGGAGAAGTTAGGAACGACTATGCGAGAGTATTTTTGGCACCAACAACTTCAGGATTGGTAGCAGATACCCATTATCCGTATGAAACATTGCGTGATGATTTCATAGCTGTTGATGGCGGAAAAGGATTGTGTTCCGACACAGCGATTTGGCATAATCAAACTGAAACATTTGTCATAGAAGAACCTATGAATTACAACTTTGTAGTTACATGGCACAACGACCAATATCTCAATGGCACACCACCTATTTCGATAGATAATATCATTGTACGGAAAAATAACTGTAAAGCAGTAGAATCTATAGAGGTAGTCGATGTGCAAGATGTTACGGCAACGATTAAACTTACAGCTGAGAATTTGTCGGTTGTTGAATATCGAGTTAGTTTGACTTATAATCCTGAAGAGGCATTTATCTCGAATGTTGCATCGGGCGACATGATATATTTGGAGGACTTGAAACCTAATGCTAAACAATATGTGTTTGTGAGAGTTAAATGTTCAGACGAAGACTTTTCTTTGTGGCAAATGACCGAATTAACAACCTATTGTGATGATATAATAACCGTAACCAAAACACAACCTTATATAGACAATTTCGAATATTCTGATTTAGATCCTTGCTGGATAGTCACTAAGGGAGGTAGGGCAGCAGGTCAGATTAGTATGTTGTCGTCATTGGAAACAATTGTGTTGAAAGCTACAAACGACGTAAATGTTGCTTTGACTCGTCCATTCCATTTGGTTGCAGGCAAACGTTATGAATTGAGTGTGAAATCACGTCAACGCGAGTTGTTAGAAGATTCGCGAGTTGGTTTTGTTGCCCGTCGTCGTGGTGGTGAGTTTGATACGTTAGATTATCACCAAGTCACTCAAGCATATGAATATTACGATGCTACATTTACTCCAACCGAGACAGGAGTTTATGAATTAGGCGTTTGGATATTTACTCCATGGTGGTGTAACAACTCTACAACATATCTTTTGACTATCGACGAGTTTGAAGTGAAAGAGGTATTGTTGGCAAAACCCGAAAATTTTGCAGTTGATTATCTCTCTTCTACGACTGCAGATTTGAGCTGGACTGGCGATGGTTTGGCAGATAGTTATGGGGTTCAGTTGTTGATTAATGGCAGTGTTGTGCGCGATACAATAGTTGGTGTAGAAAGTGTGTCGTTCGTAGGTTTGAAAAATTCTACACAATACGATGCACGTGTACGTGGATTGTTGACTCAAGCGGGCGATAGTTCAAGTTGGACAACCTTGTCATTCCGTACGCATTGCGATGTGGTGAATCTACCATTCCGCGAAAACTTCGAAGAGTCTGGTGACAATATCCCAGAGTGTTGGACTCTCGCATCAACTTTAGATGAGGCGGTACGTGATTGGGCTGTCAAAGAGGACTTCAATGGCAACCGCACAGCTATGCTCAACACCTCTTTGGCTCATGGTTATGCCGTGTTGCACACTCCGTTGTTGTTTGTCGATAGCGACGTATATAAATTGACGTTTAGATACGAAACAACTATTCGTGATGATGAATACCTTGCAGTACTAATTAGTGACGATGCTGGTGCCACATTCTCTGATACAGTATTGTATGCAGTTAAAAACAACATATGGACTGATGTTGAATATGACTTGTCGGCATACGCAGGCAAAACCATCATGATAGAATTTAAGGCTCGTTCGTTGCGCGACAATAGCTATTCTGAATCTATCAAGGTTGACGACATTAAAATAGTTTGTCATAGTGCAAATGAGGTAGTTTACAATGACCATGTATGTTGGGGCAATCGTTATAGAGGTCATGGATTTGATATAGATACAGAGAAGTTGAAATTTGGATTGAATCGTATCGAGCAACTCATCGAATCGCAAGTGCCAGGCGAGTGTGATACGATGAAAGTCTTGAATCTCACTGTTGATCCTTCTGGTACATTCTATCTCAACGATACTATTTGTCCTGGTGATGTATATAACAAAGGTGCATTTGCCGGCTATAATATCACTGAGTCGGGCACATATTTGAGTGAGCCACAAATTTCGTCTTGTGGTTGCGATTCGATTGTGCGACTCTATCTTGTGGTTCAAGCTAAGCGCGAAATCATCAACGACACAATTTGTGAAGGAGAGGTATATGAATTTGCGGGTAAAGAGATTACAGCTACAGGTATTTATGTGGATACAGTTTCGTATTGCGAGTTCCGAACATTAAATCTTGTGGTGCATCCTAAATATTTTGAACATGGCGATACTATTTGTGAAGGTACTATTCTTGAGTGGGAAGGCATGACGTTGACCAAAGCTGGCAGATACGAAAAACTTTATCGTAATCAATATGGTTGCGACTCTGTCGAGGTGATGGATTTGTGGGTAATACCTGAAAAAACAGACTTAGAGGCAACAATATGTCAAGGTTCGACCTACTATTTTGGTGGAGAGGAGCGTAGTGAGGCTGGTGTTTATGTTGATTCGTTGGTAAATATTTTGGGTTGCGATTCTATTATCACCTTGCATTTGAGTGTCACAGAGCCATCTCGTAGCCGATTTGACGATTATGTTTGTGAGGGATATGAGTATGTGGGATATGGATTTAATGTGTTTGGCATAAAAGCTGATACTCTCTTGTCGCGTGCCACATCTACTATTGAAGGCTGCGATTCGATTGTGGAAGTGTTTGTTGAATTTGTGCCAACGGTTGTAGTAGATACAGTCGTTACTATCGAAGAGGGTTCATTCTTCGAATTTGGCGAGCGCACATTGACTAAGTCTGGTTTCTATACAGAAACATTTATGACACAAGGCACATCGTGCGACTCAATTGTCAATCTCACGCTCGAATATGAGACAGGTTTTGATAATGTTTATGCATTGCCATTAGTTATTGCGCCAAATCCGATAAAAATTGGAGAAATAACATACGTGAATAAATCATGGACTGTTGAGGAGATGAGAGGATTGATGTTAGAGGTGATAGGGGCTCAAGGCAATGTTGTGTTAAGTGTTTATCCAACAGAATATCCAATAGCATTAGATAGATTGAATGTTCAAGGGGTTTATTTGGTTAGAATTGTGAGTGGAACAGGAGACGTTTATATTGGAAAATTTGTGGTTAATTAAACTTTTGCAAAATCTGCGGGTCAAAAAGGTAGAAAATAGCAAAGATACCGCGGATTTTGCTATTTCATAAATTGAGTATTAATTAAATTAAATCGATTATTATGAAGAAGATTTTAGTAGCCGTAATGGCAGTAATGATGACAATGGGTTTGATGGCTCAATGTCCACAACAAAAAACATGTACTTCACAACAAGTAGGTCAATGTCAAAAAGAGTGTGTTAAGCGTAGTTGTGTATATTCGCCAGAAACACGTGCAATGATGCAAGTAGATAGATTGTCTCGTATTATTAAGGATTTGACTAGCGCAGAACGTGAACAATTGTTGTCATTCTATAAATCGCATTATACTAAATGTGATAAGAGAAAAGTGACTGCTAATCCGATGACTAAAGAAGAGTGTCGCAATGAGTGTAATGCAGAGTTACGTAAGATTTTGGGTGATGATCGTTATATTCAATATCTTGAAATAATGAAAGTAAAAAGAATGGATTGTGAAATGCGTCAAGCTCCAAGAGGAGATAGATCTGCTTGTCATCGAGGAGGCGAAAGATCTACAAGTTGCCAAAAACCATGTTCTTCGACATGCTCTAAAAAATAAGGTTTTGTTTAATAAAAAAATCCCCTGATATTGATGTGTATCAGGGGATTTTTTGTGATATAGTGTTTATAGTTGTTTTATACGTTGAAGCGGAAGTGCATGATGTCGCCATCTTGAACGATGTATTCTTTACCTTCGACACCCATTTTGCCAGCTTCTTTCACTGCTGCTTCTGAGCCGTAAGAGAGGAAGTCTTCGTATTTGATTACTTCGGCGCGGATGAAGCCTTTTTCGAAATCAGTGTGGATTACGCCAGCACATTGTGGAGCTTTCCATCCATCGTGAAAAGTCCAAGCGCGAACCTCTTGAACGCCCGCAGTGAAGTATGTTTTGAGGCGAAGAAGTGCGTAAGCCGATTTGATGAGGCGGGCTACGCCTGATTCTTCGAGTCCGATTTCGGCGAGGAACATTTGGCGTTCTTCGTATGTTTCGAATTCGGCGATTTCGCTTTCGATTTTGGCTGCAATAACGAGCACTTCGGCACCTTCTTGTTTTGCTACTTCGCGTACGCGTTCCACATATTCGTTGCCAGTTGCAGCACTGCTTTCGTCAACATTACATACGTAAAGGACAGGTTTTGCAGTGAGAAGGAAGAGTTCGCGAGCGATTTTTTCGTCATCTTTATTGTCGAAAGTTACAGTACGAGCCGAGAGACCTTGTTCGAGGGCAGCTTTATATTTTACGAGTACTTCGTAGATTTGTTTAGCTTGTTTGTCGCCTCCGGTTTGTGCTTGTTTTTGTACTTTTTGGATGCGAGAATCTACAGTTTCGAGGTCTTTGAGTTGGAGCTCAGCATCGATGATTTCTTTGTCGCGTATAGGGTCAACCGAGCCGTCAACGTGCACGACGTTAGGATCGTCAAAACAGCGAAGTACGTGTAGAATAGCATCTGTTTCGCGGATATTCGCAAGGAATTTATTGCCGAGACCTTCGCCTTTAGAAGCACCTTTTACGAGACCAGCGATGTCGACGATTTCGACAGTAGTAGGTACTATGCGTTGAGGATTAACAAGTTCAGCGAGTTTGTTGAGGCGTTCGTCAGGTACGGTGATTACGCCTACGTTAGGTTCGATTGTACAGAATGGGAAGTTAGCCGATTGGGCTTTTGCGTTTGAAAGACAGTTGAAAAGGGTTGATTTACCGATGTTTGGCAACCCTACGATACCACATTGTAATGCCATTTTATTTTAGTGTGTAGTTAATTATTATGGAGTGCAAAGTTACGAATTTTTTTTTGTTTTGGCAAATTTGTTTTTTGGGTGTGGTGGGTGTTTGTGTTTTGTGTATGGTTTGTTGATTTTTTTTTGTTATATCAAAATAAAATAGTAACTTTGCATGTTATATGTTTTGATGGTTTTGTAGGGGGCTTATTGTATTTTTTGGTTATAATTTTTTAAATTGGAATACTATGGAAAAGGAACAATTGATTGCGGAAATTAATCGTTTGCGTAAAGAGAAAAATGCTGTGATTTTGGCGCATTATTATCAAGTTGGTGAAATTCAGGATGTGGCTGATGTTGTTGGGGATAGTCTTGCGTTGGCGCAATGGGCTGAGAAGTCGGATGCTGATATTTTGGTTGTCTGCGGTGTGCACTTTATGGGCGAGACTGCTAAGATTCTTTCGCCTCAGAAAAAAGTTCTTGTTCCGGATTTGGCTGCTGGATGTTCGTTGGCAGATAGTTGTAATGCTGATGAGTTTGGTAAGTTTGTGGCTGAGCATCCTGATTATACGGTGATTTCGTATGTGAATACTACGGCTGCGGTGAAGGCTCATACGGATGTGGTGGTGACATCTACGAATGCGCGTAAGATTGTGGATCAGTTTCCTAAGGATGCTAAGTTGATTTTTGGTCCTGATCGTAATCTTGGTGGTTATATTAATGCTGTTACGGGCAGAAATATGTTGTTGTGGAATGGTGCGTGTCATGTGCATGAGCAGTTCTCTCTTGAAAAGTTGATTGAACTTAAAGCGCAATATCCTGAGGCTAAGGTGTTGGTACACCCTGAATGTAAAAAAGAGATTGCTGACTTGGCAGATGTGGTGGGTTCAACTCAAGCATTGCTTAATTATGCTGTGGATGGCGAGTTTACTCAATTCTTGGTTTGCACCGAGTCGGGTATTTTGCATGAGATGCAAAAGCGTTGTTCGGATAAGGAGTTTATTCCTGTGCCTCCAGCGGGTCGTGCTTGTTCGATGAATGAGTGTGATTATATGAGAATGAATACTCTTGAGAAATTGTATCTTTGTTTGCGTGATGAGGTGCCTGCTATTGAGGTGGATGAGGATATACGTGAGCGTGCTGTGCGTCCTATTCATAGGATGTTGGAGATGAGTAAATGATAATAGAGAATAAGGAATAGGGAATGGGTAATTTTGTTGTAACGGATAGAGTTGAGGTGGAGTTGGCGGCTGTGGTTAAATCTTTAGCTGTCGATAGGGTGTTTGTTTTGGTTGATGAGAATACGGCTGAACATTGTTTTTCGAGGATTGATTGGTCGGCGTTTGGTCCGTATGTTATAAAAATTGATGTGGGAGATGATGTGAAGACATTGGATACGGGGGTGAAGGTTTGGAGTGTGTTGGTTGATAATGGAGCAACTCGGTCGTCGTTGTTGGTGAATGTAGGGGGGGGAGTTGTTACGGATTTGGGGGGATTTGTGGCGGCAACATTTAAGCGTGGTATGCGTTTTGTGAATGTTCCTACTACGTTGCTCGGTGTGGTTGATGCGGCTACTGGTGGCAAGACGGGGGTGAATTTTAGAGGGTTGAAGAATGAGATTGGAGTGTTTGCTAAGGCGGAAAGGGTGTTGATTGACACGCGTTTTTTTGAGACGCTTGATTTTAGGAATCGATTGTCGGGGTATGCCGAGATGGTGAAGCATGCGTTGATAGCGGATTCTATTTTGTTGGATCAGACATTGAGTTATGATTTGGATGACTTTGATGTGAAACGATTGTCGCTATTGTTGAAGCAAAATTTAGATATAAAGGAGTCGGTTGTTGAGCTTGATCCAAATGAAAAGGGACAACGTAAGGCTTTGAATTTTGGTCATACGGTAGGTCATGCGTTTGAGGCGTTGTCGTATGAGGTGGGTAGTCCGATGTTGCATGGGTTTGCGGTGATGTGGGGTATGGTGGCGGAGTTGTATTTGTCGTTTGTGAAGTTGAAATTCGATAGGAGGATATTGTCGCAGATATTGGCTTTCGCAAAGGAGTATTATGGGGCATTCCCTTATATGTGTAAGCAGTATGATAGATTGTATGAATTAATGATGCACGACAAGAAAAATAGTGGTGGTGTGATAAATTTTACGTTGCTTGCTGGTGTTGGAGATGTGCGTATAAATCAGATTGTTACAAAAGAAGAGATTTTTGAGGCGTTGGATTATATAAGAGAAAACTAAAATATGAAAATAGCATTAATAGGGTATGGTAAGATGGGGCATATTATTGAGCGTATTGCCCTTGAGAGAGGACATGAAATAGTGTCGAAAGTTGATGTTGATAATCAAGAAGAATTTGAATCTGAGGCATTTGCTTCGGCGGATGTAGCTATTGAGTTTACTGTTCCAACGAAGGCTGTCGAAAACTATCGTAAGGCTTGGGCAGTAGATGTGCCTGTGGTGTCGGGTACTACGGGGTGGAATGCGGTGTTGCCTGAGTTGAAACAAGAGATAGCAGAAAAGGGTTACACTTTGTTTTGGGCCTCTAATTTTTCGTTGGGGGTCAATCTTTTTTTTGAATTGAATAGACGTTTGGCTCAGATGATGAATCGTTATGCCAATTATGATGTGGCGATGACCGAAATTCATCACACTGAGAAAAAAGATGCTCCAAGTGGTACGGCGATCACGCTTGCTGAAGGCATCTTGGAGAATTTGGATAGAAAATCGGAGTGGGTGTTGCACAATTCTCAGCTCTCAACTCTCAACTCTCAACTCTTAATTGAGGCTTTGCGCGAAGGCAAAGTGCCTGGTACTCATATTATAAAATACGACTCGGAGGTGGATAGCATTACTATCACACACGAGGCAAAATCGCGCGAAGGCTTTGCCCTTGGCGCAGTGGTAGCGGCTGAATTCCTTGTTGGCAAACCTGCAGGTTTTTATTCAATGACTGACTTAATGAAATAATAATAAAATTATGAATAATTCTCGTTTAAAAAAACCGATTTCATCGTGGATTAAATTGGCGATATGGTCGCTAATCTATGTGCTGTTTATTGCTTGGGTGGGCAATTTTTGGTGGATGTTGTTGTATCCATTTATTTTTGATATTTTTATAACCAAATTCATTCCTTGGACTTGGTGGAAAAAATATGAGAATACTAACAAAACGATATATACTATCTGTTCGTGGATTGATGCTATAGTGTTTGCTTTGGTAGCAGTGTATTTCATCAATCTCTACCTTTTCCAAAACTATCAAATTCCATCGTCGTCGTTGGAACAAACATTGAAAGTGGGTGATTTTCTCGCGGTTAGCAAGTGTAGCTATGGTCCTCGTATTCCTAACACACCATTGTCATTCCCGCTTGTGCAACATACTTTCCCTTGGGGGGGTAAGTCGTATATCGAAAAACCACAATGGGAATATCGTCGTTTGAAAGGTTGGGACAAAGTAGAGTTGGGTGATATCGTAGTATTTAATTTCCCTGCTGGTGATACTGTGCCTCAATTGTGTGCTAATCCTGATTATTATACATTGTGTTTTCAAGCAGCGCAAAGTACGATAGCATTTCGTACGTTTAAGTATGATAGTGTGATACCATACGACAATTTTGTGGAGCGTATGACTGTAGGTGCGAAAAAAGTACGTCAACAAGAAGCTCAATTAGGCGAATTGGTGGTACGTCCAGTTGACCGTCGTGAGAATTATGTAAAACGTTGTGTAGGTCTCCCTGGTCAAACTATCGAGTTGAAAGATAATGTATTATATGTTGATGGCGAGGTGTTTGAAAATCCTAAAGGTGTACAACATAACTATTTTGTGCAAACTAATGGTGCTACATTCTCGGCAGAAGCTTTGCATAAGTTAGGTGTTAGTGTTACAGAGACATCGGTATTGAATGGTGCTGATTATGCTCCATATTTGACACGTATAGGTATGGAACCTAAAAACAATGGTGCATGGGGCCCTATTTATGTAATGGCTATGACTGAAGAGGTATTAGACAAAGTGAAAGTTATGCCTATGGTGGTTCAAGTATCAGTAGAGAAGATTTTGCCCGAAATGCATACTCCAATATACCCTCTATCATATACATATAAGTGGAATAGAGATAATTATGGTCCACTTTGGATACCCGCCAAAGGCGACACAATCCAACTCACCGAAGACAATATCTTGCGCTATCGCCCTTGTATCGTCAACTACGAGCGCAACACGCTCGAATATCGCGATGGTGTGGCATACCTCAACGGCGAACCTGCCACCGAGTATGTATTCAAAATGGACTACTACTGGATGATGGGCGATAATCGCCATAACTCTGCCGACTCGCGCATGTGGGGATTTGTGCCTGAAGATCACATTGTCGGACGTCCTATGTTCGTTTGGCTATCTTTAGACCGCGATGTAGAATGGTTCAACGGCAAAATACGCTGGAGCCGTTTCGGTCTCGACGCCTCAAAATAACCCCTTTTTTATATAAAAATAATAAAAAGACAGGAAAACATCAACCGCAAAGCAATCATGTTCTCCTGTCTTTTTATCTCTAAAAAATACACACTCTCAATGTGTATTCAAACCCCAAATTTCGCCTTACCCTCAAGCAAGGTGCAAGCAACCTGTACCGTAGAAAACAGACACACACTCTCAGTGTGTATTCAACAATAAAATTAATAACTCTATGCACGACGAAATATTCCCAATAGTCAACCCCGAAGGTGATGTAATAGGCTCAGCCTCACGCACCGAGTGCCATGCTCAAACATTTTTGTTGCACCCCGTAGTTCATCTCCACATATTCAACTCTGCAGGCGACTTATATCTCCAAAAACGAGTAATGTCAAAAAAAATTCAACCTGGCAAGTGGGATACTGCCGTAGGTGGCCATGTTGATTATGGCGAGCAGATAGAAGAAGCTTTATTGCGAGAAACTCGTGAGGAGTTAGGAGTTGTTGACTTTACGCCCGAATTTATTATGCAATATCAATTTCGTTCATCTGTCGAAGCTGAATTAGTATATATCTATCGTTGCACTTATGATGGTGTATTTCAGCCTGATCCCTCAGAGGTAGAAGAGGGGCGTTTTTGGACTTTGGATGAAATTAGAAAAAATATAGGCAAAGGAATATTTACCCCAAATTTTGAGTCAGAAATTGAAAAATTAGGTTGGTTGAGATAAAAAAAGATATGGATTTTTGGTCAGCGCTTCACAGCGACTTGCAAAAATCCATAACTACAAACAAAATCTATTATCTAAAATCAATCTCTTATTATGAAAACTCAAAAACTATTGTTCATAAAAGTATTTTTTATTACGCAACAAAGATAAATAAAATAATTTATACGCCAAATAAAAATGCGAAAAAATCACGTATAAATAGTAAAAAAATCGGATTACACATTAAGGAGTGGTGTTAAATCAATTATAATTGTGTGTTATAATATAAAAAGTCGCAATTCTTATAATGAAATTGCGACTTTTTGTTTGAATATTATAGTAAAATGTAAATTTTAATCTTGAAAATTCTATATTTTTTTTATTTTTTGCAAATAAAATTATGAATTATGCATTAATTAAACATATTCAATATCATCGACCATATATCCGCCAGCATTATCATTATCATCGTCCCAATCTTCATCCCATTCAACATCTTCGTCATCATAATCTTCCAATTCCTCATCCCAATCTTCCTCTTCTGCATTTTGAGAAGCTGGGCGTTGAACGTCAAGGTTACGATGAGTGAACGTTTGCACGCGATTTTCCTCTTTATTGATTTCTGCCCAAAGTAAGTCCTTCAATTCCGTGATATTGTATCCAGCCACAGCCGAAATGAATATATGAGGTATATCTGTTGGTAATTCAGCCTCCATTGCTTGCATCAACTCTTCATCAAGCATATCACTCTTAGTAATTGCAAGAATACGTTGTTTATCAACGAGTTCAGGATTATATTCCTTCAATTCGTTGAGCAAAATATTATATTCCTTATTGATGTCATCACTATCGGCAGGAATCATAAACAGCAGAATAGCATTACGTTCGATGTGGCGCAAGAAACGCAAACCTAGTCCTTTACCTTGGCTTGCACCCTCAATAATACCAGGTATATCAGCCATACAGAACGACTTACCACCACGATAAGAAACAATGCCGAGGTTAGGCACAAGCGTAGTAAATGGATAGTTAGCAATTTCAGGCTTAGCTGCCGATACAACACTCAACAATGTCGATTTACCAGCATTAGGGAAACCAACTAAACCGACATCGCCTAACACTTTAAGTTCAAGAATTACACTACGTTCTACGCGAGGTTCTCCTGGCTGAGCATAGCGAGGAGTTTGATTTGTTGCAGTACGAAAATGCCAGTTTCCAAGTCCTCCACGGCCACCTTTGAGGAGGATAACCTCTTGTTTATCTTCCGTGATATCGCATAGGTATTCGCCTGTATCAGCATCGTATGCTACAGTACCACAAGGAACATCAATATATTTATCTTCTCCGTCAGCTCCAAAACTGCGACTGCCACTTCCATGTCCGCCGTCGCCTGCAAAAATATGGCGAGCAAATTTCAAGTGGAGCAAAGTCCAATAGTCCTTATTTCCGCGTAGGATAATATGACCACCGCGACCGCCATCACCACCATCAGGGCCTCCCTTTGGTATATATTTTTCACGATGAAAGTGAGTTGATCCACCACCACCCTTACCCGAACGGCAAAATATCTTTACGTAGTCAACAAAATTGGAATTTGACATATCTTAGATCTTAGATGTTAGATTTGAAAAATTAAACAAAAAACAATACCCAAAACAAGTCTTGAATCTTGAGTCTAAAATCTCATATCTATATTATAAATTATCAATAATTTCTTGCACTTGAGCAAAACATGCATCAACCGATGAGTTATTGCAAGCTGCTTTATAGCGCCCTGACGCTTTGTAATGTTCTATAACAGGCAAAGTTTGAGAGTTATAAACATCAAGGCGTTTTTGGATAGTTTCAAGATTATCATCTGCACGGCCTGAAGTCTTACCGCGATTGAGCAAACGCTCAATCAATAACTCGTGTTCTACTTGCATGTGGAGCATGCAACTAACTTCTGTTTCAAGTTCATGAAGCATATTGTCTAGCGCCACAGCTTGAGCTGCAGTACGAGGAAAACCGTCGAAAATGAATCCTTTAGTATCTCCAGCGGCAATATGTTTTTGCACTTGATCATGGAGCATAGCGATAATCATCTCATCAGGCACAAGCTTACCATCATTAATCAATACTTCAGCTTTTTTCCCATTTTCAGTACCATTTTTAATCTCCTCACGGAGCATATCACCTGTTGATATGTGTGTAAGCCCGTAATTGTCAACAATAATAGCACTTTGAGTACCTTTCCCCGAGCCAGGAGCTCCTGATATTACAATATTAAGCATAGTATATATAGATTTAATTTATTACAAAAATTATGAATTAATTAAAGTGTAAATATCACGAAGATTACGTCCATAACCATCATAATCAAGACCATATCCTACAATGAAGTCATTAGGTATATTCATTGCAACATAATCAATGGTTAGGTCGTATTGCAATGCTTCAGGTTTAAAGAATAACGTAGCAATACGTAAATCCTCAGCACCAAGCGATTTCAATTTTTCAACCATACCATACATCGTGCGACCCGAATCAACAATATCTTCAATAATTACAACTGTACGACCTTTAACATCGTCATTTAGGCCAATAAGTTCAGTAACATTACCTGTACTACAAGTCCCACAATAAGATGAAACCTTTACAAATGAAAGCTGAGCTGGAATCTCCACACGTTTCAATAAATCAGACGCAAACATAAATGCGCCATTTAACACAATTAAAAACAACGGATTCTTATCTTTTAAATCCGCTGACATCTTTTCTGCAATTTTATCAACAGCCTCAAATAACTTAGTTTCAGGTATCGAAATTCTAAATGTTTTATCTTTTAGAGTTATTGTTTTCATAGCATTTCCAAATAAACAATATCTTTTGCAAAGTTACTACTTTTTTTTGAGATATAAGGTATTTTTTTGTAAATCTTTTGAAAATAACGTTCTATCCTTCTATTTTTCTTCCCATATCTATCTCTTCGAACTTGTTTTTTATATACATTCTAAAAAAAACAAAATATTTTATTCAAAGGGTTGTCAGTATGCAATTCTTTTTGTTACTTTGCAAAAATTTTTAAATCCTATATTATATAATGTGAAATTTGAATTTTGAGTCGTGAGATTTTATTCTTAAAGGCTACTTCGAGAATCACTTATTTGTCTATAAAACAGCGATTTCTGACTTTCATCTTTCAATTTTTAACTTTCAATTTTCAACCTATATACTTTTATGCAAAAAAATTTGGTAATTGTTGAGTCTCCTGCAAAAGCAAAGACAATCGAGAAATTTTTGGGAAAAGACTATCGCGTTATGTCTAGTTTTGGTCATATTCGCGATTTGAAAGAGAAAGATTTTGGTATTGATGTAACTCAAAATTATAAGCCTGATTACGTAATCCCTGCCGATAAAAAGAAACTTGTAGCAGATCTACGAAAATCGGCTGAAGAATCAGATATTGTTTGGTTAGCATCCGATGAAGACCGCGAAGGAGAAGCAATTGCATGGCACCTATACGAAGTTCTTGGACTAAAAGACAAACCAACTCATCGTATTGTATTCCACGAAATTACCAAAAATGCTATTCTTAATGCTATCGAAAATCCACGTGATATTGACCTCAACGTTGTCGATGCTCAACAAGCACGTCGTGTTCTCGATCGTATTGTTGGTTTTGAATTGTCGCCTGTCCTTTGGCGTAAAATCAAACCATCATTATCTGCTGGTCGTGTGCAATCGGTCACTGTTCGTCTCGTAGTTGAGCGCGAACGCGAAATTCAACAATTCAGTGCCGAAGCATCATTCCGTGTAGTTGCAACATTCAAAGTTAAAACCGAAAATGGGCAAGATGCTGAATTCAAAGCAGAACTTCGTAACCGCTTCGCAACCGAAATTGAAGCAAAAGCATTCCTTGAAACAGCAGCTACTGCAAAATACAATATTGAAAGCATCGAAACTCGACCAACTCGTCGCACACCTGCTGCACCATTCACAACTTCAACACTTCAACAAGAAGCTTCTCGCAAATACGGATTTCCAGTAGCAACGACAATGCGTGTTGCACAGTCACTATACGAAAGTGGTAAAATCACTTATATGCGTACCGACTCGGTCAATCTTTCCGACTTAGCCCTTAATACGGCCAAAGCAGAAATTCTCGAAATGGCAGGTGATAAATACTACAAACGTCGTCAATATAGCACTAAATCTAAAGGCGCTCAAGAGGCTCACGAAGCCATTCGTCCAACCTACCTTAATGTTCGTGAAATTGAAGGCACTGCCCAAGAACGTAAACTTTATGACCTTATCTGGAAACGTACTATTGCTAGTCAAATGGCTGATGCTGAATTTGAGAAGACAACAGCAGTTATCAATATCGATAATTCTGACGAAAAATTTGTAGCTATAGGCGAAGTTCTAAAATTCGACGGTTTCTTGAATGTCTATATGGAATCTACTGATGACGATTCAACTCAAGAAACTGAGGGTATGCTTCCAAAACTTGTAGAAGGCGACACTCTTTCTATGCTTACAATGCAAGCTCAAGAACGTTTCACACAACGCCCTGCGCGCTATACCGAAGCGTCACTTGTCCGCAAACTTGAAGAACTAGGTATCGGACGTCCTTCTACATACGCACCAACAATTTCAACAATTCTTGCTCGCGAGTATGTCGAAAAACGCGAAATTCAAAATGAAGCACGACCATATAGAGTCTTAACCCTCAAAGCTGGCAAAATCAAAGAAGAAGATAAAGTCGAAAAAGCATCAGTCGAAAAAGGAAAACTTTCGCCGACCGATATAGGTATAGTAGTCAATGACTATCTTTTGGCAAACTTCCCTAACATTATGGACTATAACTTCACTGCACGTGTTGAGTTAGATTTCGATAAAATTGCCGAAGGTAAGCTCGAGTGGACTAAAAATATTGATGGGTTTTATACTCAATTCCACCCAAATGTCGAAGAGGCAATGCACTCTACGGGCAAGAAAGCAGGTGAGCGTGAACTCGGCATTGATTCCGTATCGGGTCGACCAGTATTTGTGAAAATTGGACGTTTCGGACCTGTTGCTCAAATTGGTGCGGCTTCTGATGAAGAAAAACCTCGTTTCGCGTCTCTTCGCACAGGTCAGTCAATGGAATCTATCACACTTGAAGAAGCTCTCGACCTTTTCAAGCTCCCTATTGATTTTGGCGAATATGAAGGTGAACCTTTAAGTGTTGGTATTGGCAAATTCGGTCCATATATCCGTCATGGAAAAAACTATGTATCTGTGCCAAAAGATGAAGACCCATTGACCGTTACTCGCGAGCGTGCCATCGAACTTATAGCAGAAAAACGCCAAGCTGACAAAAATCGTGAAATAAAGAAATTCGAAGCTGAAGACATTCTCGTTCTCAATGGACGCTTCGGAGCATACATCACCCACGCCGGTGAAAACTATAAACTCCCTAAAGGCACCATCGCCGAAGACCTCACCCTAGAGCAATGCCAAGCAATCATTGCTGACGAAGCCAACAAATCTAAAGGCGCAACCAAAAAGAAAACCACTCGCGCCAAGAAAAAATAAAAGGTTATAGATTATCTATAACCTTCGAAATAGCGGATGATTCAAATCCGCGTGATTGGGCAAACTTAAATAGTTTGCCTTTTTTTTCATACTCTGATGAATATTTTAGAGAGCGTAACTTATCACGCAATATCTGTTCTAATTTCTCTAAATACTCCTCTTCTTCTATTTGACCTAAAGCTCCTTCTATAAACTCATTATCAATATTCTTACTTTTGAGCATCATCCCAATCTTGTATTTTCCCCAATGGTTAAACCTAAATTTATCTTTAGCATAACTATTGGCATATCGCTGATTATCAATATAGCGCTCCTCTATAAGGTATGCAATAATTTCGTCTGTTTCTTCGCGAGATGCACACCAATTCATAAGTTTTTCCCTCACTTCACTCTCGCAATGTTCACATCTTGAAGCATACGTCGCTGCTTTATTTAATAGTATATCATTCATATTCAATTTTTAATTTATAATGTGGCTTTTACCATTCTCGCATTCCCATTAATGTCATCTCTCAGCTCTACATTTCTATATCCCATTGCAACTAACAAATCACAAGTCTCCCTACCAAGATACTGATTTATTTCAAAATAGAGCGCACCATTAGGTGTAAGATGTGTCAATGCAAATTTAGCAATAGTTCGATAGAAAATTAAGGGGTCTTCATCCGATACAAACAACGCAGTATGAGGGTCATAATCAAGTACATTTGCTTCCATCTCTACCTTTTCGCATTCACGCACGTATGGTGGATTGCTTACAATCACTGCATATTTTTCTCTTGCCACCACATGCTCATCGCCCATATTTAATATATCTCCTTCGGCAAAATCAACATTCTTCACCTCCAACATTTCGGCATTTTCACGCGCAAGACTTAAAGCCTCTTTCGATATATCCAATGCTATAATTTTAGCCATAGGCAACTCCTTTGCCAACGACAAAGCAATACATCCTGTTCCTGTACCAATATCAAGAATTTTGACTGTTGACTGTTGACTGTTGACTGTTGACCAATTAGACGCAATCCACTCTACAAGTTCTTCAGTCTCAGGTCGAGGCACAAGGGCTCTGCCATCGCATTTAAACTTACGTCCATAAAACTCGCAATAACCTAGTACATGTTGTAATGGTTCATTGTTTTTCAGTCTCGCAATAGCCTCATTATACCACGTTTGTTGTTCTTCCGAAAGGCATAAATCTCTTTCAGCCAACAATTGAGTCATAGACAAACCTGTTATATGGCTCATCAACAATCTTTTTATGTACGGTGTAATATCTTGCATCTCGTATCTGATATCTCCTGTCTATATAAAAAATGCATAACCCATAAATTATGAATTATGCATTATGAATTATGCATTTAATAAAGATTATTCATTAATAAGCATAGGCATCAACAATGTGAGCATATCCTCATTTTCTTCATTTTCGAGTGGAAGAATGATACCTGCACGTGATGGATCAGCCAATTGCAAGCGCACTTCATTGCTTGAAATACCATTGAGAATATCCACCAAAAGCGGAGCTTTAAAGCCAATATTGATAGATTCGCCTTCGAATTGGCAAGGAATAGTCTCTTGAGCAGAGATGCTAAAATCAATATCTTGAGCCGAGAGGGTCATTTTGCCAGTTGAAATGCTCAATTTAACAAGATAAGTACCTTGGTTAGCAAATGCAATAATACGTTTGATTGAGCTAATAAATTGGTGGCGATCAAGGATGATTTCGTATGGGTTGTTTTGTGGAATAACACCATTGTAATTAGGGAAACGACCTTCGATTTGGCGACAAATCATGTGATAAGTAGGCATTTCAAAGATAATATTTTTATCATCAAAGCTTACTTTTACTTCACCTTTTTCGCTTGCTACAAGGTTTTTAACCATATTGGCTGCTTTACGTGGAAGAATGAACGACGCCTCATTCTCTGTTTGAACGGTGTTATTGTTTAGGCGAACAAGTTTGTGAGCATCAGTGGCAACAAAAGTAACGCCATTATTGCTAAAGTGGAAGAAAATACCTGTCATTGTAGGGCGTAAGTCTTCTGTTGCAGCTGCAAACGCTGTTTTTCCTACACCTGTGCCAAGAACTGTAGCATCCATAGTGCATTTAAAGTTCTCTTCTTTCAATGCAGGAGCTTTTGGATATTCGTTGCCATTTTGTCCGATAAAGTTATAATTGCCTGTTTCTGTGCGGAATACAACTGCCAAGTTTTCTGGGTTAATATCGAAGCAAAGTGGTTGTTCTGGGAACTCTTTGAGCGAATCCATCAAAAGTTTTGCAGGCAATGCAATTGTTATATCGCCCTCTTGATTGTCAATTTCAAGAGATGTTGTAAGCGTGGTTTCGAGGTCTGAAGCTGTGATAGTAAGCTGACTACCATTTACTTGGAGTAAGAAATTATCCAAGATAGCCATAGTGTTTTTTGAACTAATCACTTTACCTACCATTTGTAGGCGACTAAGAAGTAATGAACTTGATACCGTAAATTTCATATATTCTATAGTTTTAGAAGTTAATAATCTTAATAATTTAAAAGTTTTTTGATTAATGAATAGTTAATCCCGAATGGTAACTTTCAACTCTCAACTTTCAACTTTATTATGCGTCAATATTAGCATAAACTGCATTTTGTTCGATAAACTCGCGACGAGGACCAACCTCATCACCCATCAACATCGAGAATATTTGGTCTGCCTCTGCTGCATTTTCAATTGTAATTTGGCGCAATGTACGATTTTCTGGATTCATTGTTGTTTCCCACAATTGCTCAGCATTCATCTCACCAAGACCTTTATAGCGTTGTTGTGTGATAGCACCCTCATTACCACCGCCATACTCTTCAATGAAGCGTAAGCGTTGGTCTTCTGTCCAGCAATATTGTTGCACTTTACCTTTTTTGCAGAGGTAGAGTGGTGGAGTAGCGATATAAATATAACCATTCTCAATCATCTCTTTCATGTAACGGAAGAAGAATGTCAAAATCAATGTTGCAATGTGCGCACCATCCACGTCGGCATCGGTCATGATAATCACCTTGTGGTAACGAAGTTTGCTCATATTCAACGCTTTTGAATCCTCTTCTGTACCAATTGTAACGCCCAACGCAGTGTAGATATTACGTATTTCTTCGCTTTCAAATGCACGATGTTGCATTGCTTTTTCAACGTTCAAGATTTTACCACGCAAAGGCAAGATAGCTTGGAAGTTACGATCGCGACCTGATTTAGCCGAACCACCTGCAGAATCACCCTCAACGAGGAACAATTCACATTGTGCAGCATCGCGGCTTGAGCAGTCAGCCAATTTACCAGGCAATCCTCCGCCCGAAAGTGGTGATTTACGTTGCACCATTTCGCGAGCTTTACGTGCAGCATTACGTGCCGTTGCCGCAAGTATCACCTTGTTAACTATCATTTTAGCCTCTGTTGGGTGTTCTTCAAGATAGTTGCTCAATGCCTCACCTACAGCTTGGTCAACCATACCCATCACCTCGCTATTTCCCAATTTAGTTTTAGTCTGACCTTCAAATTGTGGCTCTGACACTTTCACCGAAATCACAGCAGTCAAACCCTCACGGAAGTCATCACCCGAAATCTCAACCTTCACTTTTTCAAGCATTTTGCTGTCTTCCGCATATTTTTTCAACGTACGAGTCAATGCACGGCGGAAACCCGACACGTGTGTACCGCCCTCGATTGTATTGATGTTATTCACATAAGAGTGAAGATTTTCTGAATATGAAGTATTATACATCATCGCAATCTCCACAGGTGTACCATATTTCTCTGTGTTAATGTGGATTACGTGTGGAATCAACGCTTCACGGCTCGAGTCGATATATTTCACAAATTCACGAAGTCCATCTTCTGAGTGGAAATGCTCTGACTTAGGCTCATCACCCTCATTCTCTACGCGATAGTCTGTGATAGTCAAATGAATACCAGCATTCAAGAAAGCCAATTCACGCAAGCGAGCTGCCAAAATATGATATTGATATACAGTTTCTGAGAATATTTCAGGGTCTGGGTGGAACGTAACAGTCGTACCTGTAGTAGTAGCCTCACCAGCCTCTTTCACACTATATTGAGGCACACCACGTTTATAATCTTGAACATACAATTTGCCTCCACGGCGCACTTCAACATGCAAGTCAGTCGACAATGCATTCACACAACTCACACCCACACCGTGCAAACCGCCTGACACCTTATATGAGCCTTTATCAAACTTACCACCAGCGTGCAACACCGTCATAACCACCTCAAGAGCCGAACGTCCCTCTTTTTCGTGCATATCCACCGGAATACCACGACCATTATCTGCTACTGTTATTGAATTATCTGTATTGATACTAACTTGAATGTCAGTACAATAACCAGCCAAAGCCTCGTCAATCGAGTTGTCAACTACCTCATACACCAAGTGGTGCAAACCTTTCGAACTAGTGTCGCCAATATACATCGACGGACGTTTACGTACGGCTTCAAGACCCTCAAGCACTTGAATACTACTTGCGCCGTACTCTTTTGCGGCACTGTTTTTTGCTTCTTCTGTCATATAATCTTCTGTAAATTAGTTTTTTAGACTGAAAAACGTGAAATATCTGTTTTAACTTACAAATGTAGTAATTTTTTTCGAAATACGCAAATTTTTAAGACCTAAAAAAATAAAAAATCTCTACTCAAAAACACACACTCTCATTGTGTATTCAATCTCGAAATTTCCAAAATTTAAATATACCATAGAGCAACCTGCAAGCAACCTTCACCGAACCTTAAAAATACACACTCTCATTGTGTGTCGTCAAAAAACAATTACCTATTGCGTAGGTAAAAACTTTTTCGTATATTTGTACGTTTTTTATATTGCGTATATTATGCTTTGGCAACTCTTCACTTCGTTTATGAAAATCGGAGCTTTCACCATTGGTGGAGGCTATGCCATGTTGCCTGTCATCGAAGCGGAGGTTGTCGTTAAGCGTCAGTGGATTACGTCCGAAGATTTTCTCGATATGGTTGTCCTTGCGCAGACAGCACCGGGCATACTTGCCATGAATATCTCTATACTTGTGGGCGAAAAAATTGCAGGCAAACGAGGTGCTATCGTCAGTGCTCTTGGTGCCGGACTTCCCTCTTTCATTGCAATTCTTATTTTTGCAATGTTTCTTAATCAATTTCAAGACAATGAATACGTTGTTCGTGCCTTTCGTGCCATTCGTCCTGCCGTAATTGCACTTATCGCAGTGCCAGTTTTTAAACTTGCCAAAACTGCCAAAATAACAATTAAAACTATTTGGATACCAATTTTATCAGCTTTACTCATTTGGCTCCTTGGTGTATCGCCAATTTGGGTTATCCTCGTTGCTATTATCAGTGGGGCTGCAGATGTTGAATATCGCAAAAGAAAAAACAAAAAAACTCCTCACTCCTAATTCCTCACTTCAATGCTTTACTTACAACTCTTCATAACTTTCTTCAAGATAGGACTCTTCGGATTCGGAGGCGGAGCCGCAATGCTCTCTCTTATTCAGTTCGAGGTTGTGGAGCATTACGGGTGGATTACGGCATCTGAGTTCACTAATATGGTGGCGGTCAGTCAAATCACACCTGGACCCATCGGCATCAACTGTGCTACCTATGCTGGTTATCTTGCCACAGGCAACGCCTTTGGCTCAGCGCTTGCTACATTTGCCCTTGTCTTGCCTTCGTTCATTATAATGATGCTTTTAATTGCCTTTATGTCAAAGAAAAAGGATAATAAATATATCGATAGCATTATGCGCATCTTGCGTCCCGTAGTCATCGGACTAATTGCTGCTGCTGCACTTCTTCTCATCACCGAAGAAACATTTGGCACAAATTATTCCGATTGGACAGCATGGCTCATCTTCGCTGGCGCATTTATTGCCACTAAATGGCTCAAACTAAGTCCAATATTGATGATTCTCTCCGCAGCTATCATAGGTTTAATAATATACTAATAAAGTTCAATTAGTCCGACTAGTCTGACTAGTCCGACCAGTCCGATAAAAAAATAAAAAATGAATCTCTGGCAAGAACGAACAATCCTAATGTTTGGCGATGAATCCGTCGAAAAACTCGCCAAATCCAACATCTTAGTCGTTGGTGTTGGTGGCGTAGGTGCCTACGCTGCCGAGATGCTTGTTCGTGCCGGTGTTGGTCATTTGACTCTTGTCGATGCCGACGTGGTTAGCGACACCAATCGCAATCGCCAACTCATTGCTCTAAAATCTACCGTCGGACGTGCCAAAGTAGATGTGCTTGCCGAACGTTTACTTGATATAAACCCTGACGTAAAACTCCGATTAATTCACGAATATTTGCGTGATGAGCGCACTATCGAAGTCCTCGAAAGCGAGCCTTACGACTATGTAATCGATGCCATTGATACCCTTGCTCCGAAGGTCTATTTATTGCACCAAGCTGTCGAGCGCAATATCCCTATTGCAAGCAGCATGGGCTCTGGTGGTAAACTCGATCCTACGCAAGTCAAGATTGACGACATTTCTAAGTCCGACTATTGCAAACTTGCTCGTATGGTGCGCAAACGTCTGCACAAATTAGGTGTCCGTAAGGGTATTACTGTAGTCTATTCAGCCGAAGTTGTGGCTCGCGAAAGGGTCGAAATCACCGAAGGCGAACAAAACAAAAAGTCTAACGTAGGCACTGTCAGCTACATGCCAGCCGTTTTTGGCTGTTGCCTCGCCTCACATGTCATCCGCCAACTTACCAAGTAGGGACACGGCGTGCCGTGTCCTATCAACCGCAGGTTGAATAAATAATCGTCTCGTGTCTCGTATCTCATGTCTATAATATGATAAAAATAAACAACATACACAAATCTTACGATTCTCTCGAAGTGCTCAAAGGCGTTGACCTTCATATTGCACCTCGCGAGATAGTTAGTATCATGGGACCAAGTGGCGCTGGCAAAACTACTCTTTTGCAAATTGTCGGTACTCTCGACCGACCTAATTCTGGCTCTGTGATACTTAATGGCACCGATGTACTCTCTCTCAAAGAACGTGAACTCTCTGCTTTTCGCAATAAGCACATTGGTTTTGTGTTCCAGTTTCATCAACTTTTGCCCGAATTCACTGCAGAAGAGAATGTGATGATGCCTGCTTTGATTGCTGGTGTATCTATGTCTGAAGCACGTAAAGAGGCGCGCCGTTTGCTTGAATATCTCGGACTTGCCGAACGTTGCAGTCACAAACCATCGGAACTTTCGGGTGGAGAAAAACAACGTGTTGCTGTAGCCCGTGCGCTTATCAATAAACCCGAAATTATCCTTGCCGATGAGCCTTCTGGTAGTCTCGACTCGCAGAATCGCACCGAACTTCACCGTCTCTTTTTCGACCTGCGCGACACTTTCGGACAAACAATTCTCATCGTGACACACGACGAAGAACTCGCCTCTATCTCCGACCGCGTCATCCGCATGATTGATGGGAGAGTTGAGAATTGAGAATTGAGAATTGAGAATTGAGAATTGAGAATTGAGAATTAAAATGGTAAGTCTTGCTACTTGCTACTAAATATCTAAAATTTTGAATGGCAAGTCTCGTTACTCGTTACTCGCTACTAAATATCTAAAAATATGAATTATTTTGATGACATTCGTCCTGTAAACAACGATGAAATCGCCGAAAATTTGCAATCGCTCTTAAGCGATGCTTCTTTCGTGCATCTCATCAAAACCTACTTCCCTATGGTCAATTTAGACCAAATTGCACAAGCAAGTAGTAGGTTCTCTAATTTGGTGGAATTTCAGAATATGGTCATTCGTCCAATTCTCGAAGCCTTGATTTCTACTTCTGCTACGTCGTTAACTGTATCGGGTGAGGAGCACATCTCTTCATTGCCAACTTTGTTTATTAGTAATCATCGCGATATCGTAATGGATCCATCGCTTCTTGCTCTTTCGCTTATGCGCACTACTGGCACTACTTGCGAAATTGCTATTGGCGACAATCTTCTCGCGGCTGACTGGATACGCACTTTGGTGCGATTAAATCGCTGTTTTATTGTTAAACGCGGTCTCTCGCCTCGCGACATGGCTAAGTCGTTTATGCAACTTAGTAGTTATATTCGTTACGCTATCACAGAGAAGAATGTTTCGGCTTGGATTGCTCAACGTGAAGGTCGTGCTAAAGACTCTAACGATCGCACTCAAGAGAGCCTCATCAAGATGTTTGCTTTGTCAGGAAAAGCCGATTTCATCGAGAATTTGAAGTCGTTAAACCTCGCTCCTTTGGCTATTTCGTATGAGTTCGACCCTTGCGACTATCTCAAGGCTGCCGAATTCCAACTCAAACGCGATAATGCAGATTATAAGAAGTCTAAGAATGACGACCTTCTTAGTATGCAAACTGGCATCACTGGTTATAAGGGTAGAATACACTATGCATTTACACCTTGTATCAATCCAAAACTCGATGAAATCGCGCAAAATTGCGCAAATAAGAAGGAGCAAGCTGCTGCTGTTTGTGCTGTTATTGATGCTCAAATTCATTCGGCATACCAAATATATGCTATCAACCACTGGGCGTATGAGCAACTCACAGGAGATACTCAATTCGCTAATGTTGATGGTGCCGACGAGCGTGCTATAGCCGAAAAATATCTTCGTGGTCAGCTCACAAAAATTAACATACCTAATCGCGACGAAGAATATCTCTGGCACAAACTCCTCGAAATGTATGCTAATCCATTCATCAATGCACAATGCACAATTCATAATTCATAATTATCGGACACTCGAGCCGAGTGTCCCTACATTAAGTTTTTAATTTTAACTAATCATTAATAACTATTCACTAATCATTCATTAAAAAAATTATGTTTAAAGGACAACCAAAAGGACTTTATGCTTTAGCGTTGGCTAATACAGGCGAACGCTTTGGTTATTACACTATGCTTGCAATATTTGTATTGTTTTTGCAAGCTAAATTTGGATTTTCATCAGGTGTAACATCTAACATCTTTTCTATCTTTTTGGCTTTGGTTTATTTCTTACCTTTGGTAGGTGGAATTTTAGCTGATAAATTTGGCTATGGCAAAATGGTAGTTACAGGTATCATTGTGATGTTTGCAGGTTATTTATCGCTTGCTATTCCCGTATCTAATGGGCTTGATGGTAAAATTGCAATGTTTGGTGCATTGTTTTTGATTGCCCTCGGTACAGGTCTTTTCAAAGGTAACCTTCAAGTTATGGTAGGTAACCTCTATGATGCTCCTGAGTATCAATCAAAACGTGATGCTGCTTTCTCTTTGTTCTACATGGCAATCAACATTGGTTCTATGTTTGCTCCAACTGCAGCTACTAAAATCACTGAGTATTTTATGGCAAAAGCACAATTATCTTATGATGGTGCAATTCCAGAACTTTGTCACAAATATCTTGCTGGGGATATGACAGTTGCTGATCGTCTTACAGAACTTGCTTCTCAACAAGCTGCTTTTACAGGTGATCTTACTGCTTTTGCAAATTTGTATATTACAGAACTTTATAGTGCTTATCACTGGGGTTTTGCTGTGGCATGTGTTTCTCTTGTTCTTTCAATGGCTATCTACCTTGGTTTTCGTCCATGGTTTAAACATGCTGATGTTAATGCTAAACAAGCTGCTGCTTCTGGTAATCAAGTTGCTATTCAAGAACTTACTCCTGCTCAAACTAAAGCTCGTATCACTGCATTGATGCTTGTGTTTGCTGTGGTTATCTTCTTCTGGATGGCATTCCACCAAAATGGTTTGACTCTTACATTCTTTGCTCGCGACTATACATTACCATTTGCTGAAGGTTTTTCTCGTATAGGTTTCAATATTTGGAATCTTGTGCTTATCGTGATTGCTGTATATGGTTTGTTTGCAATTTTCCAATCGGAAAAAGCTAAAAGTAAAGTAATTGCTGTAGTGATTACAGTTGCTGCTATTACGGGTGTTGTATATCAATATCTTGCTCTTGGAGATGCTAATGTTGATATTTTGCCACAAACATTCCAACAATTCAATCCATTCTTCGTGGTTGCATTGACTCCAGTTTCAATGGCTGTGTTTGGTGCTTTAGCAAAACGTGATAAAGAGCCATCAGCTCCTCGCAAAATTGGTATCGGTATGTTTATTGCTGCTCTTGGTTTTGTGATTATGGCAGTTGGGTCACTTGGTTTGCCTACTCCTGATGCTTTGGCTGCTGGTGCTGCTGTTGAAAAAACAACTCCAAATCTTCTTATCTCAACTTATTTGGTATTGACTTTTGCTGAATTGTTCCTTTCTCCAATGGGTATTTCATTTGTATCGAAAGTTGCGCCTCCAAAACTTAAAGGTGCAATGATGGGTTGCTGGTTTGCTGCTACTGCTATTGGTAATTATTTGGTTGCTATTATCGGTATGCTTTGGGGTGGACTTCCATTGTGGGTATTATGGGCTATTCTTGTTGTATTGTGTTTGATTTCAGCATTGTTCATTTTCTCAATGATGAAACGTCTCGAAAATGCAACAAAATAATCTTTTATAGACTATAAATAAAAAGTCGCAAGTAGTAAGACTTAGGTCGCTACTTGCGACTTTTTTGTCTAAAAAGTCTAAAAAACTGATATTTGGTAGTTTGAATATTTTTTTGTACCTTTGCAATCGCTTAGTACGACTATAAATTAGATTGAAAATCAATTAATTCTAATATCATTAACTAATTAAAAATTAATTTTTTATGTTTAAAGGTCATCCAAAAGGATTATTGGCTGCTGCTCTCTCTAACATGGGTGAGCGTTTTGGCTACTACATCATGAACGCCGTATTGGTGTTGTTTTTGTGCTCAAAATTTGGCTTAGGAGAAGGATTTTGGGGTGCAGGAGGTATTTATTCTGTTTTCTATGCTGGTATCTATGTGCTTGCTTTGGTAGGTGGTATCATTGCTGACCGTACTCAAAATTACAAAGGCACAATTAAAACAGGTCTTGCTATTATGGCAACTGGTTATGTTATGCTTGCAATTCCTATCCTCGCAACTCCTCAAAATAGTGCATGGTTGCTTGCTTTCACTTGTCTTGCTCTTTTCTTTATTGCGTTTGGTAATGGTTTGTTCAAAGGTAACTTGCAAGCTATCGTTGGTCAAATGTATGACAACTTCGAAGCGGAAGCAGCTAAACAAGGCGAAGATGCTCTTCGTATTGCAAAAGACAAACGCGACTCTGGTTTCCAAATCTTCTATGTGTTTATCAATGTAGGTGGTGTTATTGCTCCATTCGTTGCTCCACTTCTTCGTCAATGGTGGTTGGAAACTAATGGTATGCTTTATAATGCTCAACTTCCAGCTCTTTGTCACGAATATATTGCAAGTGCAGCGGCTATGGCCCCTGAGGCATTAGCTAACTTCCAAGCTCTTGTGGAAAAAGTTACTATTAGCGGTGAAGCTCCTGCTGATTTGACTGCTTTTGCTCAAAACTATCTCGATGTATTCAATACAGGTGTTCACTATTCATTCTTTGCTTCTGTTGCAGCGATGCTTATTTCTTTGATTATCTTCTTTGTTAATCAAAGAATTTTCCCTACTCCTGCTAAAAAAGAGGCAGTTGCTGGTGTTGAATATACAGCTGAAGAAAAAGCTGCTATGGCAACAGAAATTAAACAACGTCTTTATGCATTGTTTGCTGTGCTTGGCATCGTAATCTTCTTCTGGTTCTCTTTTCACCAAAATGGTACTTCTCTTTCATTGTTTGCTCGTGACTTCGTGAATACAACAACAATTGCTCCTGAGATTTTCCAAGCTCTTAACCCATTCTTTGTGATTGTTCTTACTCCTGTTATTGTTTGGTTCTTTGGTTTGCTTGCAAAACGTGGCGTTGAAATTTCTACTCCTCGTAAGATTGCTATTGGTATGGGTATCGCAGGTTCTGCATTCTTGTTCTTGGCTATTTATTCATATATTGTAGGTTATCCATCAGCTACAGATTTCAAAAACTTACCAATTGAAGCAAAAGAATTTTCAGGTGTTTGGGTATTGATCGTTCTCTATTTCTTATTGACAGTAGCAGAGTTGTTCATCTCTCCACTTGGTTTGTCGTTCGTATCAAAAGTGGCACCAAAACACCTTCTTGGTCTTTGCCAAGGTTTGTGGTTGTCAGCTACAGCAATTGGTAACCTCTTCTTGTTCCTCGGTCCTATTATGTATAACGCATGGCCAATCTGGCAATGCTGGACTGTATTCTTGGGCGTTTGCTTC
>JAZLDO010000039.1:0-4604 GCA_045614825.1 Candidatus Aphodosoma sp. | reverse complement strand
ATTAGCTTCTGTTGCTGTACCACCTCTACGTGGGTCGAATGTAAAGTCACTTGACAATGTGAAGAGATTGTGCTCTCCATCATATTTAAGATTAGCGATACCACAAGCTCCAGTAATACCTTTGATTGAGAAAGAAACATTGAAAATAGAATCTGAAGTACCTTCAGGTGCTACAATTTTCCAAACACCATTTTCTGCATCTACATTAGTCATTGCTACACCTGTAGATGTTCCATCTCCCATAGAGATTCCACGTTTAACTGGGCTTAATTTACCACCACCTGTTGAAGCTTGACCAAATGTTACTGATGAACTCAAAATATTCATAGTTGTAGGAAGTTGGATATAAAGTTCTGTACCTCCTACGATTGTTGGTTCTACTTCTGGAGCTGGAGAATATACACTTCTATTAAAGTCGCCATCTTCTGCCATACCCCATTCTACGTATGGAGCTTCAGCTTTTAATGTATGCAAATTATTTACGCCATCATAATACAATGCTGTCGCACCAAATGACAAAGCACCAGCTGCTGTACCAAGATTAACTGTAACGTGATAATAGCTACCTTCTGGCACTGTAAGTTCCCAAAGACCTTCTGAAACAGCTACCAAGTCAACTGATGTTTCTGTTGTTCCATCACTCAACACTGCACCTGCATAAGTCAATACTTTCAAATTTTCAAATGCAGAGAAATCATAATACAATTTCATACCAGCAGTAATATTCTTTTGAGCTACTGTGTAAGACAATGCAATAGATTCATTGTAAACTACTTCTGTTGCTGTCGATTTAAAATTAATAAGACCTTCTGGAATTGTGATACCATAAGTACCTTTGCTAGTTATCGCCTCGTCAACATAGATACGTAATGCATTAGGAGTACCTTCTACGGCTTCCCACTTCATTTGTGCTTTTTCTACATTTTCACCATTTTCTGATACTACACATGGTATATAAGTTTTATTATCTCCGTATGTTGTATCTACTTCGATTGATTCATATTGAGGGAAAGTTACTACAATTTCGCTAAGTGATTCCAACAATGTAGGTGGAGCATAACGATCATAAGCAGGAACTACTACATATTGTGCAGCTTGTGCATATTTTGCTACATAATCATTTTTAATTGTAAAATCAAATGTCCATGTTTGGTCATTATACACTTTAGGCAAACCTGTACGATTTGGTTGGAACAATACATCACCTACTGGTGTTGTAGCCCCATTATCAGTATCAATAACAATACGATAATTACCTTGTTTCATGTAATTATAAGTACCTGTTTCTACTGCTTTATAATTTTTAGCTTGCAATGAATATGTAATGGTTTTATTTGAAGATTTTGCATACATAAGGCCATTATCTTCTACTGGTGTCAAAGATCCATCTGCCAATACTTCGTAGAACAAAATATTTGTTGAAGATCCTTGGGCTACTACTTTTGTAACCTCACGACCTACTGAGTCAATTCCTGAGAATGCAACAATTACACTTGTAAATTTATCCAACACAATACCACTTTCAGCAGCAGTTTTACCACCGTCAAAACTCCAAGATGTTTTAACAACTTGTTTTTCTGCTGTTGCGCTAACAGCATTTGAGTTTTCATTGAAAGTAAATGTTACATCATACACACCTGCAGCAGGGATGTTAAGTATTGCATTATCTGCTGGATAAGCTTCACCCCAAACGTGACTTTTTACAATTTTGTATTCGATATTACCAGCAGTGAGAGTAACATCGTCGTAAAATTTAGTCCATACGCCATCTTCACCTTCTGTGAGGTCATTAGCCTCATTTCCAGGTGCCCACTCTGAACCGAACAAAGCCACAGAAGAACCTGCAACTGTCCATGTTTCAGGAAGAACTACTGGACCATCATTGTCAAGTTCTACCCAACAAGTATTACCTGCGCCATCCCAAACACCTTCAGGCACAACAAATTTAACTTTGTTGTCAGTTGGAACAGTCAAATCTGCAGTTTGATTCCATTTGTTGTTGTTGTCCCAGTTATTTGCTGTAGTAGCAGGATTCATACGGCAGAAAATAACATTTGGATAACCCGTAGGTGCTTCTACTTCATAAACACCATCAGAATCAGAGTCTGTCATACTAACCCATGTTTCTCCATTACCAAAGAAATAAGCTGCGAAACGTGCACCATCTGATTTCCAATTGGCATTAGGAGAAAGATACAAGGTAGTAGAGAATGCAGTCATCGAAATTAACAATGCTGCAAAGAAAAGAGTAATCTTTCTCATAGTAATTAAAATTTAGTTAATATTAAGTTAATTAAAAAATAAAATAAAATAATTCTAATGTAAACTATATTGACGGGCAAAGTTAATAATTTTTTTTGGAAATAACACTATTTTTTATTTTTTTTTACATTTTTCACGAAATTCCCTTAAAATATTACGCCAATTAGTCCCTATTAAAAACAAGGAAACCTTACCCTCATGCAACCTCCCAAAGCTTGATTACACAAAAAAATTGTCCCACAAACGACACAAATATTCACAAATTTATAATTCATTTGTGTCAATTCGTGCAATTTGTGGGACAATAAAATAATATGCTTATTACATTAGCGACAATATATCCTCAGCTGTTGCTCCTAATATATACTCCTCAATCTTTATTGTATTCAAGAGTTGGCAAATGTTTTCAGTTTGAAAATCAACTCCTATGAAGGCATTATATAATGGTTGAAGGTCTTGATGAGTAAAGAAGTCGCCATTAAAATCAATTTGCTTTATTTTTCCATTTTTTACATCTACTCTAATTTCAATCACACCCCAATCGAAACGTTGACGATTTTTGAATGTATAAGGTGGATTATTACCCCACATCCACTCGTCGCTAAGATATTCTGGTTCGATTTCTTTAACCGACTTCCACTCCTCTTCGTTGAAAGCAACGCGCTCATTTGCAATAGAATTTTCGAGATGTCGCATCAACTCTTCGCGCCCGAGGGTCATATAGTCGCCCACATTAATCACGCGCTGACGCACACTCTCTATGCCCTTTGATATCAACTTCTCGTTGTCGGGTGTTATCGTACGCACCAACTGTTCGATATCTGTCTTATACAACAATGTGCCATGCAATATCGAGCCATTGTCGTTGCGATAATAGGCATTGCCCGAAAACTTCTTCCCTTTAAATATCAAATCATTACGACCAGATAGTTCGGTTTCTAAGTCGATTTCGGCAAAGGCTTTTACCACAGCCGAAAGACAATTGCGAAACACATCGTCGCGTTTGCCTTCGCGTTTGATAAACGTGAACATAAAGCAACCCTCATCGGCAAAAATAGTACCTCCACCCGAATGACGGCGATAGATTGGCACCCCAATTTTCTCTACATATTCCATGTTCACTTCGGCCTCAATCAACTGATGCTTACCACACACCATAGCCGGATAGATATCCCAAATAAAGAATAAATCCTCATTGCGCCACTCAGGCGAATTGAGCAAATGTTTTTCCAAAGCCAAATAAAACGATACGTTTTGTCGGCCATACTTAGTTAAATCAAGTGTTTTCATAATCTACTTTTATTTTAACAGAAGTACAGATCTTTTTTCTTGGCTATCTATACGTAGTAGATATTTCTAAGATTATGTAAAGATAATTCTTTTTTTAAGTACAAGCCCTAAATTATAAAATATTAAATCACAAAACATGTACTTAAAAAAGAATAATCCTCCCGATATAAATCCGACAATAAATATATATTTAGAAAGCCTACTAACAAGAAAAATTTGTACTTATGTTAAGAAAAAAAAACTAAATCTTTTCAATCAATTGTTGCAACACAGCAAATGTTTTCTTCGGTGCTTCGGCAAAGAAGTCGAGATATTGCGTTGTATTATCTGGTTCCATGCCCGGAGTGTCGCTCACGATGCGTAAGCTCATGAAAGGCACCTGTTTAGCATAACACACTTGAGCAATAGCCGCACTCTCCATATCCACAGCCTTACCTTCTGGGAAATTGCGCTTAATGCCCTGCAACGTAGCCAAGTCCGAAATAAATTGATCGCCCGTACAAATCAAACCAAAAACGAGTCGCGAGTTAAGGTCCAATTGTGCATTGTGCATTGTGCATTGTACATTATTTATAGCTTCAAGCAGATGATTATCGGCTGGGAATTTCAAAGGGAAACCCTGCACCTGCCCCCACTCGCCTTCACCACACCACACATCGTGATAACACGCCTCGGTGCCCACCACTATATCGCCTTGGTGCATACCTTCGCCTATACCACCCGCTACACCACTATTAATAATGTAATCGGGATGCATTTCAGCTATCAACGAAGTCACCTGCATTGCTGCATTCACCTTGCCGATACCCGACTTCAAAAGTATTATCTCTTTGCCATAGAGCATGCCCATCATACATCTTGCGCCCTCTATTTCCGACTCTACAGCATTCTCTAAAATGTGGCTCACAAGCTCAAACTCACTCTGCATCGCCACTATAATTGCTATTCGTTTCATGCTTTTTTGTTTTTATTTACTTTAGACAGAATGACATAAAAACACATTTCTCTATTTTTACATATGCCTCACTATGCCTACGGCATATCTTGGCAAA
>JAZLDO010000038.1:0-13349 GCA_045614825.1 Candidatus Aphodosoma sp. | reverse complement strand
AATCGTGTTGCTTGTCGCTAAACGCTACTTAGTAGCTTCGGGTAACGTTAAGATTACCCTCAATGGCGAAAAAGAGGTTGAAGCTGCAGCAGGTGGCTCACTTCTCAACGCTATGGCAAATGCAGGCGTATTCCTTCCATCTGCTTGTGGTGGTAAAGGTTCTTGTGGTCAATGCCGTTGCCAAGTAACAGAAGGTGGTGGCGAAATCCTCCCTACTGAAACTGTACATTTCACACGCAAACAAGTGAAAGACCACTGGCGTCTTGGCTGTCAAGTTAAAGTTAAGGGCGATATGGCTCTTAAAGTTGACGAATCAGTTCTCGGCGTTAAAGAGTGGGAATGCGAAGTTATTTCGAACAAAAACGTTGCTACGTTTATCAAAGAGTTCATCGTGGCATTGCCTCCAGGCGAACACATGGACTTCATCCCTGGTTCGTATGCTCAAATCAAAATCCCTAAATTCAAAATGGATTATGACAAAGACATCGACAAATCGCTCATCGGCGAAGGTTACCTCGATGCTTGGAAAAACTTCGGTCTCTTTGGCTTGAAATGCGAAAACACTGAAGAAACTATCCGTGCTTACTCTATGGCCAACTACCCTGCTGAGGGCGACCGTATCATGCTTACTGTACGTATCGCTACTCCTCCTTTCAAACCAAAAGAACAAGGTGGTGGTTTCATGGATGTAATGCCAGGTATCGCATCTTCTTATATCTTTACTCTCAAACCTGGAGATAAAGTTATCATGTCAGGTCCTTACGGTGACTTCCACCCTATCTTCGACTCTAAAGCCGAAATGATGTGGGTAGGTGGTGGTGCTGGTATGGCTCCTCTCCGTGCTCAAATCATGCACTTGACTAAGACATTGAAAACTACTGACCGCGAAATGCACTACTTCTATGGTGCTCGTGCGCTCAACGAGGTGTTCTATTTGGAAGATTTCTTGGCTATCGAGAAAGAGTTCCCTAACTTCCACTTCCACTTGGCTCTTGACCGTCCAGACCCTGCTGCTGATGCTGCTGGTGTTAAATATACTCCTGGATTCGTACACAATGTGATTTACGAAACATACCTCAAAGATCACGATGCTCCAGAAGATATCGAATACTACATGTGTGGTCCTGGCCCAATGAGTAAAGCTGTTGAAAACATGCTTGAATCACTTGGCGTTCCACGCGAAAACCTCATGTTCGACAACTTTGGTGCTTAATGAGAGTAATCTTCTAAAATAAAATAGAAGGCAAATAAAAATTTTTGCTTTGCAAAAATAACAAAAAAGCAACTGATACAATCAAATTTATTTGAATTAGTATCAGTTGCTTTTTTGTTATATTTATTTGAAAAATAAATATTTATTTTGCCTTTTTATTTTATTGATTCCTAAATTGCCGAATGTAACCAAAGTCACGAACGATAGTGAGTAACATTTGGTACTTAATGAGAGCAAAGTAAATAAAAACATCCTTCAACTGATAAGTCGGAGGATGTTTTTATTTACTTTTGTGTATAGAATATTTATTTAGAAATTTTCGGGCCAGAGGTAGGTGCCATCGAAGGTAGCGAAGCCGTAGTTTTCGTAGAATTCATCGAGAATTAGGAGTTGGCAGCCATTGGCAAGACGCATATTGACCTCTTTGTGTAGGTGACCCATAATGATGTAATTGATATCGGGGTGCGAGGCGGAGAATTGTTTTGCCCATTCGACTTGAAAGGCATCGGTGTCGGTTGTGTGATGCTCGTAGTAGTTGTGGTGACGGTTGTTATTTGCGATGGAATTGTGCTTTTTGCGGTTGTGCGCACTCCAACGATAGCCGAAGGCATAGCCTAAACGAGGTATCATTAGGTGGCGGAAGAGCCATTGTGCTATGGGACTTTCGAATATGCTGTTAAGGATGCGAGTTGCACGACGTTTTTCGCCTAATCCATGTCCATGAGCAATGTAGAATTTTTTGTCTGAAATTTCGATGAATTCGCCTGTTTTGTGGACTATTAGTCCGCAATAGTCTTGTAGGTAGCCATAGGTCCATTGGTCGTGATTGCCACAGAAGAAGTGGATGCGGGTGCCTTGACTGGTTTTGAGGCGTAGAGCATCGAGTAGGCGGTCGAAACCTGGGGGGATGGCGTGAGCAAATTCGAACCAAAAGTCGAATATGTCGCCGAGGAGGTATATTTCGGATTCTTCGGCAGTTGCCATGTCGAGCCATTCGATGAAATGGGCGATTTTTGCGTCATTGTCATCGAATAGGCGTGAGCCAAGATGTGCGTCTGCTACGAAGTAATGTTTCATAATAGTCCGAGTTCGAGTTGGGCTTCTTCGGACATCATTGAGCGATCCCATTCGGGTTCGAAGACGAGGTTGACATTGACTGATTTTACGCCTTCGACTGATTCGATTTTCATTTTGATGTCTTCCATGATGAATTCGGCAGCAGGACAGTTAGGTGCTGTGAGGGTCATGTCGATAATGACGTCGCCATTGTTGGCTTCGATGCGATAGATGAGTCCGAGGTCGTAGATGTTGACTGGGATTTCGGGGTCGAAAACGGTTTTGAGCATTGCGACAATGCGTTCTTCAAGTTCGAGGAATTCGTTCATAATCAAATGAATGCACAATGCACAATGCACAATGCATAATTATTAATTGTTAATTATTAATTTTTAATTTATTACGTGCAAAGATACGAATTTTTTTTGTAATTTTGTACCTTTAAAAGTAAAAGTTAGAAAAGGTATGAAAATTGGTAATGTAGAGTTTGGTAAAGTGCCTTTGTTTTTGGCTCCGATGGAGGATGTTACGGATCCGGCGTTCAGATTGTTGTGTAAACGATTTGGGGCGGATATGGTTTATACTGAGTTTGTTAGCGCTGATGCTTTGATACGCAATGTGAAGCGTACGGAGCAGAAGTTGACGATACATGATGAGGAGCGTCCGGTGGCGATACAGATTTATGGCAAGGATGTGGATACAATGGTGGAGGCAGCTCGGATTGTGGAAGAGGCGTGTCCGGATATATTGGATTTGAATTTTGGTTGCCCTGTGAAGAAGGTGGCTGGCAAGGGTGCTGGGTCGGGGATGTTGAGAGATGTGCCTAAATTGTTGGCTATCACTAAGGCGGTGGTCGATGCAGTGAAGATACCGGTGACGGTGAAGACTCGTTTGGGTTGGGATGATGGGTCGAAAATTATTGTCGATTTGGCGGAAGCGATACAAGATTGTGGCGCTCAGGCGTTGGCTATTCATGGGCGCACGAGAGCGCAGATGTACACAGGTGAGGCTGATTGGACGTTGATTGGCGAGGTGAAGAATAATCCGCGGATGAGAATTCCGATTATTGGGAATGGCGATGTTACGACGCCAGAGCGTGCACGTGAGTGTTTTGATAGATATGGGGTTGATGCTGTGATGATTGGGCGTGGGTCGATTGGTAGGCCTTGGATTTTTGAGGAGGTGAGGCACTATTTGCAGACGGGCGAGCATGTGACGCCTTATGAGATGCAGTGGCAGATTGATATTATCAAGGAGCATGTGTTGCGTTCGATAGAGTGGTTGGGCGATGAGCGGAAGGGGATTGTGCATAGTAGGAGACATTTGGCTGTTACGCCGGTGTTTAAGGGTATTGACCATTTCAAACCTACGAGAATTGCGATGTTGAGAGCAGAGAAGTTGGATGAGTTGTTTGCTATAATTGACTCGGTGCCGGGAATGGTGAATAATAATGATTTGTAGAAGATTATAGAAGCTATAGTCACTATAGCTGCTATAGCCGCTGTGATAATATTATATTTTTGTTTTATGAATTTTCAATTTTCAATTCTCAATTTTCAATTTTCAATTCTCAACTCAATTGTGTGGTCGCCAAGGCCTGAGATTTTTTCGGTAGGGAGTTTCACTTTGTTGTGGTATGGGGTGTTGTTTGCTACTGGACTTGTGTTGGCGGGGTGGTATGTATGGTGTAGGTTTAGGCAGTTTGGGATAGAGCAACGTCATTTTGAGAATTTGATAGTTTGGGCGTTTGTTGGGATATTTTTGGGTGCGAGGTTGGGTCATTGTTTGTTTTACGAACCCCATTATTTTTTGTCGCATCCGGTAGAGATGTTTTTGCCTGTGGGAGTCGATGAAATGGGAAATTATTGCTTCACGGGTTACCATGGTTTAGCAAGTCATGGGGCAGTAATAGGGTTGATGTTGGCTCTGTTGTTGTTTAAATGGCAGTCGGGGTTATCGATATTGTCAGTGATGGATTGGTTGGCATTGGCTACGCCGTTGGCAGGGGGATTTATACGATTGGGAAATTTGATGAATTCGGAGGTTGTGGGTGCGCCTACGGATGTGGCGTGGGCATTTGTGTTTCCAGTGATAGATGATTTGCCTCGACATCCGGCACAGTTGTATGAATCTTTGTTCTTTTTTGTGTTATTCGGTGTGGGTGTTTGGTTGTTTAAGAGTTTGAAATATAGAAGAGTAAAACGAGGATTTTATCTTGCGTTGCAACTGATGGTGATATCGGGGTTTAGATTTTGTGTGGAGTTTGTGAAGGAGGTGCAAGTGGGTTTTGAGCGCGATATGGCGTTGAATATGGGTCAGTTGTTGAGTGTACCGTTGTTTGTTTTGGGAGTGGTGTTGATGATTTGGACGCAAAAGTGTGTTAAAAATGATGAGATTTTGGAAAATAATGATTAACTTTGCATTTTAATAGTCGAAAGCAATAAGTAGTAAGTATAAAGAATTTATGAAAAAGAGTATTTGTTTTTTAGGAATGTTGATGTTGTTGTTTTTAACCTTTTCTTGTGTTAAAAATGATAATACTAATATGATTGTTTCTGAAGATGCGGTAATAACAAGTTTTTATTTGTATAGTGATAGTATCAAGGATATTGATAATTATGTTTTTACTATTGATAATGATAGTATGTTGATTTATAATTATGATTCAATAGATTATGGTACTAGAATAGATTCGTTGTCGTTTGTGCTGAATCCAAGATTTTCGTCGGTTTATATTAATGATACTCTTGATTATTATAAGTTGAATGAGGTTTATTTGGATTTTACTAAAAAGGTAAAATTTACAGTAGTGGCGGCTGATGAGAAGACATCGGCAGATTATTGGGTTCAAGTAAATGTGCATAAAGTGGATCCAGATACATTTGTTTGGGAAGGTATTAAAAGTGAAGTTTTTGCAGGTTATGCTTTGACTGAAAAGGCGTTATGGATTAATGATAGATTGTTATATTTTGCTATAGTTGATAATGATTTAGTTGTGCATGAGAGTGTTGATGGTGTGAAGTGGGATTCGTTGTTTGTGTCAGGTTTAGATATTGATTTTTCATCTGTGGATTTGAATTATTTGGTTGGGTATGAAGATTTTGTTTGTCTTTATTACGATGGTGAATTGTATAAAAGTGCAGATGGTGCAACTTGGACATCAGAAGTTATTACAGGTATAGCTGTTGAGCATTTATTATTTGCAATGGAGGGTAAAATGTATGGCGTTACATTAGATCGAGGTTTGGCTCGTTTGGATGGTTCGGATTGGGTTGATTTGGGTCGTTTACCTTCTGATTTTCCAGAGAGAGGAGCTGCAGTGTTAGTGGCAAAAGCACCTTCGGGTAAAGAGAGAGTTTTTGTAGTTGGAGGAGTAGATAAAGATGGTAAATATTTGTCTTCGGTATGGAGTAGTGATAATGGAGAATATTGGAGTGATTTGAGTGGAGGAGTTGAGCGTTTTTCACCACGTGCATACGCAGCGATAGCGCAATATGGTGGTGGTTTGATGTTGTTTGGAGGTATGGCGCAAGAAGGTGAAGAGGTGGTTAAAGATGCACAGATGTATTCTAAAGATTTTGGGTTGACTTGGGGTGAACCTAATGTTAAATCGGTAATTAGTGATTTGTATGTGCCACGTTATGGTCATTCAGCGGTGGCTGCACCTAATGGGTATATTTATTTGATAGGAGGAAAGAGCTCGTCAGTTCGTTCTAATAATGATGTGTGGAGAGGGTTGAATTATGCGTCATTGCCAGGATTTAGAAAGTAATGCATGATGGATAATGTAGATTCTATTCGATACTTTATGACTTTGCCTTTGTCGAAAAGTGTAAGGGCAAGAGAGTTGGTATTAGATGCTTTGAATGGCAGAGAAATTGAGGTTGAGGATGAGAATGATGATATATTTGTGTTGTCAAGGTCGTTGAAACAATGCAGTAGGATCTCGATACTAACCATATTCAAAGGGAGGTTGGAGATAGAGTTGGATTTACACGATTCGGGTACAGCATTGAGGTTTATGACTGCGTTTTGTGCAGTGAAGAAAGGAGAGTTTGTATTGACGGGGTCAAAGCGTTTGTGTGAGCGTCCGATACGACCATTGGTGGATGCGTTGAGGGGGATGGGTGCAAGTATAGAATATGTTGATAAGGAGGGGTTTGCACCGTTGCGAATAAAGGGTGGAAGATTGAAAGGAGGTAGAGTGAGATTAGATGCGTCGTTGAGTAGTCAGTTTGCATCGGCATTGATGTTGATTGCAGATAAGGTAGAGGGAGGAATAGAGATAGAATATGAGGGCGATGTGGCATCGCAATCGTATATTAAGTTGACAGAGAGTGTGGTGGAAAAATATAAAAGAGGATTTTGTAGGAGCGAGGAGAGAGATTGGTCATCGGCAACGGTGTGGTATGCGGCGATGGCAGTGATGAAAGAGGGGAGGTTTTTGCTTGAAGGGTTGAGTTTGGATAGTGTTCAACCCGACAGAGCAATAGTGGAGGTGTTTGAGAAGTTGGGTGTTAAGACTAAAGAGATAGAGGGTGATGTTGAAATAGAGTGGAGCGGATGTAAGGTGGATAAATTGGAGTTGAATTGTGAGAATATGCCAGATGCGGTGATGTATATAGTGGTGGCGGCATGTTTGTTGGGGGTAGCATTTGAAATTAGTGGTGTGGAAACTTTACGGGTAAAAGAGAGTGATAGGATTGAGGCGTTGATTACGGAAATGAAGAAATGTGGATACCTTATACAATGCACAACCAACGGTCTTGAGTCTCAACGAAAAATGCATAATGCACAATGTACGGATTTGGTGAAGATAGAGACTTACGATGACCATCGTGTAGCAATGGCAATGTCGGTTGTGGGGTTGACAAGAGAGATAGAGATAGCAAATCCAGAGGTAGTGAATAAATCGTATCCAGGGTTTTGGGAAGAGTTTAATAAAATTAGGAATGGGGAATGAGGAGTTATTGTCGCAATTATCAATAGAAAAATAAAACAAACAAAAATAGAGCGAGATTGTTTAAGTTTTCGTGTCTTATATCTATTAAAAAAATTATGAAAACATTAGAAGAAAAAGAGATTGAGTTAATCGAAGAATTTGAAGTTTATGAAGATTGGATGGACCGCTATCAATATTTAGTCGATTTAGGTGGTGAATTGGAGGGTTTGTCGGCAGAGGAGAAAAACGATGATACATTGATAAAGGGCTGTCAGAGTCAGGTGTGGTTGGTATGTGATGAGCAAGATGGACGTTTGTATTTCAGAGGCGAAAGCGATGCAATTATAGTGAAAGGTATAGTTGCTTTGTTGATAAATATGATGTCGGGGTGTACAGCCGAAGAGGTGGTGAAATATGATTTTGGTTTTCTTGATAAGATAGGATTGAAAGAGCACTTGTCGCCAACACGCAGTAATGGACTAGTGTCGATGGTAGAGAAGATGAAATCATATGCTGTTAATAAGTTGAACTAACAATTTATGATGAGTTGTAATTGTGCATTGTAAATTGTGCATTGTGAATTGATTGAAATGTCACGTTTATATTATTTTAATCCTGAGCATGATTTGGCATTGGCAAATGGGAGTGCTCATTTTCAAGCTCCAGAGTCGGCAACTGCGTTTGCCGATGATTTGTCGTTGTTGCCATGTTGGTTTGCCGAAGAGGTGGCATCGGAGGTTTTGAGTGATCAGGAGTTTACGGAAGAGTTGAATGTTTTGGGGTTGGATGTTGCGACTATACCATTGTTTTCAAAAGATAAGATAGAGGAATTTAAGGTAGAACCATGGGGGTGGGATATGGCAGTGCGTAAATTCTTTTTGAATAATGGTGTGGCAGAAAAATTGTTGCCAACGCCAGAGCGAATAGAAGAATATAAGCAGTTGTCGCATCGTAGATTGACGATTGAGGCGATGGGGTATTTGCGTAGTAGGTCGATTTATCCTGATTCGTTGCCACAAGTGGCAGAAGAGTTGAAGTCGATTTCGGAAGTGAATGCCTTTGCTGCAAAGCATAAAGAGGTAGTTTTCAAAGCACCATGGAGTGGCAGTGGTAAGGGTGTGTTTTGGTCGTCGGGACAGTTGACTCCAAGTCTTTCGGGATGGTGTAAGCGCGTGATAGAAAAGCAAGGGTCGGTTATGGGCGAAAAGGCTTACGATAGAGTTCAAGATTTTGCAATGGAGTTTAAGGTAGGTCGTGGAGATGTGACATTTGCAGGTTATTCGTTGTTTTTCACCGAAGGGAGTGGAATCTATCGTGGTAATTATCTTTGGTCGAATGAAGATATTGAAGCAGAGTTGACTAAGTATGTTTCGCAAGATTATCTTAATTGGATTCGTGAAGAGTTGATGATTTTTTTGAGAGAGCGAGTTGCTAAGGTCTATAACGGATTTGTTGGCGTGGATATGTTTGTGTATTCGGAGACACGAGATGCGAGACAAGAGACACGAGGTGTTGAGTACAAAATTAATCCTGTGGTGGAGTTTAATCTTAGAATGACTATGGGAATGGTGGCGCGAGTTGTTTATGACAGATGTGTGGTGAAAGGAGTGAAGGGAATGTTCACGATAGATCATTTTCCGCCAGGGCAATTGTTGGTGGATCATAGAATACAAATAGAAGAAAATCCTATTGAAATAGAGAATGGTAGGTTTAGAAAAGGGTATTTTTCGTTGTGTCCGATAACCGAACATACTGTGTATCGTGCGGGAATTGTGTTAAAATAACTTAAATTTTGTATTTTGTGATAATTTATTGAAAAACAATTATTACCTTTGCAGTCTGAATTGGATTATTAACCTTAATCTTTTATCTAATAACAATTTTAAATTTTGAATCTTATGAATTTGAAAAATTTGTTTAAAGCTTTATTTGCTTTTATTTTTGGAGTTGTATTATTTGCTTCTTGTGAGAAACCAGATCCAGGCAAAGATCCAGGCAAAGATCCTGAAGATTCTATTCCTGAATTGAATAAGCCAGCTTATGAGCCATCTGATAATGTTTATTTATTTGGTAATTGTAAAGAATCGGGAATGGAAGGTGCTGCTATTTTTGGTTTTGGCGATGGTATAAATCATACTTTTGGAGGTGCAACATTAATGGCGGCTACAGATTTGATGGAAGCAGGTTATTATATTGTAGGTATTCGTGTTTATATTGGTAATGAAGTAGAATCTGGTAAAGTTTTTGTTGGCGCAGACTATGAAAAACCTGAAGTAGAAAAATCATTTACTTATAAAAAAGGAGGTTGGCAATATGTTTTGTTTGATCAACCATACGATTATAAAGAAGATATATATGTAGGTTTTGAGGCTACAGGTAAAACAGACTTTTTGGCTCTCGAAAGCGCGAAAAAAACAATCAAAACAGAGATGATGTATATTGACGGTACTTGGGATCTTGTTAATAATCAAGTAGGTCGTTATGTGTGGGCAATACAAGCAATTGTTGTAGGTGGTGATTATTCGTCAGAACGTCAACATGATGTAGTGCTTGAAAGAGCAGCAGTATCGAAAAATCCTAAAGTAGGTGATCCTATTACAGTTTCTTGTGAAGTGCGTGGAGCAGGTATTGTTCCAGCCGAAAATGTATCAGTAAAATGTTCTTTGGGCTCTGAAACAAAAACAGTGAATGTTTCAGAAAAATTGATGAATGGACAATCTGTTGTTGTTAATTTTGAAGGTTTTACAGCACCTACAATTGAAGGCGCATTTGGTAATGTAAATGTAGAACTTGTTGCAGATTATGCAGATGATGTTCTTACAACAAACAATGATTCAGAGGCATCTGTAAGAGTTTATTCGTCAAATGCAACTGAACGTGTTGCAATCCTTGCAGAACAATTTACAGGTCAAGATTGTGGTTATTGCCCAGGCGGTGCAGAGACATTGAAGATGGCTATTGCAGGTATGAAAAATCCTGAGAAAGTTATTTGGGTGGCGCATCACTTTGGCTATCGTAACGATGCTTTTACATTGAGCGAAAGTGAAGTAATTGGTACATCATTGGGTGTTCAAGGCGCTCCAAACTGTGCGATTGACCGTATGGTAGTTGATTTTGCTCCAGGACAATCAGGTTTGTGTTGGCATCCAGGTTATGCAACTACAGATTTGTTAGAAGAGTTAGTGAAAACTCCAGCTCTTGCAACAATTGAAGTTGAGCGTACTTTTGATGTTGCAGATTCTACATTGTCAGTTGTGGTTAAGGGTAATTCACTTCTTGAATCAGCATATGTAACAGTGTTGGTAAAACAAAGTGGTATTGTTGCTCGTCAAGCAAGCGGCGGAAATGATTATAAACATAACAATGCTCCACGTGCATTCTTGACAGACGCAAAAGGTGATGTGTTGACACTTGAAAATGGTAATTATACAGCAACTTATACTTATAAAGTTCCTGCAAAAGTAGGTGATTTTGCATGTGTTCTTGAGGATATGGAAGTTGTAGCCTTTGTTCATGGCGATTTGGCTAAATCATCATCTCGTTTGGTTTATAACGCTATTCAATTGCCAATTTTGGAAACACAAGCACAAAATGTGATGAGAGTAATGTCTTTGTATAATAGCTCTTATGACGTAGAGTTACGTTCTTTGTCAGAACAAATTTGTTATTAATTTTCTAAAAAATTATATATGGAAGCACCGATTTTAGTTCGGTGCTTTTTTTATGTTTCTTTTTTGTAAATCTTTTTGCGTATGTCGAAAAGTATTAGTAACTTTGCATGATTATTATTGTTTAAGAAAAAAACACTTTTTATGAAATTGAAAAATCTTTTTTATGCGGTGGCAACTTTAGCGTTTGCTACTATGTTGTTTGTGTCTTGCGAGCCAAGACCAACAGAGGAGAATAAAACTCCAAATGAAGATGAACCATCGATAACTTTGAATAAAGATGCTATCTATTTGTTGGGAAATTGTACTGATCCAGTGAATAGTAGAGAGGATGGTCGTTTTGGAATGAATAGTAGTTATACTGTTGCTGTATTGACTATGCTCAGCGGTGAAGATTTGCTTGCTCATGGTAATGCGATTGTTGGTGTTAGAGCTTTGGTCGATGGAGAAGTTTCAGAAGCAGAGGTTATTGTGGCAAATAAGTTGGATTTAGATAGTGGAGTTGTTGCTCGTAAGTCTTTTAAATATGTAGAAGGCGGATGGCAATATGTATTGTTTGATAAACCTGTTGAAATAACAGGAGATACGCTTTATGTGGGTTATAAAATTACATCGAATGGTTTTGTTATAGGACTTGAGCCTACGTCTAAAAAGACTGATACAGAATATATGTGGTGGAATAACGATTGGTATAAATTGTCGGATATGGGCACAAAAGGATACTGGTCTATTCAAGCCATTGTTCAAGGTGGAGATTATTCGGCAGAGACACAATATGCTATAGCTGTTGATAATTTGTCTGTTCCTGAGGCAACTCGTGCAAATAGTGAATTCAAAGCAACATTGGAGGTTCGTAATGCCGGAATCCGTTTGGTTAAAGGGGTAGATGTGGTTGCTAATATTGCGGGGCAAGAAAAGACAATATCGGTTGATAAAGAATTGATGAATGGTCAATCTGCAAAAGTTGATATTTTGGTGCCTATAGGAGCTGTAGAAGGATCGGTTGATTTCTCGGTTAAAGCGAAGCTTAAAGAACAAGGTGTTGAGTCAGATAAATTTAGTGCTTCTTTGAACGTATATGCAGGTCTTGAACGTAATGCAATTTTGATAGAGCAATTCACAGGTCAAAATTGTGTGAATTGTCCTGCAGGTGCATCGGCTATCAAAAAAGCGATTTCTGAATTGGTAGATCCAGATAAGGTATGTTGGATTGCACATCATACATATTTGCCAGGAGTAGGTGATGAATTTACTATACCAGGTAATTTTGATGTGTCGACTGCTCTTGGAGTTTCACAATATCCAATGTGTAATATAAACCGTAAAGAGGTTGAGTATGAGCCAGGAAGAATACAATTGATTTGGCATCCAGCAGCTACAACTTCATCGTTATTGGCATCGTTGATTCCTATGTCGGCAGATGCAACTATTGAATTAACTCGCGAATTTAATGCTTCAACTCGTGAGTTGAAAGTGAAAGTTGCGGGTAAATCGTTGAAAGATTTGGCTTATATTACAGTGCTTGTAAATCAAGATAATATGATTGCAAGACAATCTGGAGCGGATGGTGAATATCATCACACTTCGCCACGAGCATTCTTGACGGCAGCTACTGGAGATAAACTTACTCTTGATGCTGAAGGTAACTATTCTGTTGAATATACATATACAATTCCAGAGAAAGTAGGTTCTTTTGCTTGCGTATTAGAAGATATGGAAATTGTAGCATTTGTACACGGTGATATCAATGATAGAAATAATCGTGAAGTTTATAACGCAGATAAAGTGAATATTTTGAATTAACAATTAATAATTAATAAATTTGGGGTTAAAGGTATTCATTCCTCATTCCTCATTTCTCATTCCACACTATTATGAAACTTCTTCAAGAAATCAAAGAACGCGCTCAACAAAATCCACAGCGCATTGTTTTGCCAGAAGGTACTGAACCTCGTACGCTCGAGGCTGCTAACTCAGTATTGCGTGACAAAGTTGCTAAACTTATCCTTATCGGTAACCCTGCTGAAATCAATCACATGGCAGAAGAGAAAGGATACACTTACATCAAAGAGGCCACAATTGTTGACCCAGAAAACAATCCTAACCTTGAAAAATATGCTACTTTGCTTGCAGAACTTCGCAAAAGCAAAGGTATGACTATTGAAGAGGCTACACGTTTGGCTAAAGACCCATTGTATCTTGCTTGTTTGATGATTAAATCAGGTGATGCTGATGGCGAATTGGCAGGTGCACAAAACACTACTGGTAACGTGCTTCGTCCTGCATTGCAAATCGTGAAAACTAAACCTGGTATGACTTGCGTATCTGGTGCTATGATGTTGTTCACAAAAACTCCTCAATATGGCGAAGATGGTTTGTTGATGGTTGCCGACGTAGCAGTTATGCCTAACGCAACTGCCGAAGAGTTGGCTCAAATCGCAGTTGCTACAGGCGAAACTATGCGTGCTAT
>JAZLDO010000037.1:0-8090 GCA_045614825.1 Candidatus Aphodosoma sp. | reverse complement strand
AGAAGGTTTTGCTCCAGCAATTGACGAATATGAATTAGATGCAGAGCGTTATGGTAAGAATTATTTGAGAGCAGTAGCTCCAGAGAATGCATCAATGAGTGTTGCGTTTGAAGAAAAAGCAAATGCCGATTTGTCGCAACCTGAAGCAGTGTTCACATTTGCAACAATAAGTGAAGATGCACAAAACACTAAAGACACTCGCGTTGTATTCGCAACAGAGAAAAACAGTGTAGTAACATTGAAAAATATCCTTATCAACGGAGCTGCATTGGCAGTTGAAGGTTTGGGTTATACATCATCGGCAGCATTTGATGCTAATACATTTGAGTATAATATTGTGGTGATGTATGCCGGCGATATTAAAGTAGAGCAACCACAACAACCAACTATTTCGGTTGAATATGCCGATTACGGACAGACTTCAGATATCACATCAGAAGAGCTTGTTAATGGAGTTCGTTATATTATAATCGTTACGGCAGAAAGTGGTGCGACTGCAGAATATGTATTGAATGTAACTAATCAGTTGTCGGACAATACAATGCTTAAAGATTTGGCATTGAATTATGCTTCAATTGAAAATTTTGATGCCGACAAATTGATTTACGATTATTCAATCAACGTAGGTGAAGAATTGCCAGTTGTAACTTACGAGCGAGGCGATGCATATCAAACTGTCAATGTAGTAAATCAAGATTCTGTTATTTTAGTTGTGGTTACAGCAGAAAATGGTGATACTCGCGAATATCGCATTAATATTGATGTTCAATATAGCAATGTAACAACATTGGCAGCTATTTTCAAAGACGGAGAACTCTTAACAGGATTTAAACCAACAGATTATGAATATAGTTTCGACCTCCCAATCGGAACATCTGTTGTGCCAGAATTGTCGGTTATAGCAGGCGAAGATGGTCAAACAATCACTATTATTGATGGTGGATTAGATAGCACAACAATTATTAGTGTTACTGCTGAAGATGGTTCAACAATGGATTACCAAATCCACTATAATTTGTTGTTGTCTGAAGAAAATCGTTTGAATATGATTTATGTAAATGGTTTGCCACTTGTGAAAAATGGTGTTGGCTATACTGCAAATAAAGACTTTAGTGCAAAACGTACTGAGTATATAATTTCAACAAATGCAGGTACACAAAAACCAATTATCTCGTATGAGGCAATGGATAATTGGCAAACTATTGAAATGACAACAGCAGAAGATGGTAGTGTGATAATTAAAGTGTCGCCACAACGCGAAGGTTTGGAGAGAGAGTATGTTATCGAATTTGAAACAATTCACTCTACAAACTCAGCTTTGAAAGCAATGTATGTTGATGGTGTAGGAGTGGAAGGATTTGATGCAGATAAGTTGATGTACACAATTGCTCTTCCTGTAGGTAGAAAAACATTGCCAGTAATAGAATGGGAGGCTGGCGACGAATATCAAACTATAACTCTCGAAGAGTCTAAAGAATTCAACAAACCAAACTATATCAATGTCGTAGCTGGCAACAAAGATGTAACTCGCACCTATGTGGTTGTATTTACCGAAACATTGTCAGAAAACAACATTTTGGCTGGTTTGTATCTCGCAGGAATGCCTCACTTTGAATTCAACGCAGAGCAAAAAGAATACGATGTTCTCTTGCCAGTTGGTACGACCGAATTGCCTGAATTGACATTCGAAAAAGGTGATGAATATCAATCCGTAGAGGTTGTTAATGGTGGCGTTCAAGGTGGTTATAAAGTTATCGTTACTGCCGAGAATGGTGTGAAAAACTACTACTTTATCAACTTCACTGTCGAACCATCTCATGTTGCGTTGTTGTCAGGTATCTATGCCGATGGTGAAATGATTGATGCCTTCGATAGCGAGGTTTACGAATATCAGATGATGATTGAGTATGAGCAAACATATTTGCCTCGTATCACATATTCTATTCTCGATTCAACATCTTCAGTAGAATATATTCCTGCTATTATGACGGGAGATACAGCTGTGATTAATGTTACAGCAGAGGATGGTGTTTCGGTTGCTTCTTATAGAATTGCATTTATAAGAGAAAAATGCCCTATTTCACAATTGAAGTCAATTACAATTGGTGGAGAAGATATTTCTACTAACGCCGAAAACTTCAGTGCAAACATAGACTTTGCAAGCGATGTTTATGAGTATGAAATCGAATTCCCTTATGGAACAACTGAGTTGCCTGAAATCGAATGGCAGTCGATGGTAGAGGCTTATTCGTCTATTACAATCGAAGGTTTGTCGTTGGATTCTGTTACACGCATTACTATTGTTTCGGAAGACGAGATGAGTATTTCTGAATATTCTATTAGTTATGTTGTTCGTAAAAATGATAATGCATATCTCCGTAATCTTGCAATTGAAGATATGCCAGTTGCAATTGAATTTGATTCACTTGTGTTTGAATATGTAGTTACATTCCCTATCGGAACAGACACAGCATCACTTCCAACGGCTGAAGATATTCGTTACGAATTGGGCATTGAATCGCAAACTGTAGCAATTACTCAATCGTCGCCAACAGAGGTAACAGTATTGGTAACAGCTGAAGATGGTGTAGCAATGAATGTATATTTGATTAAGTTCGAAATCTTATTGAGCAATAATACATTATTGAAAGATTTGAAAGTAAATGGTGTATCATTGTCTAATTTCACTTCTACTCAATATGAATACACTTATATGCTATTCCATGGAGCTGAAATTCCTGAAGTTTCGTTCGAGAAAGCAGAAGAAGTACAAGTTGTAGATGTTACTTATGGTTTTGTTAACGAACCAACAATTATCTATGTTGAAGCAGAAGACGGTAGCTTGGGTACATACGTTATCAATTTCATGACAACCGATCGAAATCCAGGTGATGTACCTTCTTACGACGATGTTGCATGGACATCACTTGGTGATGGTTATTATCAAGCTTCTTCTTTGCGCGATAATGTTCAAGTAATGATTTTCCAAGCTGATGGTACTCGTGTGATGACCGAAAAAGCTGGTCTTGTTGATCCTAACGACGACATACGTCTTTCTCACGATGGTGGTACAATTATCTATTTGCCAAATAATCGTCAGATTTATATCTACGTATTTGTATATGACAACCAAGTCATCGCAAGTGGAAAGTTTGTAAGATAAGATGTTATTAAAATAAAATTAAATGAGAATCGAAAAATACTTTTCGGTTCTCATTTTTTTTTGTACCTTTGCAATAAAATCAATGCACAATTCACAATGCACACTTCACAATTAAATAATAGAGAGAAAAACTCTCAACTCTCAATTCTCAATTCTCAATTTATTATTGCTGGTCCCTGTTCTGCCGAAACAGAGCAACAAGTTATTTCTACTGCTAAGGCTTTGGCTATTGTTGGGGTAAAATATTTCCGTGCGGGGCTATGGAAACCTCGTACTCAACCAGGTTCGTTTGAGGGGGTAGGCGAGATAGGTTTGCAATGGTTGCGTCGTGTGAAGATAGAAACAGGTATGGCAGTTGGTACGGAGGTTGCTAATGCTGAGCATACTCGTTTAGCGGTGGCGGCGGGTTTAGATTTTGTGTGGATTGGTGCACGCACTACAACAAACCCATTTGCCGTGCAAGAGATTGCTGATGTTTTGAAAAACAACAAGGAGATACTTGTGTTAGTAAAAAATCCAATGAATCCCGACATCAATCTTTGGGTAGGAGCAATAAAGCGTCTCCAGCAAGTAGGTATAGAACGTATTGTTGCAGTGCATAGAGGTTTTTCTGTATATAATTTTATCGCCAAAGGCTCAAAGACTTTCGGTTCTCAATTCTCAATTCCTAACACCCAATTCTCATATCGCAACGACCCACAGTGGTATATACCAATCGAACTGCACCGTCAATTTCCAAAAATACCAATTCTCTGCGACCCATCCCACATAGGTGGAGCCAAAGAGTATATCCAACCATTGTCGCAAAAAGCCTTTGACCTCGACTTCGATGGTTTGATGATCGAATGTCATTGCTCTCCCGAGCAAGCTTGGAGCGATGCCGAGCAACAGCTCACCCCCGATAGCCTAAACAGCATACTGAAATCATTAGTTATTCACGAGCGCAACACCCACAATCAAGAGTTAGCCGGATTGCGCAGTAAGATCGATTCTTTAGATTCTATCCTCATCGAAACTCTCGCAAAACGCATGCAAGTCTCGCGCGAAATAGGCGATTACAAGCATCTGCATAATATGCCTATCGTTCAAACTGGGCGTTATAACGACTTAATCCAAAATCGACTAGAATTTGCAGCACAACTAGGTTTATCTGAACAATTAATAAAGCAAATTTATGCACTAATTCACGAAGAATCGGTCAATATTCAATTAAAAAAATAATACACACTCTCAGTGTGTGTTCATCCTTTAGAATTTCGAATTTTAAATATATTATAGAGATACCTTAGAGATACCTTCAAGCAAGGTGCAAGCAACCTTGAAAATACACACTCTCATTGTGTGTCCAGTTTGAAAACATCTCTAAAAACGACAACATAATCTATGAAACTTTGCATAGCCGAAAAACCAAGTGTAGCGCGCGAAATAGCTGCCATACTTGGTGCAAATACGAAGAAAGACGGATACCTTGAGGGCAATGGCTATCAAGTTACATGGACGTATGGTCACCTCTGCACTCTCAAAGAGCCTCACGACTATCTTCCGGAGTGGAAGGGGTGGAACTACAGCTCTCTGCCCATCATTCCAGCTCGATTTGGAATCAAACTCATTGACATCGATAACTATAAAAAACAATTTGCCGTCATCCAACAACTCATGGCTAATGCCACCGAAGTTATCAACTGTGGTGATGCTGGCCAAGAAGGTGAATTGATACAACGTTGGGTAATGCAAAAGGCATTGTGTAAATGTCCCGTAAAGCGATTGTGGATTTCGTCGTTGACAGAAGAGTCAATTCGTGAAGGTTTTAACTCATTGAAAGATAACGCTGAATTTCAGCGACTATACGAAGCAGGACTTGCTCGTGCCATTGGCGATTGGCTACTTGGCATGAACGCCACTCGTATCTATACTCTCAAGTATGGAGCTAATCGTCAAGTGCTCTCTATCGGACGCGTACAAACTCCAACATTAGCACTGATAGTTAACCGCTACAATGAGATAAAAAACTTTATTCCCGAACCATATTGGGAACTCAAAACCCTCTATCGCGATGTCACTTTTTCAAGCACCAAGGGCAAATATAAGTCGGAAGATGAAGCGCGAGAAGCACTAAAACAAATCGAAGGTCACGAATTCGAAGTAACCTCTGTTGTAGAGAAAAAAGGCACTGAGTCGGCACCAAAACTTTTCGATCTCACTTCGTTGCAAGTAGAATGTAACAAAAAATTCTCCTATTCTGCCGACGAAACTCTAAAACTCATTCAATCGCTCTACGAAAAGAAACTCACCACCTATCCACGTGTCGATACCACTTTCTTGAGTGAAGATTTATACCCTAAAATGCCAGCCACATTGCGTGGCTTGAAAGGCTATGAACCATTGGTGGCGGCTCTCAATTTGAATAAATTGCCAAAATCGAAAAAGGTGTTCGACAATGCCAAAGTTACTGATCACCACGCCATCATCCCTACAGGCTACAATAATGCTGCAATGACCGAGCCTGAGCGTAAAGTCTATGACCTCGTAGTGCGCCATTTTATAGCCAATTTCTATCCCGAATGTAAGATATCTACCACCACAGTGATGGGCGATGTCAATGGCGTGGAGTTCAAAGTAACAGGCAAACGCATCCTCGAACCTGGCTGGCGAGCAGTATTCAACAATGAGGAATTAGGAATTAGGAATGAGGAGTCATCTGAAGATAATTCTCAATTCTCAATTCTCAATTTTCAATTCGTAAAAGGCGAGCGAGGCGAGCATACTCCCGATTTAGCACAAAAGCAGACCTCTCCTCCAAAGCAATACACCGAAGCAACTCTTCTTCGTGCTATGGAGACAGCCGGTAAATTCGTTGAAAACGAGGAGCTCCGTGACGCCATGAAAGAGAATGGCATTGGGCGTCCATCAACTCGCGCTGCAATTATCGAAACTCTCTTCAAACGCAATTATATCCGTAAGGAGCGTAAGTCGCTTGTACCTACGCAGATGGGTATCGATCTTATAGCTACCATACAATTCGACCTATTGAAATCGGCAGAACTCACAGGTCAGTGGGAGAAGAAACTGCGTGATATAGAGAAAGGTACATACCCAGCATCGCAATTCATCGAAGAATTGAAGCAGATGGTTGGCAATGTAGTTCTCGAAGTGATGAAGGAAAACCCAACTCAGCGTCTTGTTACTGATGTACAAGAGCAACCTAAAAAGCAACCCTCGAAGCCAAAAGCCTCAAAACCAAAGGCTACAAAATCTGCGACTAAACCACCTACTATCACCGAAGGGGCCCCATGCCCTAAGTGTGGCAAAGGTGTTATTATCAAAGGGCGCACCGCCTATGGTTGTTCCCTTTGGCGCGAAGGATGCGATTGGCGACATCCATTTGAGTGATTATATAACAAATAGGATAACAAACAAATAGGCTAACCCTGTCAGGGTTAGCCTATTGTTATTGTAAAGCACAGAAGATTCGAGAGAAAACTTTTAACTTAAATCTTGATTATTATGAAAAATGAATCTTCTATGCTTTATGAGTGTGTTATTCTGCAATCAAGATTTTCACTTGGTCGGCATTTAGCTCGATGATTTCGCTATCTGGTTGGAATTCAAATGGGATGTAGCGATAGAGGCGGTAGCGAGCTACGCTATAGTCGTCGCTATAAGCCAATTCGAGTTTTAAACCATTTTCGCTTTCGTTTTTGTAGCTTTTCAATGCTTTAGCATCTTTTGCGGCGATAGCTTTTTCGACATTGGCATTAGCAGTGTCGAAATAGAGTGTGTAGCCGTTGAGGCGTTTGCCTTCGCATAAAATATCTTTGCGAGAGAAGATAAGCACGCAGACTGCCATGATGTAGCCAAATGATGCGACGATGCCTGCAAACATATAGAGTGACGATTTGCTGTCTTTGATGAATATGAGCGAGCAAGTTGCTGCAATAGCAACTGCAAGATATATAACGGCTTTAATGATTGATGCGCTATTGCGTTTTTCGGTAATGTTGAGCCCTTCGAGGAGGTTTTCTGGAATATTATTATTTTTCATTTTGTTTCTTTGTTAGTGTTAGTATATAAGTATGATGGGTCGGACAAGTCGGACTTGTCTGACATAAAAAATGTGTGTGTTTTATTTAGGGGGGAGAGAGCGGAGGCTAATTCCGCATACGATGTAGTGCAAATATATAATACAGAGGTGGTTGGTGGCTACATGAGAGAACACGATTGTAGCGGCCTTCGCGAAGAGAGGTTTGTACTATCTTATTTGCAAAGTGAAGTTGTAAATCGAGATTAGATGATTGATTGTTAGTTCGTTTTGCCGATGTGTGAGTAGAGAATGTAGGCAATTTTGAACTATTAGCAGTGACTTGAATGTTGAGCGCTTGCAATTGCGAGAAGAGGGATTTCTGCTGTTCGGCAGAAGGCTCTTTTTCTATTGCACGGCACACAGTGTCAGCATATTGGGTGGTGAATGTAGAGACAACACTTGTAGTTGCAATGCCGATGAGCATTGCAAAGATGAGTAGAAAAATATTTGTGTGTTGTCTCGTTTGCATATTCGGGTGCAAAGGTAGTAAAAAAAGTTGAGAATTGAGAGTTGAGAGTTGAGATTTTTTTTGTAAATTTGCAAGTTACAAAAATTGTACGAGAATAGTTATGTTAGAAATAAAGAATATATCGAAAAGTTATGGTGCGCAACGAGTGTTGTGCTCTATAAATCAGGAGTTTGATGCTGGTCGAATCGTGGGATTATTGGGACCGAATGGTGCTGGTAAGTCTACGCTTATGAAGATTGTGACGGGCTATATTCCTGCAGATGAGGGTGAGGTGTTGATTGATGGTAAGCGAGTGTCTGTTGATGACGTGGCAACGAAGCGATTGGTGGGATATTTGCCTGAGCATAATCCGTTGTATTTAGATATGTATGTGCGTG
>JAZLDO010000036.1:0-30048 GCA_045614825.1 Candidatus Aphodosoma sp. | reverse complement strand
TGCACAATGCACAATGCACAATGCACAATGCACAATGCACAATGCACAATGCACAATGCACAATGCACAATGCACAATGCACAATGCACAATGCACAATGCACAATGCACAATGCACAATGCACAATGCACAATGCTCAATGCACAATGCACAATGCACAATGCACAATGCACAATGCACAATGCACAATGCACAATGCACAATGCACAATGCACAATGCACAATGCTCAATGCTCAATGCTTAATGCTCAATGCTTAATATATTTGGATTATGGAAAATAGACAATATTCATTATTAAATAAGATTGACTCACCCGAGGATTTAAAAAGTTTATCTATAGATTATTTACCTCAAGTGTGTGATGAATTGCGCGGTTACATAATAGAACAAGTGGCTAAAAATCCTGGTCATTTGGGCTCGTCATTGGGCGTTGTTGAGTTGACAGTTGCATTGCATTATGTATTTAATACGCCGTACGATAGGATTGTATGGGATGTGGGGCATCAGGCATACGGACATAAGATATTGACGGGCAGACGTGAAGCATTCAAAACAAATAGGATGTTCGGTGGATTGTGCGGATTTCCCAATCCTAAAGAGAGTGAGTATGACTCGTTTGGAGTTGGACACTCTTCTACTTCAATATCGGCAGCATTAGGTATGGCGGTAGCTGCAAAATTGAAGGGTGAAAATAGACAGGTGGTAGCTGTTATAGGTGATGGTTCGATGACTGGTGGTTTAGCTTTTGAGGGATTGAATAATGCTTCTATTAATCCTAATAATTTGCTTATAATACTGAATGACAATAACATGGCCATTGATCCTATTAAGGGTGGATTGAGTCATTATTTAACTTCGATACACTATTCGAGAACTTATAATGCGATTAGACATAAGGCTTATCGTGGCTTAAAGAAGATTGGATTGATGTCGGATGCTAATAGAAATAGATTATTGAGATTGGGTAATTCGCTAAAAAGTTTACGCGCTAATGCTAATCAAAATAATATATTTGAGGGATTGAATATCAGATATTTTGGTCCAGTTGATGGACATAATGTTGAGGAATTGGTAGAAATATTAAACCAATTAAAGAGGTATAATGGTCCAAAAGTTTTGCATATTATTACGAAGAAGGGTAAGGGTTATGAACCTGCAGAAAAAGAGGTTACGACATGGCATGCGCCTGGTGTATTTGATGTAAAAACGGGGAAAAGAATTAAAAAAAGAGCTGAGGGTGAACCTCCTTTATTTCAAGAGGTTTTTGGGAATACGTTGTTGGAATTGGCACAACAAAATGATAAGATTGTGGGTATTACGCCTGCGATGCCGTCGGGATGTTCGATGAATATTATGATGAATGCTATGCCAGAAAGGACATTTGACGTTGGAATTGCAGAGGGACACGCTGTAACATTCTCAGCTGGATTAGCAAAAGATGGTATGATACCATTTTGCAATATATACTCCAGCTTTATGCAAAGAGCGTATGACAACGTTATACACGATGTTGCATTGCAGAATTTGAATGTAGTTTTCTGTCTTGACCGTGCAGGAATTGTGGGGAATGATGGAGCTACGCATCAAGGGCAATTTGACTTAACAATGTTCCGTTGCATACCTAATATGACTATTGGGGTTCCACGTAATGAGCACGAATTGAGGAACTTGATGTACACCGCACAATTAAGCAATAGAGGTCCGTTCATGATACGCTATCCACGTGGTAAGGGAATTTTGGCAGATTGGCAAAATGAGATGAAAGAGGTAGAAATTGGCAAGGGCGAAGAGATACGTTCGGGCAAAGATGTGGCTATTGTCGGAGTTGGTCCTATTCTGTACACTGCAGAAAAAGCGATAGAAAAATTAGAGTTGGAGAATGAAGGGTTGAAAATTGGATTATATGATTTGCGTTTTGTGAAGCCTTTGGATAGTGAATTGTTGCACTTAATTGGCAAAAATTACACAAAGATATATACAATAGAAGATGGTACTATCATTGGAGGCGTGGGATCGGCTGTAGAGGAATGGATGATGGACAATGGGTATGATGTGAAGATTGTGCGTCTTGGTTTGCCAGATGAATTTATTGAACATGGTTCGCAAGCCGAATTGTTTAGAATGCTTGAATTGGACGTTGAAGGAATTTATAAAAGAATGCACAATGCATAATGCACAATTAAATTATTTACTTGATTATAAATCATGAATAAATAAAATATGAAAATAGTTATTGTAGGAGCAGGGGAAGTGGGTCGTTATGTGGCTAAAATGTTATCGAATGAGAACCACGACATAACGATAATGGATGAGTCGGAAGATAGGCTCCAAGATTTGGATACGAATTACGACATTATGTCGCGCATTGGTTCGCCAACATCGGTAAATGATTTGCAGATGTGCGGAGTGAGAAATTGTGACCTATTCATTGCTGTAAACACATCGGAAAGTGTTAATACTACGGCTTGTATGATTGCATCGAAACTTGGTGCACGCAAAACCTTGGCTCGTATTGACAACTACGAATATCTTCTTCCTAAAAACAAGGAGATGTTTAAATCTTTAGGCATTGATAAGTTGATATATCCTGAGGTATTGGCTGCGACAGAGATAGTTCAATCGCTCAAACGCAGTTGGATACGCGAATATAGAACATTTAGTAACGAAGCGTTGGTATTGGTGTGCGTGAAAGTAAGAGAAAATTCGGAGATAATCAATAAGGTTTTCAATACAGGATATTTCAACCATAGCATGTACCGCATTGTTGCGGTAAAACGCCATACAACCACGATTATACCAAGCGGTAACGACCAAATATTAGCAAATGATTTGGTCTATTTTATATGTTCGAAAGAAAACTTGGAGTATGTGCGTACGGCCGCAGGTAAGACTAATTTTGACATAAAAAACATTATCATAATGGGAGGTTCGAAAATTGCATTGAAAACAGTGCAGTACTTGCCTAATGACATAGATGTAAAAATAATAGAAAGCGACCGCGAAAAATGCTATAAACTTGCAGATAAGACAGATACGCTCATTATTCATGGCGATGGTCGTAATATAGATTTATTGAAAGACGAGGGCATAGAAGATGCTGATGCTTTTATTGCGTTGACCGACAACTCGGAAACAAACGTGTTGGCTTGTCTTGCTGCAAAACGTTTTGGTATTAGAAAAACTATTGCAGAATTGGAGAATATCGATTATATCGACTTGGCAGATAACCTTGATATCGGCACACTTATCAACAAAAAATTGATTGCAGCATCGCACATTTATCAACAGACATTGGATGAGGATGCTTACGATGTGCAGTGCTTGACATACTCAGATGCAGAGGTTGTGGAATTTGCAGTGAAAGCGGGCGACAAAATAACAAAAGACCGTGTACGCAATTTGAATTTACCAGATGATGTAAATATTGGTGGTGTTGTGAGAAATGGTAAGGGTTATGTGGTTAGTGGTAATACCGTAATATTGCCAGGCGACCACGTAGTAATATTCTGCAAAGCTACGGCTGTGCCTAAGTTGGCGAAATTTTTTAATTAGGGAGTAAGGAGTAGGGAGTAGGGAGTAGGGAGTAAGGAGTAGGGAGTAAGGAACTGGGAATAGAAATAAATTATATAGGAATGACTAAAGCGTTTAATTGGCAACAAGTAATTAGGATTTTAGGGGTGCTTTTGATGACAGAGGCATTCTTTATGGCTATTGTTGCTATCGTAGCATATATTTATGGAGGAGATGATTTGGTCGCAATAATTGAATCGGCAATACTTACAGCAGGAGCTGGATTTGGCGGCGTATTGCTAAGTGGCTCAAATAAAAAACATATAGGTACACGCGAAGGATATTTGGTTGTAGGATTGGTTTGGGTTGTATTCTCGTTGTTTGGCATGCTACCATTCAGATTAAGTCACTATATACCAAGCATAACCGATGCTTTTTTTGAGACGATATCGGGATTTACTACTACAGGAGCAACGATACTGACAGACATAGAGGCACTGCCTCATGGATTATTGCTTTGGCGTAGTATGATACAATGGCTTGGAGGTATGGGTATTGTGGTGTTATCACTTGCTATTCTTCCGATGTTTGGAGCAGGAATGCAATTGTTTGCAGCCGAAGTACCCGGAATCACATACGACAAGTTGCAACCAAAAATCACAGATACAGCTCGTCGTCTTTGGGAATTATACATCACGCTAACCATAACCTGCGCCATATTGCTATACGTTAGTGGCATGAATATTTTTGATGCAATTTGTCATTCGCTGACAACATTGGCTTCTGGCGGTTACTCTACAAAAAATGCCTCTATTGCTTATTGGTCGTCGCCTATAATACATTATATCATAATAATTTTTATGATTATAGCTGGTACAAATTTCTCTTTGTTGTATGGCGCGATGACTCGTCGACAAGGGAAACGACTAATAAACGACGAAGAATTTAAAACGTACATATACAGTATATTAGGACTTTCTTTTGCTATTGCAATAGGATTGCTTTGCACTCGCACTTTCGAAGGTTTTAAAAGCATAGAATTGGCTATGCGCGATGCTATATTCCAAATTGTGGCAACTATAACGACTACAGGTTTTTCGACGTCAAACTATATGATGTGGCACCCTATTTTATGGCTTATCATACTACTTATTATACCAATGGGAGCCACTGCAGGATCGACATCTGGAGGTATTAAAACCATACGACTACATATTGTTGCAAAAAATATATTTTACGAATTTAAGCGTGTTATGCACCCCAAAGCAATCCGACCTGTGAGAGTAAATCACAGAATTGTGTCGGAAAACACACTTTCTAATACATACGTATTTATATCAATTTTTGTAATTATTACTATTGTTTCTACTATAGTAATGATGATATGTGGCCTACCACTAAAAGAGGCGTTAGGTTGTACCCTATCATCTATTGCCAATGTTGGACCTGCTATTGGCGAACATGGACCTGTAGGGACTTTTGCTTTACTACCAGATTTTGCAAAATGGTACTTATCTGCATTAATGCTGATTGGACGTTTAGAATTATTTACGATATTGATACTTTTCCTTCCTTCATTTTGGAAAAAATAAAAATTTAACAATACGTATAAAATATAAAAAAGGCTGATTGTTTTCCACGTTGCAACAATCAGCCCTTTTTTATTATGCCCTACAATATGTTAAATAAAGTTAAAAAATGGGGGGTATTTTTTTATATCAAACTTTTACTTACCTTTGCACCGACAAAAAGCATCAATGCGAAACTAATACAAGTCCGTCGCATTGATACCGAACAAACAGAGAACTTGTAAAAAAACTTAAATCTTTATTACTATGCCAAACACAATTAAACGTCTTTTATGTGCCAATGTAGCGCTATTTTTTTTAGGAACTATCTTTCGTATTTGCCAATGGCCTGGTGGTGGAATTACACTATTTGTTAGCACATGCTTAGGCATTATTTTATTACTTTGCGCAGCATTCTGCTCTCGCCCGATCAATGCTTTGAGAGTATTATTCTGTTTAGAAGGTATTCTTTTTATCATTGGCTACTTTTTTAAACTTTTCCACTGGTCAGGTGGTACATTTATCTTCCTTACTGCTTGCATATTAGGAATTGTACTTTTACTTTACACTGCAATTTTTCATAAATTTAACAAATAAATATTTCCTAATAAAAATAAAAAGGCTGACTTTTAAAAGTCAGCCTTTTTTATCATTTGTAACGAATTAATTAATAGTTAGTTTTTTTCACTTCGAAGTGAGCTTGTGGGTGAGCGCATGCTGGGCATTCAACTGGAGCTTCTTTGCCATCCATGATGTATCCACAATTGCGGCATTGCCATGTAACGACTTCGTCTTTGATAAATACTTTACCTTCTTCGATGTTGCGAACGAATGCTTGATAGCGTTCTTCGTGACCACGCTCAGCTACTGCGATATTACGATACATACGAGCGATTTCAGGGAAACCTTCTTCATCGGCAATATCAGCAAATTTTGGATAGTCGAGCGACCATTCTTCGTGTTCGCCAGCAGCAGCTGCTTTGAGGTTATCAAGAGTTTTGCCAATAACGCCAGCAGGGAAAGAAGCAGTAATTTCGCACATGCCACCTTCAAGATGTTTGAACATGCGTTTTGCGTGTTCTTTTTCTTGGTCAGCAGTTTCGGTGAAGATAGCTGCGATTTGTTCGTAACCCTCTTTTTTAGCTACAGAAGCGAAATATGTGTAACGCATACGTGCTTGGCTTTCACCTGCGAAAGAGCACATAAGATTTTTTTCGGTACGTGTACCTTTAATTGATTTTGACATAGTTTTATTAATAAATAGTTAATAATTTATTTTGAATTTTGACAATGCAAAGATAATGCAAAATATTCAATTTTCTATATATTTTTTCAAAAAAATTAAAAAATAGATAAGAATATTGCATATAAAAAAAAATATTTTTACCTTTGTAATGGTAAGTTAATATGCTAATAACAACAGAGATTGTACTTAATTGACATATTTCGTACCTTAACAAAGGTATTTCATACAAAGCAGATGTTTTGATATAAATGCAATTAATTTTATTATTTAAATTTGCATTAAAATTAAAACAAACGCTTATGAAACACATTAATTTCAATCAGAAAATATCGGTCACGATAGAAGATAGACCCAATTCTATGAAACAACCTAATAAGACATTAAAAGTATGTAACCAAACAGAGATTTATTATCTCAATGCAGATTTGATCCTTTATATCGAGGCAGATGGCAATTATTGCAATATTCACCTTGTGGATGGTGATGTATTGAAAACTATAGGTTTTCAGCGAGCTGAGATTGCGCGAATGATGGAGGCTCAATTGACTTCGGATGTGGCGTGTAACTTTGCACTTATTGGGAGATCGCATCTTGTCAATCTTTCGCATATTATGTATATCAATGCGCCACAACAGTGCCTTATGTTTGATATAAACCATCCTGATACATGTTGCAAAAAAAGCATAAAAGTATCGGTTAGTGCATTGCGCACACTTCGTGCCACACTCGAAGAGATACCTCAAAGACGAGCTTTGCGAGCATCACAATGTGTAGATATAACTAATCGAGGGTTTATTGGACATCTCACCTCACAAGCAACAGTTGTGAAAGATTATGATATTGACGATGATGATGTTCTTTTATTAGGATAATGAGGAGGATGAAGATATGGAAAAAACACTCTATTTCACAGGTGAATATACAGGCAAAGTGATAGTTGACTACATTCATAACATCAACTATGCAATGGTGCTTAACAACTACAAAGTATTCAAAAACTTTGTGATTATGAACATGTCGGCCTCGGTTGTACCTCACATGAATGTGCGTATTTCGGGAGATATGCTCGAAACAAGTTCATTCGATATAGCAGAATTGCAACGTAACCATTCTGTTAGTTTAGAAAATGTCAATCTCATACCATCAATGTCAAAATTGATGACATTGACCGAAGCAATTCAAACATCATTCACCATAACCATCAGCATTGCCGACCAGGAGATACACAGCGAATCATTGCCACTATTGTTAATGCCATTTGACCAGTGGCATGGCGATTATGTAATGCCAGAATTGCTAGCTTCATTCGTCACACCAAATCATCCATGTTTGGTTCCTATATTGCAAAAAGCAGCAGAAAAACTAAAACGCATATCAGGTAACAATAGCATTGATGGGTATCAATCATTTGATAGCAGCCGCATAAAACAGCAGGTAGAATCGGTGTATCAAACACTATTAGAAGAGAATATCTTGTATGCTACAGTGCCTGCAAGTTTTGGCGACAATGGTCAACGAATACGCTTAGCAGATAACGTATTGCAAAACAAGATGGGAAATTGCATTGAGTTATCGCTCTTAATGTGTAGTTGCCTTGAAGCCATGGGATTGCGCACAATGATGATTATTTTTCAACGACATGCTATTATGGGAGTTTGGTTGGAAAATTGGGTTGCTGCACCTATGGTGGGGTACGATGCGTCGCAAATAGAAAAGCTATTAGAAGTAAACAACACACCACTACTATTGCTTGAATCGGTAGGATTGACTAAAGAGTTTGATTTCGAAACAGCAGCTAAGTGGGGAAACGAAGTTTTTCTGACCGATGCAAACGAGTTTTGTTATTTTATAGATATTCATTCGGCGCGCATGAATAGAGTGCGTCCATTGCCACACATTGTCAGACAACCATCAGGTTGGGCAATAGACGACAAAACCGATTACAACAAATGGTTAGACGACATAGCCGAACAAAACCCCTATGAAATAAATGGTGTAAACGAGCGCGTAAAAAACAAGCAACAATTGTGGGAATACAAATTGCTTGATCTCACATTACGCAACAATCTCATAAATATGAGATCGGGTAAAAATATTGTACCCCTACCATCAGATTACTCTATAAACGAAGTGCTTGCCATGCTAAAAAGCGAAACTCTACACGAAATAGTAGAAGAGAAGAGTAATTTTGCCACATTGAAAGACCTTGCACGCATAGCGCGTAATTCCATCGAGGAGACAGGAGCAAACACCTTGTTTCTCTCGCTTGGCACATTACGATGGTATGAAGTTGACTCCAACAAACCTTATTTTGCCCCTATTTTATTCGTTCCTATCGAAATAGTGCGTCGTGCTGCACGAAAATATATTGTGCGCAGTAGAGACGATGAGAGTCTTATCAACATCACACTACTTGAGATGTTGCGCCAAGTATTCGACATAGAAGTGCCACAGTTAAATCCACTACCTCTCAATGAGAAAGAGCAAGTAGATTATCGTAGAATCTTTGCTGTGATGCAAACTATTGTAGATAACATCAATGAAGAACAACCTGCAGATCGTTGTTGGGAAATCATAGAGGAGAATATGATAGGGATATTTTCGTTCTCAAAATTTGTGATGTGGAATGATATACATACCCATACCGATGTGTTAGTGAATAGTCCTATATTGCATAGTTTGATGAATGGTTATTTGCAATTACCACAAACTACAGAAACAATAGATATTCGCCAAATAGACATAGAGTCAGCACCAGCAGATTATGCGATACCATTGGAGGTAGATTCGTCGCAAATGGGGGCAGTTATAGACTCAGGATTAGGCAAAAGCTTTATCATATACGGTCCTCCAGGCACTGGTAAATCGCAAACCATTACTAATATGATAGCCAATGCATTATATCAAAATAAGCGAGTGCTATTTGTGTCGGAGAAAAAGGCTGCTCTTGATGTTGTTTACGAAAGATTACATCAAATAGGATTAGATACATTTTGCCTTGAAATGCACAGCAATAAAGCAAATAAAAAATCATTTTTGGCACAATTAGACAAAGCACTGAACACATCGCAAACTGCTATAGCAGGAGATTTCAAGCATACATCGGAAGAACTTTTGAGTTTGCGAAAAGAGATCAATGCCTACGCCGAAGCACTACATCAAAAGCGCAATACAAATCTATCGCTCTATGACTATATCAATCGCTATATAGAGATAGATAACGAAGCAATGATACTACAATACTCTGATATAAAACATCTTTCGATAGATGAAGTGATGGCTATTTGCGACAAATTGCGGGCTTTAGATACAGTTATAAATATCATAGGCAAGCATCCTGCAAGTCATCCGTTGCTCGGACTATATCCTCGAGAAAACACAGCAAACAATCAATCCCAACTATCGACACTCATAGAGCTTATACCTAATTGCATAACCATAGCTAAGCGCAAAGAGCAACATTGGATAAATCGATGGTTCGTTAAACACACAGCACTGCAAATAGCTCAAAAACAGAATGATTGGCAAAAGTTTTTTGAACTTGCAGAAATTGAAGAATCATTACTAAATAATTTAGACCAATTCAAATTTGGATTAGAACGTTGGTGTGAAAATCGTAACCTATTGCGTCAGTGGTATCACTATAGTTTGCGCTATATTGAATTGAAAAAGAAAAACATAGACAAAGTATTGCAGTTTTTTATTAGTGGACATTCTGGTGAAGAAACGGCACAGTCTTTTCTAAAGGCCTACTACCAATGTTTAATTCTTTATACTATAGAAAATGACCCTAACCTTCGCGGTTTCAGCGGACTACTATTTGAAGACATCATAAACAACTATCGTAGTTATTCTGAAAAATTCCGCACTTTGACAAAACAAGAACTTCTCATGCGATTATCGCAACAGGTGCCTCGCGATGATGACCACAATCCACAGGTGGCAAAAGAACTCACACTGCTTCGCAAGCGCATAGCCAATAATGGACGCGCAGTGTCAGTGCGACGCATATTTGACCAAATATCAAGCATATTGCCACGTCTTGCACCATGTATGTTGATGAGTCCGCTGTCGGTAGCTCAATATCTCAAGATGGAGAACAACCAGTTTGACCTTGTCATCTTTGACGAGGCTAGCCAGATGCCAACAAGCGAAGCCGTAGGAGCCATAGCCAGATCAAATGCAGTCATCGTAGTAGGCGATCCAAAACAGATGCCCCCTACATCGTTTTTTGAGAGTCAAACGATTAGCGAAGATTATATTGACTATGACGATATGGATAGTATTTTAGATGATTGCATTTCATTGGGGATGCCAAGCCATCATTTAAATTGGCACTATAGGTCGAAACACGAGAGTCTTATAGCTTTCAGCAACACACATTTCTATGATGGACGTTTGATTACATTCCCATCGGTTGATGATCAATGCTCGAGAATATCATTCCGCAAGGTTGATGGGTTCTATGATTTTGGACGTACGCGTTCCAATAAATTTGAAGCACGAGCTATTGTGGATGAAGTAATAGCACGTCTTGCTTCGTCAGACCCAAATAATCCACGCACAATTGGTGTTGTAGCATTCAGTAAGGTGCAATCGATGCTCATCGAGGATATGCTTGTGGAAGCTTTGGCTCAACATCCAGAATTGGAACGCATAGCAGCACAAGCCAAAGAGCCAATTTTTGTAAAAAATCTTGAAAACGTACAGGGTGATGAGCGCGATATTATACTATTCTCAGTAGGCTATGGACCTAATAAAGAGGGGAAAGTGAGCATGAACTTCGGTCCACTCAATCAACAAGGAGGCGAACGACGTCTTAATGTAGCAGTCAGCCGGGCGCGTTACGAAATGGTGGTTTTCTCGACCTTGCAATCACATCAGATAGACCTACAACGCACAAATGCAGCAGGAGTTGTTGCACTCAAACGCTTCCTTGAGTACGCCGAGTCGGGTTCGTTGCCACAACCATCAGAACAAGTGCAGATATCGCATATCGCACCGCTCACACGACGTGTGGCTGAGATATTTTTAAATCAAGGGTACAAGGTGCACTATAATGTAGGACGTTCTACATTCAAAGTGGATTTAGCTGTGGTGGATAAGAGTGATTCGTCGAAATATTGCCAAGCTGTGCTACTTGATGGTCCTCGCTATTATGACACTCCGACAGTACGCGACAGAGAAATAGTTCAGCCTAAGATACTTGCTCAGTTAGGCTGGAAGACGCAACGCATTTGGACTATAGACATTCTTGAATCGCGCGTTAATATAAACTAATCTCGGGTCAGAAGAAAAGATTTAAGAGCGAATACACACTGAGAGTGTGTGTCTGTTTTCTTGCTTGCAGGTTGCTTGAGGGTATCTCCATCCTATCTTTAAATTTTTGATTTTTTAGGACCAAATACACAATGAGAGTGTGTATTTGAAATGGGGAATAAGATATTTGTTTTTTGTATTATTTTTATTTTTTATTTTTTTGATTTTATTAGTGTATATTGTTCTTTTTTTATTATCTTTGTAAGTTGAAATGTTGTGTCCTTTAGACTAATCGCAATATTTTGATTGTCAAAGGATTTGGTATTATGTAATATAAAAAGACAATATAGATATGGAATACAAATTTCAGGAAATTGAGAAAAAATGGCAACAATATTGGATTGACCATGCAACTTACAAGGTGGAGATTGATGAATCGCGCCCTAAATTCTATGTACTTGATATGTTCCCATACCCATCGGGAGCTGGTTTGCATGTAGGTCACCCTCTTGGTTATATCGCTTCGGATATATATAGCCGCTATAAGAGATTGAAAGGATTCAATGTGTTGCACCCAATGGGTTATGATGCATACGGATTGCCTGCAGAGCAATATGCAATTCAAACAGGTCAACACCCTGCTATTACGACAGAAAAAAATATCGCTCGCTATCGTGAGCAATTAGATAAAATAGGTTTTTGCTACGACTGGAGTCGCGAAGTGCGCACTTGTGAGCCGGGTTACTACAAATGGACACAATGGGCTTTCGTTCAGATGTTTAACCACTGGTATTGCAATCGTGCTAATGCAGCAAAACCGATTTCGATGCTTGTTGATATATTCAAAGAACAAGGTAATGCGAAAGTAAAAGCAGCATGTAGCGAAACTGCAGTGTTTACAGCAGAGGAATGGAATTCGTGGGACGAAAAACGCCAACAAGAGGTGTTGATGAACTATCGTATTGCTTATTTGGCTGACTTGAAAGTGAATTGGTGTCCTGCATTGGGTACTGTGTTGGCTAATGATGAGGTGAGTGAAGGTCTTTCGGTGCGCGGTGGACACCCTGTAGAACAACGCGTTATGCGTCAATGGAGTTTGCGTGTGAGTGCATACGCACAACGTTTGCTTGACGGATTGGACCAAGTGGATTGGACCGATTCGTTGAAAGAGACACAAAAGAACTGGATTGGACGTTCGGAAGGTGCCGAAATGCGATTCAAAGTGGCAGATTCAGATATTGAACTCGAAATATTCACTACACGTGCGGACACAGTGTTCGGTGTAACATTTATGGTGCTCGCGCCTGAAAGCGAATATGTTGCACAATTGACAACAGAAGAACAACGCGCTGACGTGGAGGCATATCTCGACCAAGTGAAACGCAGAACAGAGCGTGAGCGTATTTCTGACCGCCGCGTAACAGGTGTATTCTCTGGTTCATACGCTGTGAATCCTTTGACAGGCGACAAAATTCCAGTATGGATTTCGGACTATGTATTAGCAGGTTATGGTACAGGTGCTATTATGGCAGTGCCTGCACACGATAGTCGCGACTATGCATTTGCACGCCACTTCAACTTGCCAATTATCCCACTTATCGAAGGTGCTGACGTTAGCGAAGAGAGCTACGACGCAAAAGAGGGTGTGGTTTGCAACTCTGGATTCTTGAACGAATTGCAAGTGAAAGAGGCAATTGCTAAGATGAAAGAGTATATCTCAGAACAAGGTCTTGGACAGGTGAAAGTGAACTATCGTCTTCGCGATGCCATCTTCAGCCGTCAACGCTATTGGGGCGAGCCATTCCCAGTGTATTATAAAGATGGTATGCCTTATATGTTGGATGAGAGCAAGTTGCCACTTCAATTGCCAGAAATTGACAAATATCTTCCTACAGAAACAGGCGAACCTCCACTTGGTCGTGCTGCGAAATGGGAAACAGAAGAGGGTTATAAATTGGAATTAAACACTATGCCAGGTTTTGCAGGTTCATCGGCTTACTATCTCCGCTATATGGACCCTCACAATACAGAAGCATTGGTTGGTAAATTAGCAAACAACTATTGGGGTAATGTAGACCTCTATATTGGTGGTACAGAGCATGCTACAGGTCACTTGATTTATAGCCGTTTTTGGAACAAATTCTTGTTTGACTTGGGCGTTGTATGCAAAGAAGAGCCATTCCAAAAATTGATTAACCAAGGTATGATACAAGGGCGTTCGAACTTTGTATATCGCTATATCGGTGAAGATGCTACTGGTAATCTTTATATTAGCTACAATTTGATTGACTCGCCAGAATATAAAGACAAAGTGCAACCAATCCATGTGGATGTGAATATTGTGAAAAACGATGTGTTGGATGTTGAAGCATTCCGCAATTGGATGCCTGAATACAAAAACGCACAATTCGTATATTCAGATGGTTCGAACGACATCGACAATCCATATTTGGGACAAGCAACAGACAAACAATATATCTGTGGTTGGGCAGTAGAAAAGATGTCGAAATCGATGTTCAACGTAGTAAATCCAGATACAATCGTTGAGCGTTATGGTGCTGATACATTACGACTTTATGAAATGTTCCTCGGTCCTCTCGAACAATCAAAACCTTGGGACACAAATGGTATTGATGGTGTGCACCGCTTCTTGAAAAAATTCTGGGGATTGTATACTGAAGGTGAGGAGTTCTGCATTACAGACGATGCACCAACAGCAGAAGAGTTGAAAACATTGCACAAAACAATCAAGAAAATCACTTACGACATCGAAAACTTCTCGTTCAACACATCGGTATCGGCATTCATGATTTGTGTGAACGAATTGACATCGGCAAAATGTCGTAAACGTGCAATACTTGAGCCATTGGCAATATTGCTTGCTCCATACGCACCACACATTGCAGAAGAGGTTTGGTCGGCAATGGGACACGAAACATCGATTTGCGATGCAGAATTCCCAGTTTGCAATGAGGCATATTTGGTAGAAAGCAACTCAAAATACCCTATTTCATTCAATGGCAAAGTGCGTTTCACTATGGAATTGCCTGCAGATATGAGCAAAGAGGATGTGGAGAAAACGGTGTTGGCTAACGAACAAACTACAAAATATCTTGATGGTAAAGCGCCTAAAAAAGTGATTGTAGTGCCAAATAAGATTGTGAATATTGTAATGTAAAAAAAAATATGAAAAATAACGTTATTTTCAAAACTATTTGGGAGCATCTTGCAATTGCATTTGGATTGCTCTGTTATGCTTGGGGTTGGCAATTTTTTCTTAACCCTCACGAAGTAGTAGGTGGTGCTGTTACCGGTCTTGCTACTGTGATTATGTATGGCACTCGTGGATTGTTACCAGAATCAGTACAAGGATTCTTCGACATGCTTGGCATGGCATCGCAAGGCGGTGGTATTCCGGTTTCGTTCACATTCTTCCTCATTAACGGCATATTGCTTATAATGTCGATTCGTATCTTTGGTTGGCAATTCAGTCTCCGTTCTATTTTCGGAGTAATCATGCTTACAATTTGGTTATGGATTCCGTTCCCTGAATTGTATATCAAAGCGTTCGGCACAGCATTTCCTAAATTTGACATCTTCCCATCGGTAATTATGGCGGGTATTTTGACAGGTTTCGGACTCGCACTTACGTTCGTTAATAATGGTTCGTCGGGAGGTACTGATATTGTAGCAAAAATCATCAATAAATACAAAGATGTATCGCTTGGTCGCGCATTGATGCTCAGCGATGTAGCTATTATTTTCTCAGCTATATTATTACCAGAATCAACATTAGAAAAGGTGATTTATGGTCTTATCGTAATGGTGATTTCAACTCAAACAGTTGATATGTACATTAACAGCCTACGTCAATCTGTTCAATTCTTTATTTTCTCTAAGAAATATGAAGAAATTGGTAAAGCTATTAACGAAGAACTTAATAGGGGTGTAACTCTACTCGATGCAAAAGGTTTCTATACAAAAGAACAAATCCAGGTTATGACAGTAATTGCACGCAAAAGTCAGTCGCCTGATTTATTTAATATCATCAAACGCATTGACCCAGATGCTTTCATCTCACAAACACAAACTATCGGTGTATACGGCCGAGGTTTTGAAGTAATCGGAACAAAATAACAATAAAATCTATTAAAAATGACAAAAAATCAAAAACTAGCAACCGTAGTGCGTGAGCATGTGGTTATTGCATTAGGTTTATTACTTTATGCTCTTGCATGGAACTTCTTCCTATTCCCTCACCAAGTAGCTGGTGGTGGTGCAACTGGTATTGCAGCACTCGTGATGTATGCAACACAAGGTTTATTGCCTGAAGGTTTACAAGATTTCTTTGGAAATCTAGGTATGGCATCTATTGGCGGAGGTATCCCTGTGTCTGTAACATTCTTCATTATGAATGGTGCATTACTACTTTTATCTGTAAAAGAATTAGGACTTTCTTTTAGCCTTCGCTCTATTTATGGCGTATTTGCGCTTACTGCATGGTTATGGATTCCTTATCGCGACATCTACGAAAAATTCGCTGGTCACCCTTTCCCTGAATTTGACCCATTCATGTCATCTATACTAGCAGGTCTTATTGCTGGGTTTGGTTTGGCCCTTACATTCGTAAATAATGGTTCTTCTGGTGGTACTGATATTATCGCAAAAGTAATCAACAAATATCGCACTATTTCTCTTGGTCGTGCTTTATTGCTTTGTGATGTTATCATCATCTGTTCAACAGGTTTCTTACCTGATGGAAGTATCAAAAATATCGTTTATGGTCTTATCGTAATGGTTGTGATGACAACAACTATCGATATGTACATCAATGGTGTGCGACAATCAGTTCAATTCTTTATTTTCTCTAAAAAATATGCAGAAATTGCAGATGCCATTACATTCCAAGCACATCGAGGAGTAACAGTGATGGACGGACAAGGTTGGTACTCAAAAGAACCAGTAAAAGTTATCACTGTAATGGCTCGTCGCAACGAATCAACCCAAATCTTCAAACTCATTAAAGATATCGACCCTGATGCATTTATTTCACAATCAGCAGCAATAGGTGTTTATGGTCGTGGATTTGATCCTATAGGACAAAAATAATAAACAATGAAAGCAATACGCGAATACGTTATGATAGCTTTAGGGCTATTAATTAACACATTAGCATGGAATTTATTCCTCATTCCCCATGAAGTTGCGGGAGGCGGAGCTACGGGTATTGCGGCAATTGTAATGTATGCAACAAAAGGCTTGTTACCCGCAGAGGTACAAGCCTTTTTCTCTATGCTTGGCATGGAATCAGTTGGAGGTGGTATTCCTATAGCTGTGACATTTTTTGCAATCAATGCCATTCTATTGATAGCATCAATCAAAGTATTGGGCTTTCAATTCAGCATCCGTTCAATATTTGGAGTGCTATGTCTCACAGTATGGTTGTGGATTCCATTTCGTGATTTATACCAACAATTCACAGGCGAGCCATTTCCACTATTCGACCCTTTTATGTCATCAATACTTGCAGGCCTTATTCTCGGCATTGGTATGGGGTTAGCATTTACGAATAATGGTTCGTCGGGAGGTACCGACATTATAGCGAAAATAATCAATAAATATCGGACAATCACCCTCGGTCGCGCTCTTTTATTCACCGATGTCATGATAATATGCTCATCAGGATTTCTCCCTGATGCAGGCATAGATCGCGTAATATATGGTTTAATTGCAATGACTATAACTTGTATCACGCTAGACATGTATATCAATGGCATTAGACAATCTGTTCAATTTTTTATATTTTCATCAAAATATGTTGAAATTGCAGATGCTATCACACAAAAAGCACATAGAGGAGTTACTGTTGTTGATGGACAAGGTTGGTACACAAAGCAAAATACAAAAATAATAATATTAGTTGCTCGTCGCAACGAATCAACTCAAATATTCCGACTTATTAAAGATATAGACCCTGCTGCATTCATCTCCCAATCAGCAGCAATTGGTGTATACGGCAAAGGATTCAAAGATTGAAATCACTTTGTTAGATTTTCCACATTGGTTTATTGCAGATATATTTTTTATTTAAAATATTTTTTGTAACTTTGTAAGTTGAATAGTTTTAAGGTATAAAAGAATGCAAAATATTAGAAACATAGCAATTATTGCACACGTTGACCATGGTAAAACTACATTGGTTGACAAGATGTTACTTGCAGGACAGTTATTTAGAGAGAATCAACAAACTGGCGAATTGATGCTTGACAATAATGACCTCGAACGCGAACGTGGCATCACTATTTTGTCGAAAAATGTCTCTATTAATTATAAAGACACTAAAATTAATATTATTGATACTCCTGGTCACGCCGACTTTGGTGGCGAGGTAGAGCGTGTACTTAATATGGCAGACGGTTGCTTATTGCTTGTTGATGCATTTGAGGGTCCGATGCCTCAAACCCGTTTTGTTTTGCAAAAAGCATTACAGATTGGCTTAAAACCTATCGTTGTTATAAATAAAGTTGATAAACCAAATTGTCGTCCAGACGAGGTGCAAGAGGCGGTGTTCGAATTGATGTTCAACCTCGATGCAACAGAAGAGCAATTGGATTTTCCAACCATTTATGGTTCAGCAAAAAACAATTGGATGTCAACTGACTGGAAAAACCAAACAGAAAATATTTTCCCTCTACTAGATACTATTATCGAACATATACCTGCGCCTCCTGCATTGGAAGGTACACCTCAAATGCTCATCACTTCGCTTGATTTCTCAAGCTATGTAGGTCGTATCGCAGTAGGTCGCGTACATCGTGGCACTCTCCGTGAAGGTCAAGATATTGCACTTGTGAAACGAGATCGCACCGTTGTAAAACAACGCATTAAACAATTGCAAACTTTCACAGGTCTCGGACGCACAGTTGCTCAAGAGGTACACTCTGGAGATATATGTGCCATCATTGGTTTAGAGAACTTTGAAATTGGAGATTCTATCTGCGACCTCGAAAATCCAGAACCACTCGATCCAATCGCAATTGATGAGCCGACAATGTCGATGTCGTTTACGAACAACGACTCACCATTTTTTGGTAAAGATGGTAAATTTGTCACTTCGCGCCATATTCATGACCGCTTAATTCGTGAGTTAGATAAAAACTTAGCATTGAGAGTAGAGAAGAATCCAGAATCTGATGTGTGGCGCGTTTCTGGTCGTGGTGTATTGCACTTATCAGTGTTGATTGAAACTATGCGTCGTGAGGGTTATGAGTTGCAAGTAGGACAACCACAAGTTATCACTAAAGAGATTGATGGTGTGCTTTGCGAGCCTATCGAACAACTCACAGTCAATCTTCCAGAAGAATATTCAAGCCGTATAATTGATATGGTTACTCGTCGTAAAGGAGAATTGCTCTCGATGGAAACGCAAAAAGACAGAATACACATGGAATTTGCGATCCCATCTCGTGGCATTATCGGTTTGCGTAACAATGTATTAACTGCATCAGCAGGTGAAGCTATCATGGCTCATCGCTTCCTCGAATATCAACCTTGGAAAGGCGATATTGAACGTCGCAATAATGGTTCGATTATAGCAATGGAATCGGGCACCGCATTTGCATATGCTATTGACAAATTGCAAGACAGAGGACGCTTCTTCATCTTCCCACAAGAAAATGTGTATGCAGGTCAAGTAGTTGGTGAACATAGCAAGGAAGGTGACTTGGTAGTGAATGTAACTAAATCGAAGAAACTCACTAATATGCGTGCATCAGGCTCGGATGACAAAGTTAAACTCATTCCACCTGTAGTTATGTCGCTCGAAGAAACACTCGAATATATCAAAGAGGACGAATATGCAGAAATTACACCTAATCATATCCGTATCCGCAAAATCATCCTTGACGAAATCGAACGAAAAAGAGCGAATAAAAATTGAGAATTATAATCAATAATTAGCGAAGCGAATAAATATCGCTACTCGCAACTAAATATTTAAATATATAAAAATATGAAAGAACTTATCAATTATCTTGGCGTTATTCTTATGCTCATCGGCGTAGCAGTATTTGTATATTATCACTTTGCTGTTATCGGTGGTGGCAATGGTTATCTTTATGTAGGTTTAGGTTGTGTACTCGCTGGTCTTTTCGCACACATCATCCTCAACAAACGCATCCGCTAATTTTTTACACATACGACTTTCTATATAGTACATAAAACACCCTGTTTTATGTACATTTGTCGTATTCTCACTACCTACAATTAAACAAAATAACATAGCGAACCAAAGTAAATCACGTTACTCACAACACGCTACTAATAGTCAATAAAATGGCAGACGAACAAGCAACATCATTAGATAATCAATTTGCTGCAGCCGACTATACAGAAGGCAACATTGTCACACTCGAAGGACTAACCCATATTCGCCGACGTGCAGGTATGTACATTGGTAAATTGGGCGACGGATCGAGTGCCGACGATGGTATATATGTTCTCATCAAAGAGGTAATCGACAACTCTATCGACGAATTTCGCATGCATTTTGGCAATCGCATTGAGATAACCATCAAAGAACGCACAGTCACTGTACGCGACTATGGCCGTGGTATTCCTCAAGGCAAAATGATTGATGCTGTGTCAATTCTCAACACAGGTGGTAAATATGATGACAAAGCCTTCAAAAAGTCAGTTGGTCTCAATGGTGTAGGTACAAAAGCCGTGAATGCCCTATCGCGCTATTTCACAGTAAAATCATTCCGCGATGGTATGGTGAAACAAGCCGACTTCGAACAAGGTAAACTCGTGAAAGAATACGACCTCGAACCTACAACCGAAAAGAATGGCACACTAGTCAGCTTCACTCCCGACTGCGATCCACAACACCCTCAAGAGCGACTTTTCGACCCTCACTATGCGTTCAAAGACGAGTATGTTGAAACTATGCTTCGCAACTATAGTTATTTGAACACAGGGCTCACCATCACATACAACGGCAAACGTTTTGTGTCTAAGAATGGACTCCTCGACCTTCTCACCGAAGCAACTACTTCTGAGCCACTCTATCCTATCGTTCATCTAAAAGACGAAGACATTGAGATTGCTTTCACCCATATCGAACAATATGGCGAAGAATACTACTCATTCGTCAATGGTCAACACACCATCCAAGGAGGTACACACCAATCAGCTTTTCGCGAAGCGTTTGGTAAAACTATCAAAGAGTACTACAACAAAAATGGCATGGAACTGAGCGATATCCGTGCAGGTCTTGTAGCCGCAGTTGCAGTATCGGTGCAAGATCCCGTGTTCGAATCACAAACAAAAGTAAAACTCGGCTCTAAAGACATGGGCCCCGAAGGTCCTACTATTGCTAAATTCATAGGCGATTTCGTCAAAAAAGAGGTTGATAACTACCTTCACAAGAATCTCGAAGTGGCTGATGTGATGCTCAAAAAAATCCAAGAGGCAGAAAAAGAACGTAAAGCAATAGCAGGCGTAACAAAATTAGCTCGCGAACGCGCTAAAAAAGCCAATCTCCACAACAAAAAACTTCGTGATTGCCGCATACACCTCAACGACAACAAAGGCGAACTCCGCGACCAATCGTGCATCTTCATCACCGAGGGCGACTCTGCATCAGGTTCTATTACCAAAACTCGTGATGTAGATACCCAAGCCGTTTTCTCGCTCCGTGGTAAGCCTTATAACTCTTATGGGCAAACAAAAAAAGTGGTGTATGAAAACGAAGAGTTCAACTACCTACAAGCAGCACTCAATATCGAAGATGGACTCGAAGGACTACGTTATAATAAGGTGATTATTGCAACCGATGCCGATGTGGATGGTATGCACATTCGTTTGCTATTGATGACATTCTTCCTTCAATTCTTTCCTGATTTAGTAAAAAAAGGACACGTATATATCTTACAAACACCTCTTTTCCGTGTACGTAATAAGAAAGAGACACGTTATTGCTACACAGAGGAAGAACGCCTTGCTGCTCTTGAAGAGTTAGGATCAAACCCTGAGATTACTCGATTCAAAGGTTTAGGTGAAATATCTCCAGACGAATTCAAACACTTCATCGGTCCCGATATGCGCCTTGACCAAGTGATGCTTCGCAAAGAAGACGCCGTATCCGAACTCCTCTCTTTCTACATGGGCGACAATACCCCCGAACGTCAAAACTTCATTGTCGAAAACCTTGTAGTGGAAGATGATGAAATTTAAAGATATTATAAATCATTGCAACACAATACAGAGTAAATCAATTCCATAATTTTTTTTGAGAGGCGAATACACACTGTGGGTGTTTATAAAGTAAAAAAAAAGGCTGAGTCAAAATTTACGTTTTGACTCAGTCTCTTTATATACAATGATAATATGTTATTTTACGAACCACACTTTGCCCTTATCACGAGGTTTTGCTTCTGGAGTTTCATCAGCATAACCTAATCCTACGCAAAGCGACAATTCATAGCCTTCGCTAATTTTTAAACGTTCAAGAATTGGAGCACAAGCAGGATTGTCATTAATCAATCTCACAGGACTACCTAAACAGATAGAACCAACGCCTAATGATTGAGCAGCCAACATCATATTCTCTGCCATCAAGCCACAATCATATGCCGAGAAATCATAATTCACATCACGAGCAATAAACACCATAACAGGCGCACCACGGAAACATCCAATAACTTTTTCGTCGTACGCTTCAATCATCACTTGTTTGATGTAATTCATTACTTCTGGATTATCCACTACACGCACTTCCCATGATTGTTTGTTTTGTCCATTAGGAGCATTGATACCGCACTCCATAATAGCTTTCAATTTGCCACGCTCTACAGCATCTGGTTTATACTTACGAATACTGCGACGAGCCATAATAGTCTCAATAGTTGGGTTTTTAGATTCTTCATCTTTTTGATTGCAACATGCCGCCATCGACATCATACAAGCAATCACAACAAATAATTTTACAAACTTCATAATAGTAATAAAATTTTAATGGTTAATATAAATATAGTTGAAAGTTGAAAATTGGGAATTAAATCATTTAACTCCTCATTCCTCATTCCTAACTCCTAACTCCTCATTATCATTTTAAAGTCTCTCAAGTATCTAATTCTAAACAATATTGCCGCCACTGTCAATCCTCCAATAAATCCTATCCACACCCCCGGAGCACCTAATCCTACAACAAATGCCATCACATAACCAAGTGGCAAATTGATAACTATATACGCTAAAAACGCCACATACATAGTTATCTTCACATCTTTCAATCCTCGCAAAATACCAGCTCCAACAGCTTGCATCCCGTCCGACAATTGGAATATACCCGCCATAACCAACACTTGCGACCCAAGACGAATCACCTCTGGGTCTGCCGAAAACAACATCGCTATATTCTCTCTAAAAAATATCAACAATGCCCCCATCACAAAGTTGGTAAACAAGCACAAGTGTATCGACGCATTCGCTGCCATACGCATCGCACTATAATCCTTTGCTCCATACTGATGACTCACCCGTATCGTGGTCGCTGCCGATATGCCTAACACCACCATAAACAACAAATTGCTCATCTGCGATGCTATCTGATGACTTGCCAATGCTGCCGCTCCAAGCCACCCCATCATTATGCCGGAGAAAGTAAATGCCGACATCTCCATCAAGATATGTGCGGCAATAGGAAGTCCTACGACACAAATATCGCACACCTCTTTCCATGCAAACCAACTCATCCTAAATCCTTTACAATAAGCCCACCACTCTTTACGCCAATATATAACTGCAAATAACATAAATGGCATCACCACACGCGAAATCAATGTTGCCACACCGGCTCCCAACACCCCCATTTCAGGAAATCCACACTTACCAAATATCAAAAAGTAATTGAATAATATATTCACCAAGTTTGCTATTACGGTTATCACCATAGCTACCGACGTATTACCCAACCCTTCCAAAAACTGCTTGCCGGCAATAAATAGCGTATTCGGCAACACACTAATCGCCAAGACTATATAATAAGGGATAGCACACTCCACCACTGCCACGTCTTGTCCCATATACGATAAAAAGCCCGACACCAGAAGCAAAAAGCCCAACATCAACACCGATGACACAACTGCTAACAACATCTGATTCTGGAATATCTGCCCTATACGTCCTACTTTAATCTCTGCACTGCCCAATTCATTCGACGTATATGTCTGACCTACAATTGGTGTCACACCCATCAACAAACCATTCACAAACAGAAAGCCCAACAACGCCACCGACGAAGCAAACGACACTGCCGCCAACTCCACCGTACCCAAACGACTAACCATGAACGTATCTACCAACTGCGTCAACGCAACTCCAACTTGCGACAACACAATCGGCCCCGCCACCTTCAAATTCCGCTTATAATATGGCAAATAATCTCTAAACTTCATATAATCGAAAATTATAGCACCCATAGAACACTACAGATGCTATAAACAAAATTATAAATCCAAAAGCCGAATGGCTAATTGTGAATTATGCATTATGAATTGTGCATTGCTTAAAGATGAAGCGTATGCCCCATTCTCTCTTTTTTAGTCTTCAAATACTGTTCGTTGTATTCGTTCATTTCGATTTCGATAGGCACATTCTCTACGATTTCAAGTCCATAACCCTCAAGACCAATACGCTTAACTGGATTATTCGACATCAATCGCATTTTTGTAATACCTATTTCGCGAAGGATATTTGCTCCTACACCATAGTCGCGCTCATCGGCTTGATAACCGAGATGCAAATTGGCATCTACTGTATCCAATCCCTCTTCTTGCAATTTATATGCACGGATTTTATCCATCAAACCAATGCCACGTCCCTCTTGATTGAGATATACGATTGCACCTTTACCCTCTTTCTCTACCAACTCCATAGCTTTATGCAATTGCTCGCCACACTCGCAACGGCATGAGCCAAAGATATCGCCTGTCATACAAGACGAGTGCACGCGCACTAACACTGGCTCATCTTTTTTCCACTCACCTTTTACAAGGGCAACATGCTCCAAGCCATTTGATTTTTGGCGGAATGGTATGATTTTGAAGTTACCATAGTGAGTTGGCAACATAGCCTCTTCGCCTTTTTCAACGAGCGACTCTGTTTTCAAACGATAAGCAATCAAATCTTTGATTGTGATAAGTTTAATACCATATTTTTGAGCCACCAATTGCAAGTCTGGCATACGAGCCATTGTGCCATCTTCGTTCATAATCTCGATCAAAGCCGCAGCTGGATACAATCCTGCCAAGCGCGCCAAATCCACCGAAGCTTCGGTATGTCCTGCACGACGCAACACACCACGCTCTTGTGCATAAAGAGGATTGATATGTCCTGGGCGACCGAATGCCTCAGGTTTCACATTAGGGTCAGCCAAAGCACGAATAGTAGCTGCACGGTCATGAATAGATACACCTGTCGAACAACCTTCAAGATAGTCAACCGTAACGGTAAATGGCGTACCCAACATAGATGTATTATTGCTCACTTGACGCTCAAGTTCCAACTCCTTACAACGGCTTATTGGTAGCGGAGTACACAATACTCCACGTCCATTTTTCAACATAAAATTCACCGCCTCAGGCGTAATTTTTTCTGCAGCGATAATAAAATCACCCTCATTCTCACGATCTTCATCATCAACAACTATCAAGAATTTTCCTTCGCGAAAATCCTCAAGAGCCTCTTCAATTGTGTTAATTCTAAATTCCATATTTTTTAAAGTTGAAAGTTGAAATGTGAAATCTGAAAGTTAATACCCTCATCTAACAACATTCAATCGTTTTTATATTATTTTTTATTTCTCAGTTCGTATAAATCCCCTCTATATTTTACCCCTACTTCTTATTTTAATTTTCTTAAGAAACAACTTCCAGCCATCCAAATTAAATAGCACAGAATCTGTTGCTGCTTTATATGTCAAAAATATACCTATCGGCAACAAAACCATTGAGCTTAACCACATACCTTGCCATACTTCCCACACTGCTTCACGCGCCATCTTTACCCCCATGGTATCAATAATATAATAGACAATAAACATCAATACCGCAACCACAGCTGGCATCCCCAATCCACCTTTCCTGATAATAGCACCAAGTGGAGCGCCAATAAAAAAGAATATCAAACAAGCAAACGACAACGTAAACTTTCTATGCCACTCCAACGAATGTTTAGTAAAATACCAATCTGAGTCAGATATAACTGTCTTGCTATATTGAATATCATTACTTACGGCATTTATACGAGAGACAGTATTATTCATTATGTTCTTCGCTTGACGATATGTTGCTTTAGCAAACAAAGAATCTAATTCATATACCTTATCCTCTTTCAAAACATTTATCGTATCCTCTGCCTCAAAAGCATTGGCATACAATTTTTCTTCTCGCATTTGCACCGACAAATTCGTGCGCAACGAGTCTCTTATCACATTCACCGAGTCTATATCGTGAGTCAATCTCACTATATTTTTAGACACATGCTGATTATCCAAGTAAGATGCATCTAACTCATTGAAATTTGCATCGAAATTAACCAACATCTCTTTTTGTCTAAAAACCTCTCGTCTATACGGAACATTTTTAAAATCAAAACCTTCACCCTTCTCCAAATTTTCAAACGACTCGCCATGCTTGAACAACAATTTCAAATTCAACTTATCCTCCGTCATCTTCACATATACCGTGTCGGCAGTCGTAACAGCAGCATTATCAAAGCCTTTTGAAAAATCATACACCATCACATCCAACAACGCACCCGTATCGTAATCCTTATCTCTAACATACAATCGTAGATTATTAATCTCTGAGTAAAATTCCCCAACTGGAATGTTTAGTTCTAGAGATTTATTACGAAAACTATGCAACAAAGCCCACTGTCTTTTTTGGGCAACGGGAATCACATTATTCGAAAACCAAAATGCGCCAAAACAAATCAAAAGAATAAAAATCATCAACGAACGCATTATTCGAAACAAAGATACACCAGCAGACTTCATCGCCAACAACTCTAACTTCTCACCCATATCACCAAACGACATCAACGAAGCTAACAAAATAGCAAGAGGCAAAGCCATTGGCACTAAAGACAACCAAGAATAAAGCAAGAATTCCAATAATACTTTAATTGGCAAGCCCTTACCCACTAGCTCACCGATATAAAGCCATAAAAATTGCATTATCAATATAAACGAACAGATAAAAAATGTTGCAAAAAACAGCAACAAAAAATTCTTCAAGACATATATATCAATTCGCTTCATCTATTCTTTTAAATTTTCAAACACAAGAGTTAAATATGATATATATCAATTTAACATCTCGTGTCTAATATCTCATATTTATTGAAAATGCAAAGTTACAAAAAAAATCTCACTTTCCCAACCCTAAATTATAACCTTATGCCTAAATGGAGGCCTAACATTCTTACTTGCTCTTCCCACAATAGTTTAGCATCTTCCACTTCATTCTCCTCTGCAAAGTCAGTAACAACCAAAGTTACATTACCAGTTAGAGGATCATCATTGATTTTCAACTCAAAATAACAATCAGTTGTATCTTCAAGCCATCTAAATTTAACCAACTTCATATCACGACACGACAATCGTGTAGCCTCTTGAGGCACTCCATCCCACTCAAAAATCCATTTATCGCCCTTCAATTTCACATCATCGGCGAACCAATTACTCAACTCAGAAGGAGCACTAATAGCAGTCCACAACACCGAATGTGAACAAGAATTTAGGACAAACTCCATTGTAAATTTCACTTTTCCCATAGTAATAAGCTATTAAACATTACCCTAAAAATGATTTATCAAAAGACAACGGCAACAAAGCTTTAACGGAAGAAAGCTTATAAATACCCTTCTTGCCATACAATAACACATCCATATCAACTCCATAACGCACTTCAGTTTCTAATAACACTTGTCGGCACGCCCCACATGGAGTAATTGGCTCGTCTAAGAAATCACCATCGGCAAATGTTGCAATAGCTAATGCCTTAGGAGCTACATTAGGATATTTCGAATTGGCATAGAACATAGTAACGCGCTCGGCGCACAAACCAGATGGATAAGCTGCATTTTCTTGGTTAGTAGCACTAACGATCTCTCCGTTCTCCAATAAAACCGCCGCTCCAACATGAAACTTCGAATATGGTGCATACGCATCACTTGTTACTCGTTTTGCCTCATCTACCAACTTTTTATATTGTTCGGGCAACTCACAATAGTCATAAACCAATAGGCTCGTAACAATCTTTCTTTCTTCCATAAAACACGAATCTTATTTTTTCTGCAAATATAACAAATATTTGCGTAATACGCAAATAAAAAGGAGACTTTTCGCAAAGTCTCCTTTTTCGCATTGTTTCTTAGTATTAGTTTTCTTAAGGTAAAAAGATTGAGCTATTTTCATCATAAATTTTTACGTTGCAAAATAACAACTTTTTTCCCAAATATCAAACAAAAAAAAACATATTATAAAACATATTTTGCGCAAAATCATTTCAAATTAAAAGTACACAAACCCTTTTCGTACAAAAGACAAAATTCAACACACTGAAAACTAAAATCATAAATAGGTTGCAAATTAAAAGTTAGCTTATACAAACCATATCATTAAGCTCAAAATATGGGTATCTCATTCAATTCTTAAATCCTGTTTCTGGCAAAAATTTGAATTTATGCCAGAAAATTATCAAAATAAAAATTCGTAAAATTTCAATTTATAAGTATTTTTCTATAGTTCTATTGGATTTTACTTTTTGTAGAATACAGTATATAGAGTTTGTTGTTCTCACATAATAGTTATAGTGTATTTATCACACTCATGTAATATACTTTACTTTTAATGCAAATTAGATTTTTAGAGTTAGGATATTTTGCGATTTAATATTTTTTTTGTAATTTTGCAGTTTATTTATAAGTAGATTTTCAATTATATTAACGAAATAATAAATTAGCATTATGTTGAACATTCAGAAAAAGATGAGCAATTCGTTTTATGCTCTTCTCAGTTTGCCAGCTACGGCTATGGGTTTTGCATTGTCGGTGCAAATTTCGGCATTAAGCTGGATTCTTTCGACCAAATATGGTCTTGATATTCACGAAATTGGTATTGTTTGGGCAGCTGGTCCGATTGCTGGTATTATTGCACAACCAATCGTGGGTTTGGTGAGTGACAAATTGTGGTTTATGGGTGGACGCCGTCGTCCATGGATTTTGTTGGGCGGTGTATTGACCGGTTTGATGTTGTTGGCTTTGCCAAACTTGGGTATTATACAACAAATGATTACAGGCGGTCAAGGTGCTGAAGGTTTGTTGGCTATTGCGGTGGCAGTGGCGTTGACATTGGACTTGAGTATCAACGTATCATTTAACCCTACACGTTCGTTGGTATCGGATTGTTCGCCAATGGCAGAACGTTCGAAAGCGTACACTTGGATGCAGACAGTGTCGGGCACATTCGGTGTGTTGGCATATTTGATTGCTACGTTCTTGGGCAATGAAGTGCTTATCTATGTAGGTGTGGTAATTGCGTTGATTTTCACGCTTATACCTTCGTTTATGATAGAGGAACCACGCGAATTGGAGGTGGCTGAAGATGCAAAAGCAGAAGAGTCGAAGACTTCGTTTAAGGATATGAACAATGCGATTTTGCCACTTTATGGTTTCTTGATGTATGGCATCTATGTGATTGTGGCTAAATTGTTTGGTTTGGAAGATACATCGAGTGTTAGTATATTTGGATTGTTCACGCTCAGCACAGTGGAACTTGCTTGTGTTATCGTTGAACTCGTAGCAATTGTGCTTGTATTGTTGAACGTGTTTAGAGTAAAAGAAAATACTCATGAATTCCAAAAAATATTGTTGGCTCACTCATTCACATGGTGGGGTGTTCAGACAATGAACATCTATATGTTCTTCTATGTTTCGACACAAATCATTGGCTTGGCTTCAGGTAAACCAATGGAGCAAACAAACTCGATGGCGTTCCTCACACGTGACTTGATTGGGGCTATATTCCCAGTGTTGGTGCTTAATGTTGTGGCTAATAAAATTGGTGCAACTCGTACACATACATGGTCTATCTTGTTGATGGCGTTGGGTTATGCGATTATTGCTATGTTTGGTTCGAATATTGTTATATTCTTTGCTGCACTTGCAATTGTGGGTATTGGTTGGGCGTCGTTGGTATCGCTTCCATTTGCAATTATGAGTGAGAAAGTAGATCAAACAAAGATGGGCTTGTATATGGGTATTTTCAACCTTTCGGTAGTGTTGCCACAGTTGGTAGCGAGCTTCAAGATGGGCGAGGTGGTGAATAATGCAGCAGATAAATCGATTATCTTTGTGATTTGTGCTGTATGTTTGGCTATTTCGGGTGTGCTTTGGTT
>JAZLDO010000035.1:0-4139 GCA_045614825.1 Candidatus Aphodosoma sp. | reverse complement strand
TATCGCTAACGGTACTAAATACTGCTGCGAAGTTTCTAACATGGGTTGTACTCCTGAAGCTATCCGCGAATTCCAAACTAACGGCGTAATCTTCGCTCCTGGTAAAGCTGTTAACGCTGGTGGTGTTGCTACTTCTGGTCTTGAAATGACTCAAAATGCTGCTCACCTTTCTTGGTCACCAGCTGAAGTTGATGCTAAACTTCACTTCATCATGGAAAGCATCCACAACGCTTGCGTTAAATTCGGTAAACAAGCTGATGGCTCTATCGACTACGTTAAAGGTGCTAACATCGCTGGCTTCATGAAAGTTGCTCAAGCTATGCTCGAACAAGGTGTTATCTAATTTTAGAATTTATAACCTTAATTTATATAGGGATTGGTTTTGTGCCAATCCCTATTTTTTTGTATTGGAGTTTGAAGAAAAATTATTGGTGTTTGGTAGAATAATTAAAAACTGTCTACTATTTTTAGGAAAAGACACTTTGCAAACTTTGCAAACTTTGCAAATGTGGGGTGTAATAGTGGCTGTTTTCTTCGGTATAGGTTGCTTGCACCTTGCTTGAGGGAAGTTTCGTGTAACAATATAAGTATGTTAAGTGGATTTTTAAGGTTAAAGGTGGTATTGAAATAATTGGTTTCAACTAAATTGAAGAAGAACTGTGGGTGGGGTGTTGTGTATGTGAGAAAAATATATTAACTTTGCGTCTCGAAAAAATGAACCATTAATCTAATCTAAAAGACTTATGTTAAAATCAATTTTATCAATCTCTGGCAAACCAGGACTATTCAAGCTCGTTTCAGGAGCAAAAAATATGATCATAGTTGAATCACTCGTAGATGGCAAACGTTTCCCATCGCATCAACGCGATAAAGTTATTTCGCTTGCCGATATCGCTATGTACACCGAAACTACAGAAGTGCCTCTTCGTGAAGTGCTCGAGAGCGTGAAAAAACTCGAAAACGGCGCGGAAGCAAGTGTTGATCCTAAAGCCGAACCTAAAGTATTGCGCGAATGGTTCGCTAAAGTATTGCCTGATTTTGATCGTGACCGCGTATATCCAACTGATATTAAAAAACTCGTTCAATGGTATAACCTTTTGGTGAAATCGGGTAACGACGATTTTTCAGAAAAAGAAGAAGAAACTACAGAAGAATAATTATAATGTGAAATTTGAAATGTGAAATTTGAAATGTGATGTTTTGAATTTCACATTTTTGTTTGAAATAATAAGTTTTTTTCTCACGGGCAACACGGAATTTTAATTGAGCTGACGTTAAAATATTATGCAAAAAATAGGAAGAATAGTTTTTGGAGTGGTTGTAATCCTACTTGCCATTTGGATTGTTTCTCGTTGGAATGTTTGGTTTAACAAGCATCCCGAACCTACATTTCAATTGACTGAAAGTGTGGTCGGTGTTCAATTAACGATAGGGGATAATCCTTTGTTGGAAAGGATTGTGTCGTGGCGGTCACGCCCTGATTCTGCGTTGTTGAAAGATAATGCCGTACGTCTTATTTGGATTTCTGATGCCGATACCCTCTATCCTGAGATAAACAAAAAATGGATTAAATCGGGTGGAGGAGAGGCTGTGTATTATTGGAGTAAAGTAGCGATTGGAAAGGGAAAGTATAGTTATGCTATAGAGACTATGGATACTATAACACCTTATTATTCAACTAAGGTGGATTATTCAGATTCGTTGAGTGTATTGGTATTGGGTGATGTGCAAGATAAGAGTTATAATGCTGATACAGACTCAGCGGTAATGCAATTAAAAAAGGAGTATGATGTGGATTTTGTGTTACAGTTGGGGGATTTGATTGATAGACCACATCAAGAGAAGTGGGATTTGTATTTTCGTTCGTTTGAGTCGTTGCGCACGGAGGTGCCAATTTTATCAATTATTGGAAATCATGATTATCACAAGGGGGTGAATAAGCATCCCGATGAACGATTTTTTTACACATTCCCATATTTTTTAGATGGCGAAAATACTGCGCCGGCAATAGGTTGTTGCGAGTTAGATTTTGGTAAAACACATCTCTATATTCTCGATTCAAATCAGCCTATTTGGTATCAATTTCAGCAGAGAGCATGGCTAATTGAAAAACTAAAAAAAGCTGATAAACACGCGAAAAGAATAGTAGCATTGCATCATCCGTTGCGCTCTGCTCGTAGTAAATTTAATAATCTCATTGTCCGATGGCTTTATGAAGGGGTCGTGAAAAAATATAATATTGAGCTCGTTTTAGCAGGCCATGAACATACAAATCATACTCTTATAAAGGAAGAAACAGGAGGATATAAGCAAATTATCACCAATTTTTCATCTAAAACTTATGATAATGCAAAAGGCGAAAGAGGTAGAAAATGGGTGGAGTTGAGATTTGAGAATTGAGAATTGAATGTTGAGTTTTTTTGTTTTTCAAAAAACATGTTGAAAAACATATTTTAAAATTTGGTCAATTCAAAAATAATTGCGAAATTTACATGCTCAAAAAATGAGTAGAAAATCTATGTCTAAAATCATAGGATAATAAACCTAATAATCTAACTATAAAAACAAAAAACAATGGCAAGAGAAATTCAATTTAGCTTGGTTTACCGTGACATGTGGCAATCGTCAGGTAAATATGTGCCTCGTAAAGATCAATTGGCACAAATTGCACCAGTTATTATCGACATGGGCTGTTTTGCTCGCGTAGAGACTAATGGTGGTGCATCTGAACAAGTGAATTTATTATATGGCGAAAATCCAAACCTTGCAGTTCGTACATTTACAAAACCTTTCAACGAAGCAGGTATCAAAACTCACATGCTCGACCGTGGTTTGAATGCTTTGCGTATGAACCCAGTGCCTGCCGATGTGCGTGAATTGATGTACAAAGTAAAACATGCTCAAGGTGTGGATATCACTCGTATCTTCTGCGGTTTGAACGACGTTCGCAATATTGCGGCTTCTATTAAATGGGCTAAAGCTGCAGGTATGACTGCTCAAGCTACTATGTGTATCACTCACTCTCAAGTGCACACAGCTGAGTATTATATCAATATGGCTGAGAAACTTATCGCTGAAGGCGCACAAGAAATCTGTTTGAAAGATATGGCAGGTATTGGTCGTCCAACAGTGCTCGGTCAAATCGTAAAATCTATCAAAACTAACCACCCTGAAATCGTAGTTCAATATCACGGTCACACTGGTCCTGGTTTCTCTGTAGCTTCTATGCTCGAAGTTGCAAAAGCAGGTGGTGATGTGTTCGACGTTGCTATGGAGCCACTTTCTTGGGGTATGGTTCACCCTGACGTTATCACTATCAGTGAAATGTTTAAAGCTGAAGGTTTTAAAGTGCCTGAAATCAACATGAAAGCTTATATGGAAGCTCGTCGTTTGACTCAAAGTTTTATGGACGACTTCTTGGGTTACTTCATCGACCCTCGCAACCGTTTCATGTCTTCATTGCTCGTTGGTTGCGGTCTCCCTGGTGGTATGATGGGTTCTTTGATGGCCGACCTTAAAGGTGTTCATGCTGCTATTAACTCTAACCTTAAAGCTCAAGGTAAAGCAGAATTGAACGAAGACGAACTCCTCGTGCAACTCTTCGACGAAGTGAAATATATTTGGCCTAAACTTGGTAACCCACCTTTGGTTACTCCATTCTCTCAATATGTGAAAAACGTTGCATTGATGAACGTATTTGCAATGAGCCGTGGTGGCGAACGTTGGTCAATGATTGATGCTAACACTTGGGATATGATTCTTGGTAAAGCTGGTCAATTGCCAGGTAAACTTGATCCAGAAATCATCGAACTTGCTAAAACTAAAGGTCTCGAATTCTTCACAGGTAACCCTCAAGACAACTATCCTAACGTATTGCCTCAATACATCAAAGAGATGGAAGAACTTGGCTGGGATCGTGGTCAAGATGACGAAGAACTCTTCGAATTTGCTATGCACGACAAACAATATCGTGAATTCAAATCGGGCGAAGCTAAACGTCGTTTCAATAAAGAGTTGGAAGAAAAAATTGCTGCTAAAATGCAAGGTTCAGCTGGTGCTAAAGTTGACTCTCAAAAACTTCTCCACCCTAACGCAGAACCTCTTAAAGCACCAGTTGCAGGTCGCGTATTGTGGGAACT
>JAZLDO010000034.1:0-52105 GCA_045614825.1 Candidatus Aphodosoma sp. | reverse complement strand
AGGCGTTATGCTCCCTCACTCATGCTTGCTCGAAGCTATGCGCATCCACGACCAACGTCTCGTCCACATCAAACGTAGCGACACCTCTATGGCATTCCTTCCGCTCACCCACATCTTCGAGCGTGCATGGACCTATTTCTGCTTATGGGAAGACGTGAAAGTATATCTCAATCAACGCCCTGCCGACATTCAAAACACTCTCAAAGAGGTGCGCCCAACTATGCTTTGTGCTGTGCCTCGTTTCTGGGAAAAAATCGCTGCTGGTGTGCAACTCAAAATCGATACTTTCTCGCCTTTCAAAAAAGCCTTAGTAGCTTGGGCTTTAGCCGTGGGCGAAGAATACAATATCGGCTATTGTAAAGACCAAAAACGCGCCCCTTTTGGCCTCGCTATTCGTTATAAGATTGCCGACCGACTCATCTTCTCTACTCTCAAAAAAGTCGTAGGTCTCGACCGTGGTCGCCTATTCCCTGTGGCTGGTGCTGCTCTCGACGACAAACTCGCTAAATTCTTCGTAAGTCTTGGATTACCAATTATGTATGGCTATGGACTTACCGAAACTACTGCTACAGTTTGTTGCTATCCATATCATAACTACGTAATTGGCTCAATGGGTACACTCATGCCCGATGTTCAAGTTAAAATTGGCGAAGATGGTGAAATCCTTGTTAAAGGTAAAACTGTTTGTTCTGGATATTATAAAAAGCCAGAAATCAACGCCAACTCATTCATCGATGGCTGGTTCCGCACAGGTGATGCCGGCAAACTTGTCGATAGCAAACACCTCTACATGACCGACCGTCTTAAAGACCTTTTCAAAACTTCTAACGGTAAATACATTGCCCCACAACAAATCGAAACAATCCTCGGTGGTGACGTATTCATTGAGCAAGTGGCAGTTATTGGCAACAATCGTAACTTCGTTACTGCAATCATTGCCCCTAACCTCGAAGCCATCAAAGGTTATGCAGCTCAAAACAACATCACATACGAGCTTGTCGACGAATTGATGGAGCATCCACAAATCTGCAAAATGATGGAAGAGCGTATTGCCGAACTCCAAAAAGATATGGCGCCATACGAAAAGATTAAAAAATTCCGTCTTATCAAACGTGGATTTACAATCGAATCAGGCGAGTTGACATCTACTCTCAAACTTCGTCGTGCAGTCATACTTCAAAACTATGCTGCAATGATTGAAGAGATGTACAACCCAGTTAAAGGCCCTCTTGGCGGTTATGCTAAATAATTTATTATAGTAGACATATATACTAATCTTCCTATCTACAACATACCATAAATATAGGATAAATATACTATAAATATAGGATAAATATACTATAAAGCAAACCGCAAAATATCTATTCTTGTAGATTAAGCAAAAAAATAAGGTACTCCAATTTTGGAGTACCTTATTTCGTATCGAATAGTCTATAACTTATTTTACTGCTACTTTGATAGATTTACCATTTACGCGAACAATAACTACATTATTGCCATTAGCTTCAATAGTTGTAATATTACTTGTTGCCATAGCATTGTAGATATTTTGACCATTAACAGTATAAACTTCAATATTATTGCCTACTTCAGTATTTACGATAATAGAACCATTATTAGTATATACAGTTGCAACTAATACCACTTTGTCTGTTCCTGTTGGATCTGTTGGCAACTCATCAACAATAGTATAAATAGCTTTTACTATAGGACTTGATTTTGATTCATCATCAAGATAAGTAGCCATTGCATGGATTGTTGTTGTCTCTGTAAGTTGTAGAGGTTCTGTATATTCTTCTCCAGCAAGCATTTCAGGATCATCTTCTGGGTTAAATTCAGGGTCAGTTGTGTAATATATAGCTGTATAATCTACACCTTGTTCTCCAAGCATTGTGATAGCAACTTCAATCTCTTTTTCATACATGCCTGCTGCAGGAACAAATTCAGGAGCAACCAAATGTACATCTTCAACTGAACGAGGGTAGATAGAATACAAATTAGACGAGTTGATAATCTTATAATCAATCACTCCGATAATAGTCATTTGTGATGTATTATCTTTTTTCATCATTGTATTTAAAGGGAAAGCATTTAAAGTATTGGTACTATATGTGAGAGTGTCTTCTCCTTGAATCAAAGGAAATATTTTTGGATCAGCACCTACCCATTTAGTTCCGTTTATTACACCATTAATTTTCACAAGACGGTTAGCAAATTTAGAGATAGCCCCTTCTTTGATTGCATCTTTATCTGCATTGAGTTCTGCAATTGTTACATTAAGAGGTTCAATAACGCCTGTATTGACTCTACTGATAGATGTAGTGTCGTCAAAAGAGAGTTCAATGTGTGGAGCAACAATATTATTGTTTTTATCGAAGCAAATAATGTTACCTTCAATACCAGAAATAATATCACCTGCTTTGTAAGGAAAAGGTTTCACTATTGTAGTATCATTTCCAGCTTCAGTTTTTGATGGAATTTTTTCTACTGGAGGGAATAATAGGCATATAGCGGCACTATTATCTTCTGCAAAAACTATAGTGTTTTTTGATTGTTCAACGCAGAGAGTTATGTTTACAGGATTTTTAAGTGAGCCTGTAGTAATACCTGCTTGTGCTGCATCAATCCACTCTGCAATAGTTGCATAGTTTGTGTCGAGAGCTTTGATTTCTGTAATAATCACATTGAATGTGTTTTCTACAGTATGGTAGTAGTTAATAACACCTCTTACCATTTCAGAAATAGGGTTATTCAAATATTCGTCAAGATTTACAGTGTTAGATTTAACCTCAACAGACTCTTCATTTACTTTGTATAAGTATTTTTCACCTTCTTTTATGATAACACCGCCAACAGGAAGTTGAATAGCTGCGGCATCAGTCTTATTGTTGAAAAGATTATTAAGCGTTGTTGTAGCTCTATATTTGATTACACTGTTTTTTGTTATAGTACCCAAAGAAGAAGCCTCTACATTGAAGTGTGTGTTGCGAATCATTGTTACAATTGTGTCAGTTGCAGTGAAGGTAGTGTCTCTTCTTGCATAATTGAGTGTTGCGGTAAAGCCTGTTAGTTGATCACCGATTTGCAATGAATGTTCGCCTTCGATTACGATTAAATCGCCATGATTGTTTTTGTCAAAATCTTGGTATTGAACAAATACATTGTTGTTGTCAACTGCTGTAACCACAACAGGATTGATTATTTCTACAGCATTTTGAGTTTTGCTTTCAGCGAGATAGAAGAGATTATGAAATGCATAAGCTGTTGTAATTTCTTCAACTTCAAATTTAAATCCGATAGCTCCAGATTCTGCATCATTGTTGTAATAGTATCTACCAATAGCATCAAATTTGCTAGGACAAGCAGTCCTGATTTTCAAAAGTGTTGTTCCATCAGGCATATATGTGTCAGTGTATAACGATTTTACAACAAAAATAGGTTCAAGATTTTTGAAGTGTACTCTTACACCAGCAACTTGGTCGTTGTCGCCAAGGGCAGCAATTAGTTCTTCCATTGTTGTTACTTCTGGAATTGTAGGTTCATCTTGGGCATACGCTAATGCCGTGATGCTCAAAACAATCGCAAGGAATAGCGATTTCAATAAAGTAGTTGTTTTCATAAATTTGTAATTAAATTAAGTTGATAAATTTTTTGCATATTTTTAATGTGCAAAAGTACATATTATTTTTGAATTGTGCAATATGTTTTTTGTGTTTTGAATATTTTTTAGTAAAGTGTTTGTAATTTGATTTTTTTTTTTTAACTTTGCAACGTGTTGTATATTGAGGTTTGTTGTATGCTATTTTTATCAATATTCAGAATATTAGAAATTTAAATTATATGAAAACTCTATCTTTTAACAAATTTTTTGTTGTATTATTTTTATTAAGTTTATCGGTTGTTTCTTTGCGTGCGCAAAAGGGAGATCCTAATGTGGATCGTAACAATTCTAATTTTTTGACTATTTCTTTGTCGGGGGGTGTTTCTAATTTTAGTTTAATGTCTTCTTCGGATAGTCTGAAAATTAATTCATTACCATTTTTAGGGGGAGGTTTGGGTTTTGGTTATGAATGGCATCATACTTCTGGTCTTTGGTTGGGGGTAGGTATAGAGGGCGAGTTGCTTACTAGTAAATTGAGAAATACTCAAGATATTTATCAAATTGATGCAGTTGTAGATAGTGAAAATGATACATCTGATATTGCTTACAATATTGTAACTTGGAAAGAAATGCAGAGGGTGTTGTATCTTAATATGCCAATTATGTTAGGATATAAATTGGAGTCTGGTTTTTATTTTGGCGCTGGTGTAAAAGTTGGATTAGGTGTTTATGCTGATGTTACAAGCGATTTTCAATTCTCCAATTGTGTAGTGTTTTATCAAAAATATCCACCAATGAATATAAAGGAGTCGGTAGATGCTGATAATGTTACATCGCAAGAGAAGGGGTTTGTTGGTAGAGTAAATCTTTCTCCAACATTTGAATTAGGTTGGCAAGGTTTAGAATTGAAGGGCGCTGATAGATATAGTGGTGGCGTGCGTTTTAAATTTGCGTTGTGTGGTGAATTAGGTGTTTTGAGCGCTTATGGTAATTCGGGTGGCGGAGGTAACTTGTTGAGTTATTCTAATTTGCATGGATATAATGATTTGATGAAAGTGATGGATTTGATTGATGGTATCAATTCATTTTATTCTACAATGCCTATGGAACAAGGTGGCTTGAGTTTGCATTCTTGGTATGTTGGTGTGAAATTAGGCGTTATGTTCGAATTGCCTAAACAAAAAGAGTGTAATTGTTTAAATAATAATGTTACTAAACCTTGGCTTAAAAAGCGTAAAGAAAAAGGGGTAGAATAATTAATTCATAATTCATAATCTATAATTATGTTACGTAAATTCATCTTGTTATTAGTTGTGCAATGTGTGATTGTTTTTGCATATTGTCAGACAGATAATATAATTTATCAATGCGATTTTGAGTCTTCATCACAACATGAGGGATGGGAACTAAATGCCGGTAATCAAGGTAAACAATGTGTTAATCAATGGAATATTGGAGCAGCAGGTTCTAATGGTGGTGATTATGGTTTATTTGTTTCTAATGATGGAAAAACAAATAATTATACGGCTAATAAAAAAGAAGATGCTCAGAGTGTTGTTGTGTATAGAGAATTGCATTTGAAAGCTGGTGAATATGAGTTCTCTTTCGATTGGCAAGCTGCTGGTTGGCAAGATAGTATTAGTGATATTGATGGCCTTTATGTTTGCTGGGTGCCTGTTTCTGAGAAAACTAATTCGGTAAACGCTAATGAAGTTATGCCTAAGTGGATTGAAACTTATGCTTTAGATTTTGGACGTGGAAAAACAAAACTTTCTCAGTCTTCATGGAATACAATTGTTGATACTATTGTTTCCGATGGTACTCCTCATAAAATGGTCTTTGTTTGGCGTAATGGTATTAATGGTTCGTATCCCCCTGCTGCATGTGTTGATAATATTTTGGTTATGCCTGTGGGATATTGTTATAAACCTTATGATTTGAAGGTGGATGTGGCTGATTTTAATGTAACTTTCTCATGGAGTGGCGAAGCTGAAGCTTATGATGTTCGTTGCTATAATGAACGCACACAAAAGTGGAAAACATACGAGAATGTGCGTGATACATTTCTTGTAATTGAGGGTATGGATGAAGGTATGTGTACATATTATGTTCGTTCGCGTTGTGAAGGTATCAATGGTACTTGGATGTCTATTTCCCAATTTGTGTATTATGCGGGAACACGTTGTATTGATTATATGAGCCTTAGTGCTGATAATTGTTCTTTTGGCAAGAATCCAGTTGTTGATGCTTCTGGGTTTGCTTCAGGATGTGTTGATAAAGGCTATTTGAGTATGGAGAGTCGTCATACAATTCATTTTGATTTGGATGAACGAGATCCTCGAACTAATGGCCAGTTGCGTACAGTGCCAGAAGGGGAAGTGGCTTCTGTGCGTCTTGGTAATTGGAATACTGATGGCGAAGCTGAACGTGTTGAATATAAGTATAAGGTGGATGCTTCTTCTTCTGCTGTATTAATCTTGAAATATGCAGTAGTTTTGCAAGACCCAGGTCATAGTGAAGAGTGGCAACCTAAATTTGAACTTGAAGTGTTGAAAAATGGACAACCAATAGATAAAAATGGTTGTGGAGAAGCAAAATTTACTGCTGGTACAAATACTTCTGGTGAAGGTTGGCATAAATTCGAAACTGGATGGTGGAAAGATTGGACTACTGTTTCTGTAAATCTTCGTGAACATGATGGCGAAGAGGTAGTAGTGCGTCTTACAACCTACGATTGTGCTGAATTAGGACACTTTGGTTATGCCTATTTTACTTTGAATTGTTCAAGTGGTGAACTTGAAAGTTCTGCTTGTGGCGACGCTGAAATGGATACTTTGAAAGGTCCTGATGGATTTTTGTACAGATGGTATAAGGAAACAGAACCAGATAAAACATTAAGTGAAGAACAAACTTATGTTATTCCAACAGATAAACCTGATGTATATTGTCTTAACGTAATACAACCGACAAATACTCAATGTTATTATACTTTGAATACGCAGGGTATGCAACGTTATCCTACTGCTGATTTTGATTATGAATCAACTGTGGAGAATTGTGAAAATAAGGTTAAGTTTACTAATAAAAGTTATATTGCAACTAAAAGTCCAACTGGAGAAATGCAACCTTCTGATTTGCCTTGTGATGTGGAATGGATTTTTGGCGATGGTTCAACTTCTTCTAATTCTAATCCTGTACATTTTTATCCTGCTGTAGGTGGTGAATATACAGTTACGCTTAAGGCTTCAATGAATGGTAAATGTGAGGAGATAAAAGAACTAAAAATAGTTTTGCCTAATGTAACAGATATGCGTGATACGGTTAAGCATGTGGTTTGTCCAGATCAGTTACCTTATTCGTTTAAAGGTAAAAATTATTTTGCAACAGGTATGTATTCGGATACGATTCCTACCGCTTATGGTTGCGATAGTATTACTGTTTTGGATTTGACTGTGCTTGAAGCAGTTGAAGAATTTGATACTATTTGTAGTACCGATGTATATTTAGTTAATGGTGAGCAAATTACACAATCAGGTAGATATGTAATACCAAGTTCGCATGGTTGTGATTCTATTGTGAAAAATGTCTTGGTGAATGAATCGTTAGTACTTGCTATAGATAGTGTTGTTTCTGTGTGTACAACTGATGATAATATTATTATTCCATTTGTTGAGAAGTCTGGTAAATTATTAGAATTTGCTATCAAGTTTGCTGATGAGGAGATGAAAGATGCTTCTGTAGAGGCAGTAAAACCTGAAAATGGAGCAATGATTGTTCCTATGTTAAAGGGTATTGAACCTAATCGTTATAAAGCAACTCTTTCGTTTGGTGAATTAGCATGTGGAGGTGAAGATATTGATGTAATGCTTGATGTTTATTATCCTGATAGCATTATTGCGCAACGTTGGAATGATGTTCTTGCGGTTCGTAATGATGTTTATAATGGAGGGTATGATTTCGTCGCTTATCAATGGTATAAAAATAATGAACCTATTGAAGGCGCAACTTCTTCTATTTTGTATGAGACGTTAGATGTAAATTCAACATATTCTGTTATGCTTACAAGGGAGGATGGTGTTAAAGAGATGGTTTGTGCTATTACTCCTATTCAGTTTGATACTGAAAGCTATAACGACAAAGTTGTAATTACTCAAATTCCTTCGTCGGAAGTTAAAGTTGAAACATCTCAATCTGCGCAAGTAAGAATCTGGTCAACTGTAGGAGTGCTGATTGGAGAGTATTTTGTTAATGAAGGGGAAAGTGTGTTTACGCTAACTAAAGATTCAAGAGTTTATATTTTTGAATTCGTTTTTGAAAATGGTAATCGCATAGTTGAGCGAGTTATATTGTAATTTGCTTCTTTAGTAGTAACTTTCAATTTTAAAATTTATGTCATATAAGAAAATCTTATTGTTGTTGATTGTGCATTTGGCTTTTTGCTTTTTGCATTCTCAAGCATTGAAAATTCCATATCAATATGGCTTTGAATCAGATGATGCTGATAGTGTGAATTGGGTGTTGAATGCAGGTGATAGAGGAAAGTATTGTGAAGATCAATGGATGATTGGTAATGTTGAGCATAGCGAGGGTTATCAATCGCTTTATATTTCGTGTGATAAAGGCGAGACATCTAATTATGGAGATAAACCAAATGTTGTAGTGGCTGTTAGAACTTTAGAGTTGGAAACTGGTAATTATGATATCTCTTTTGATTGGAAAGTTTGGGGAGAGGAAGATGTGAGTGAATTGTATGTGTGTGCGCTTCCTGATAATTATAAAGTAGATGAAGAGGGCTTGATTTCTAATGATACTATAGGTTTTTTTCATAAAGGATTTTCGCGCTTTATACAGAATGTAACAACAACAGACGGTGAACGTATGGCCTTACATGGTAGTACGGTGTGGAATAGTGCGTCATTTGTGATGAGCGTAGTTGGTGGTCGTAAGGTTCAATTAGCTTTTGTATGGGTGAATGCTAACCAAGATTCAACGTTAGCTAGTCCGTTGGGAGCTTGTATTGATAATATACAAATAAATTCAGCGATGTGTCCTAAACCAGAAAATTTAGTTTCGTATTCGGATTGTGGAGCTTTGAGAGTTCAGTGGGATGGTGTTGCTCCTAAATACGAATGTGGTTATAAACGTGTAGGAGCAAAATATTGGAATAATGAGTATGATGTTGATGGTGAAGTCGATCAACCTTTCTTTGAATGGGTTGATGTGGAAGAAGGAGCTTATGATGTGCGTGTGCGTGCTATTGCTGATAGTGATACTAGTGCGTACGTTTATTTGAATACTGTGGTTGTTTGGTGCCCTGATAATCACTGCTTTGATTTTGTGTCGTTAGATAATAAGGAGATTGTAACATGCGAGGCAGGAGCCGCTATAATGTATCCAATGGAAGATACAACAGAATATTCTTTTGCTGTTGTTCCACCTATAGATTTTGGTAGCAATAGTATTTTTAGTAGGCATACAACTTATTGGGTTCAAGGTGAGTTTGATCCTCGTACAGGTAATAGATTACGTACTATACCAGAAGGAGAATTGGCTTCGGTTCGCTTAGGTAACTGGAATAGTGGAGCTCAGGCTGAGCGTATCACATATAATTTTGATGTTGTTGATGATGTTGTGTTGTTGATGAAATATGCTGTTGTGCTTGAAAATCCAGGACATGGTGAGTATTTTGACCCTTATTTTGGTCTTGAGATATTGAAAGAAGATGGCACTCCTATTAGTAAAAATGCTACTTGTGGTGAAGCTTTTTTCTCTCCTCAAAATCCTAATATTAAATGGGAAAAAACAGGTAATTTCGTGTGGAAAGATTGGACTACGATTGGTATAGATCTTCGTGAATGTAAAGGTCAGAAAATTAAAATACAATTAACAACACAAGACTGTACGCCTGGAGCCCACGGAGGGTATGCGTATTTTACGTTGGATTGCATAGATGCAACGATTAAAAGTGATGGATGTGAGAATATTACATTAGAAGCCCCTTCTGGATTTAGGTATTCTTGGTATAATAAAACAAATAAAGATTTTGTTCCGACAACGAAGCAAAGTATTATTGTATCGGCAGGTGATACTACAACATATTATTGCGATGTTAATTATTTAGATAATAACGATTGTACTTTTACATTGTCATCATCTGTTATACCTCACAACCCTAAAGCTGATTTTAATCATAAATGGGAGCCTGCGAATTGTGAGAATATTGTGAAATTTGAAAATATTAGTAAAGTTATTGCTAATATAAATGGAGTTGATTCTATTGTGGAGGGAAAACGTTGCGAACATTATTTGTGGGAATTTGAGTTTAATGGTGAAATTACAAAAACAGATTTAACCAATCCTAAATTTACTTTGCCTCGTGAAGGCGGTAATTTAAAGGTGCGATTATCTGCTTATTTGTCTGATGAATTATGTGTTGATGTAATGGAAACAACTATTGATGTCCCTGAAATTTATGAACATCATATAACGTTGAATCACGAAATGTGTTTTGGCGATTTTGTCATATTTGGAGGTGAATTTATTATGACATCTGGCACTTGGATTGACACTGTGCCTAATGTATGGGGGTGCGATAGTATTACAACAATGAATGTAACTGTACGTCCTCGCCCAGAAGATGTAGTTATCTTTGACACTATTTGTAGTTCGGAACCTTATATATTAGGTAATCAAGCATTTGATTCTTCTGGTGTATATGAGGTGAAATTTGTAACTAATGATACTCTTCATTGTGATAGTATTGTTATCTTACATTTGTTAAAAGTCGAACCTTTAAGTCTTTCTGTAAATCAGCTCAATAATTCTGTTTGTGCCGATGAAGGTAAATTGAGTGTAACGTACGAGTTAAACGATAATTCTAATTCACCATCTTACTATTCAATTGTCTTTGATAAATTTGCTCATGACGCTGGTTTTGTTGATGTTATAGATGCTGAAGTTGATTCTAATAATCAAAATATTGATATCCTAATACCAAGTGATTGTCGTCCAAATCATTATACGGCAACAATTGTTTTTAAGGATACAATTTCTGTTTGTCAAGATGTATCTTTTCCAATTGAGTTTGATGTGTATTATAGTTCCTCTATACTTCAAGCTAAGTTCGGTAATATGATTACTGTTTACGATTCTGCATATAATGGAGGCTATGTATTTACTGAGTATCAATGGTATGAAAATGGGGTAAAATTAGAAGGAGAAACTAAGTCGTTTTTTACTCTTGCTGAAGGTGAACAATTTTTAGCGAATGATTGCTATTATTTAGAGGTTAAACGTAAAGATGACGGGGTCGTGATGCGAACTTGTGAGGTGTGTCCCGCTGGTGGAACTGCAATTGAAGATGTTTATTCCTCAGAACCATATATTATTCCAACTGTATTGAAGGCGCAACAATTAATGAGGCTTGAAAATTTAGAAAAAGGAGAAGTGCGTATTTTTACAATGTCTGGTCAGCAAGTAGGAGCTTATACTGTTGATTCTGAAGACGTAGTTGATATTTTTGCGCCTTCTGAATCTGGCGTTTATTTGGTGCAAATTGTTACAGTTTCTGAAACATTTATAACTAAAATTATTATTACTAAATAATTATGAAAAAGTTGTTGTCTTTTTTATTAGTTTATATTTTATTTTGTAGCATAAATTCGATTTATGCTCAAGATGCTACTTTTATTTTGTCTGAAAATTTTGAATTGGGAATACCTGAATCTTGGACTCAAGAACAAGTGTTGGGCGATTATGAATGGGTTGTTGAGTCGGGTGATTTAACTAATCCAGTTGGTGCTGTTAGTGGTGATAAACGTATAGCATTTCGTAATAACACGAATCAAACTACGGGTAATATTACGAGGTTGGTTTTGCCTGTTTTAGATTTAACAAGTGTTTTTCAACCAATATTATGTTTTTCTTATGCTCAAGATAAGTGGGCTGGTGATATTGATACTTTGAAAGTGTTATATCGTCGTACTCCTAATAGTAATTGGGTAACTTTGCGTAAATATGATAAATATTCTTCAGAATGGCAACGTGATACTATTCGTTTAGCGGCAATTACAAGTACATATCAAGTTGCGTTTGAGGGTAAAGATAATTTAGGTCGTGGTATTGTTATTGATGATGTTGAAATTCGATCAATACCAAATTGTACTCAGCCATTTAACTTAGCGGCAACTAAAATTACAGGTGTGTCTGCTCGTGTAGAATGGGCTGGGTCGTTTGATGCGTTGACTTATAAGGTCGTTATTTCTGATAAATATTTAAGTTGGGAAGAGCTTAATGCGCAACTTTCAACTCTAGATTGTAAAATTTATGAAGTGGATGGTGCTGAATATTCTTTAGATGTTGAAAATCTAGCACCTGCTACGGAGTATTATTTTTATGTGCAATCGCAATGTCAGAATGAATGTAGTGATTGGAGTGAGGTAGGTATATTTAGAACATCAGATATGTTGATGTTGCCTTATCATGAAACTTTTGATATGGATTATGTGGAGAATACCACATCTTCTGTTGATGGTTGGTTTTGTTATTCGGCAAAACGTGGAGCCAAACCACCTTTTGTGAATACACATCAAATGAAGAGTGAGCGTTTGAAATATTCTCCTGATTCAACTACTGCTCTTTTCTTTCATGGTGCTTTGAATACCGAAACTGCTATTTCTAAAAGTGCTTATGCTTATGCTTGTGTGCCTGAGATTTATGTAGATAGTATTAAGCATTTGCAAGCCTCTTTTTGGACTATAAATTATGTGACAGATGGTTTAGTGCCAATCGCTGATTTTTGTCGATTGCTTGTAGGTGTGATGGATGATCCTGAAGATAAAAATACATTTGTTGCCGTAGATACTATTGAGATAGCATCGGTATTAGATTTTGAAGAGATTTTTGTCTCTTTTGAAAATTATAAAGGAAATGGTAAATTCATTACCTTTATGTCTGACTTTAAAGATGGTAAGAATGCTTTTGTGATTGATAATTTAATTATTGATTACATACCTACTACTCCGAAAGCAAATATATCTGTAGCTTTACCTGAAGCAGATGCACTTGAAGTAAGTTTTGTTGAACAATCGGCTCGTTATGAGGTGATTGTCTCGAATGCACAATTGAACACAGATAAGATTGATAATAAAAAAGTTGTTAAACAACAAGAGTATTCTTCTTTCCCATGTAGGGTAGAGGGCTTAAATCCGTGGGTAAATTATTTTGTGTATGGCCGTCATTTGAATGATGGTGATACTGGTGCTTGGAGTAATGCTACTGCTATTTTAATGCCAGAGGAGCTTGATACTGTGCCAACAACTATATCGTTAGATATCAACACTTTTGATGTCTTGTCATACTATAATCCTGGAAAATCTACCTATAAAATGTGTAATGGATTATTAGCTTTGTCTAATAGTTCTGCTTTCCCTGATTGTTCGCAACAATATTGGACCGAACCTCCAAAGGCGCGTTCTCCATGGGAGTTGGCTATGTCGGCGTCGAAAGAGGGTAGTTATCAAATGGTTATTTTCCCCGAATTGCCAGATCCTAAAAAAGTAAGTGTTAGTTTTTATGCTTCTCGACATTTAATTGAAACTGGTGCTTTTGCTATTGGTTTAGTCTCTGACGCTAATGATGTAGAGTCGTTCCGAGCAATTGATACTATTATTTTAAATGCTCAGAATAGTACACTTAATAATTATACAAGTTACAAGTATAATTTGGGTGAATACGATGTAAATGGTCGTTTTTTTGCAGTTAAGGCTGCTTATGATTATTGTGGCTCACCTGTTAAGGTTTGGATTGATGATATTCGTTTCTTTGAAGGTGATGGTTGTGGAGAGCCTGGTAATATTACGGCAAAAGTCGTTAATGATGAGGCTACTATCTCATGGTCTGATAATGGTGCTTCGTCATGGAACGTTTTAGTGTCAAAAAAAGAATTTTCTGCAGATGGAGTAGATAATTTATCTCCAAACGATTATTTTGTTAAAGTGACAACTGATAAACCATCTGTTATTATAAAAGGATTGGAAACTGGTGAAAAAACATATTACTATTATATCCAATCAAATTGTAATGGATCTTTAGGTGTTTGGACATTGCCTCAGTCGTTCAAAACTGAATGTGCACAATTTGAAAATGTACCTTATTCGATGAATTTTGATGATGAGGAATGGATAGCATCTTCTTACCTAAAAGGTTTTGTTGTGCCTTGTCTTTATACAAAACAAGTTGAAGTGCAAGGAGCTGAGCCTGGGGATATATTTTATTATCCTCATTTATCAACTGCAGCGGCAACAACGGGTGAAAAATCTGTTTTGTTGGGAGGTTCTGTGGTTGACGGTTATAGTAGTTATATTGCATTCCCTCAAATGCGTCAGCAAGTAAATACTCTTCAGATTGCTTTTGATATGAAAGCTGATTCGGTTAGTCAGGTTGTTGAAGTTGGTGTGATGACTGATCCTTTGAATATTAAAACATTTGAGATTATTGCTATTATCGAACCTTCTATAAACTGGAGTAAAAATGTGGTTAAATTTGCAGAATATGAGGGCAATGGACAATATATAGCAATTCGCACTGCAGGAACAGATAATATTAACTATGTTGATAATGTATTGATTTCAAGTATAACAGAAGATGGTGGAAGTGACAATCCAAATATTGAGTCTTGTCAGTCCCCTCGACAACTTGAAGCTTCTGATATTTCAAAGGTTTCTGCTACAATATCGTGGAATGGTGCTGCTGAGTTGTATAATTTAGTTGTATCATCTATCGAATTGACAGTTGATGAGCGAGATAATGCTGTAGTTGGTGGTGATATTTTAGTGGTAGAGCAATTAGGTGCTAAAACCTATAATCTCATAAACCTAAAAAGTAATACAGCTTATCATTTCTATGTTCAAGCTATTTGTTCTGATACTACGTTGAGTTCATGGTCTGTAGGTCATTTTTATACAGAATGTGATGTGTTAGATACATACCAAATGGGAGTGGAAACGTTTGATTATTATGGCGTTGGACAAGGTGTTAGCCCGAATTGTTATATTGTTGGTAATTTGAATGATGCTACATCATTGGAGTATATACCATATTGCTCTGATGAGTTTGCTTATTCAGGTTCGGCTTCTTTGAAGTTAAGTTCTTCTCTATTAGCAAATGGATCTTATGCAATTACTCCAGAGATTGATATAAAGAAAATTTCACAACTTCGTGTTAAATTTAATGCTTCTGTTGGTAAGTATTTTACATCTCAGTATGCTCGAGATTTGACCATTGCAATTGTTACAGATCCAACCGATTTGGCTACGCAAACTAATGTCAAAACTGTTAAGATTTATCCTAATGAGGCATTATCTTATGAGGTGCGTTTTGATGAATATGTTGGAGACTATAATGATGATTTTGGTCGTTATGTTATGTTCTTGTCATATTCTAATATGCATAATACTGTTTTCATTGACGATGTTGTTTTTGATACTATTCCAGAATGTGTATCTCCAAAAGTGCGTGAAGTAGAAAATGAAGCAAATCGAATAAAATTACAATTATACGAAGGCTCAGCACCTTATCAAGTGAAATATATTGTAGGTGATTATTCGCAAGCAGCATTGGCGGATGCAACAATAGTGAATGTTGCGGCTGATGGTGTTTTCGAAATTAACGGGTTGGCTCAAAATACCGACTGTTTCGTTATGGTTCGTTCTACTTGTGGTGATGGTTATAGCGAATGGTCTCCTGCGCATTATTTTACTTCTGCAAAATTGACAATAGTTGATTTACCTTATTATGCTTCATTTACTCAAAATCATTATATTGGGGAGTATAATAATCCTCTTGATTGGTCTTCCTATTATACTGCAGAAGATTTAGAGGCTCAATATCGTTATCCTTATGTAACTAAGGATATGGGTGATGACCGTGTTGTTTATCTTTATTCTGATGCAGCTTCAGAAGTTAGTTATTTGGTCTCTCCAAAAATTAATGTTGATAATTTGGGTAAATGTCAAGTGTCATTTAACTATAAACCAGATGTTGCGACTGTTAAATCGCAAAGAGCAATTGTTGTTGGTGTAGTTTCTGATATTTCAACAAAAGAGCGAATATCATCTACATTCCATCCGATAGATACTATTATCACATCTGGAGCTTTGCAATATAATCAAGCTGTTGTGTCGTTAGCTTCATATGCAAGTACGGCAAAACATGTGGCTTTTATGGTTACACATTCTTTGAATAGAGCAAAACTTACCGATAAAAATGGAACTTATGGAGGTTGCTATATTGATGATGTTTTAGTGGAACTTATACCAACATGTCAAAGACCTACTAATTTCCGTTTGCAAACATTAGGCGATACTTATGCTAAATTTGCATTCTCTCATGCTGGAGCTGTTAAGTATGAAGTTAAATACGGCGTTGCTGGATTTGATGCTAATAAGGCTGGTTCTTCAATGATTATAACAGATACAACATTCACAATTAATGGTTTGCAATCTAACACAGAATATGATTTTTATGTTCGTGCTTATTGTTCTGATGCTGATGTTTCTGCTTGGTCTTTGTGTGAACGATATACAACATTTGAGGTTCCTGTATCTAAATTCCCATACGAGAATAAATTTGATAATGAAACTGAAAATAGTTTCTGGAAATTCACATCTCTCAATTCTCAACTTTCGACTCTCAATAAGTGGTATGTTTCAGACTCTCTTTATATCTCATCTAATAATGGAGTTACTGCAACATATAACAATAAATCTACAAAAACTTGGGCATATCGTACTTTCGATATGGATGAAGGCGTTTATACTATCTCTTTTGATTGGAAAGCTCAAGGTGATGGTGCTGATTATATGCGTGTTGTTTTAATACCAGCATTGTCTCGATTTACGGAGGGTAGTAGTGATGTCTTTAATTTTGATGGCTCGGTAGTAACACTTTCGGCTGCAAAACAAACTTTCCCATCCGATTGGATTGATTTAGGTCGCGAAGGTCGTGTGTTTAACTCTTCTGTACATTGGGATACATACTCTAAAATATTTATGATTACGCCAGAAATGGCAGGATTTTACTATTTAGCAGTTTATTGGGAAAATGATGATATGTCAAGTTCTTCTAATAATATTTCTGCGATAGTTGATAATCTTTTTATTGAAAAATCGACATGTAGTTATCCTTATAATTTTGAAATAGAAGATATAAATTCGACATATTTGACTTTAAGCTGGAAGCCTGTAGGAGGAACTCCTAAGTCATATAATGTAGTAGCTCTTCTTAAAGAAGGTAATCCTGATGCAATTGAACCAGTGTATATTGCTTCTCAGACAACTGTTACTTCTCCAATTGCAACAATAGCAAATCTCACTTCTGGTACCGATTATTATATCTATGTTCAAGCGAATTGTGATGGCAAGGATGATTTGAGTTATTGGTCTGAAGTTTATAGATTTACTACGCCATGTGATCCTAAACCACTTGGTACTGTTTTCTCTTTTGAATTGGATGAGGGTTATTATCTTCCTAATTATGAAGATGGAGAACCAAATACATCTTATCGTATTCCGGACTGTTTTGTTAATGGTCACTCTAATAGTGAAGAATGTGCATATATAAAGGATAATACGGTTGTATATCCTCACTCTTATATGAGTGGTATATATCAAGTGGCGCGTACAGGTGATTATGCTTTGAAACTTTATTCTAATGCAGAGTCGCAAATAGGTGGATATATGGCATTGCCTTTGATAGATGGAAATTTTGATGAATTACAAGTTACATTTTGGATGCGACCTTTTGGTTCAGTAAAAGGTACAGATAATATTAATTCTGTTGGGTTGAATGCCGTATTTGCTCGTAAAATTACTGTTGGAACAATGACAAATCCTAATGACCCTTCAACTTTTGAACCATTACAAGTATTATCTTATCCTTATACAACAGAAAATGCAGAAATGGCTTCTGGTTCGTTTGTTTTCGACGATGTTGAAGGAACTAATTATTGGCGTAAGCATTCTGTATTGCTTAAAGGAGTAAAAGGTAAATTTATTGCATTCAAGAATGAGATGTACGATGGTAAAGAGAATAACCAAATGTATATTGACGATGTTGTCGTTGATTATATTTCAGATTGTATGACTCCATCGTCTCTAATGATTGAAGAAGCAACTGCAACTACAGCTCTTCTTAATGCTACAACAAATGGTGGTGATATGTTTGAAGTACAAATTTCTATGAAAGAAGATTGTAGTGAAGTTTGGCGTTCAGATACGGTTTCTGGATTCCCTGTGAATATTACAGACCTTTTGCCTGGACAAGATTATTATATGCGTATTAAGCAAATATGCGGTCCAACTCAGCAATCTGATTGGTCTTCAATTACTAATTGTATTACTGCATATACAACATTGTATTCTACTGATTTGTTAGGTACATTTGCTATCAATTCTTATACCCCTCGTCATTGGCAACGCTCTTGTGGTACTTCTGCTGAAGATATATTTAGTCAAGCTGGTAGTGCTATGGTTACAGACCCAACGCTTCCTCTTGGTTGGAGAGTGAAAGATGGTCATCTTGCTACATACGTAACTTCTGCTGAAACTCGAGAAACTAATCCTTATTGTTGGATTTTCTCTTCATCAATCGAATTGCCTAAAGGAGATGTTACTATGTTGTTAGATTTGGCTTTGACAGATGATGATGGAATACATAAACCAGATTCAACTATTAATAATAAAAAAGATAAGTTTTATGTTGTTGTATCAGAAAATAATGGACGCAGTTGGGAAGAGCAACATAAATTTTCTTGGACTAATGATGGCACTGGGGACTTTGATTATAATGCAATTCCTGTTGATGGGGCAACCTATTCAATTAATTTATCTAAATATGCAGGCAAGGTAATTCGTTTAGCTTTATATTCAGAATGTCGTTCTACTATTACATCTGAATTGCATGTGCGTAATATACATATTAATGCTTCTGTAAATAATAATGTAGAATCGTTTATTTGTGAAACAGAGGATTATCGTTATGATGATTTCTTCAAGCTTTCAACTGAATTGCAATTAGGTGAAAATAAATTTGTATATCATAAACGAGCTGATGTTGTTTCAGATAAAGATACAATTCACAATCTGAATGTTGTGGTTAGACCGATGAATGTAAATGTTATTGATGCCCAAATCTGTGATGGTGATGTTTATGATCAAAATAATTTTAGAACATTGACAAGAGCAGGCGTTTATAAGCAAAAATTGGTTTCAAGCATAGGTTGTGATTCTGTGGTTGTGGTTAATCTCCAAGTTAATCCTATTTCTGAAGTCGTTTTTGCTGATACAATATGTTTTGGTGGAAAATATATTTGGAATAATAAAGAATACAATCGTACTGGTATGTATGTTGATACTTTGATGTCAACCGTTACAGGTTGTGATTCGATTGTTACTTTATTGTTAAATGTGAAAGATGCGCCTATGGTCGAACAAACAATAAGCATCTGTAGTGGAAAATCTTATCAGTTTGGATCTAAAACTATTACAGAATCGGGCGTTTATACTGAAACATTTAAAACTATAGAAGGTTGTGATTCTATTGTAACTCTTACAGTCAATGTTGCGGATAATTTACGCAGTATTCTTAACGAATTTATTTGTACTGGTGAAATTTATTCTGGCAATGGCTTCAATGGCATTCCTGTGGCAGGCACTTATACATTACCTTTAACTTCAGTTGGTGGTTGTGATAGTACAATTGTGCTTAATCTCATAGAATTAAATGCTGATACAATCGACGTTGAGCAGAAAATCACACTTGAAGATCTTCCATATACTTTTGCTTCGAAAGTATATGATGAAAATACTGAATTAGGAACTTATACAGATGAGTTTTTCGTTGAGCATGATAGTTGTTCAAGTGTTGTAGTGCTTACGCTTAAAGTAGAAGAACCTGTTGCTATTGAAAATGTTCTTTTGACGGATTTAGTACTTTATCCTAATCCTGTTTCTGTAAATGAAATGATTTATATTGATGGTGATTTCTCTCAAGAAGAGTTAGATGGTATGCAAGTAGAAGTTTATAATATGCTTGGTTCTTGTATTTATTCTTCAGATTATTCAACTATCAGTTCTCAATTCTCAATTGATAATCGAGGTTTGTATATTGTTCGTTTAATCGCAGGTAATGGTACTATTTATCAAGGTAAGATTATAGTTAAATAGTTGAGCCTTAAAAAGTCCATTTTAGAGAGATACTATCAAAAGATAATATCTCTTTAAAATGGACTTTTTAAAGCTCGATTAATTACGACACAGCCTCTTTGGTATAATCATAAGATAATTTTTATAAAACTACCTTTTGCATTTCGCCTGCGATAGTAATGATATAAACGCAACGAGGAAGAGAGAGGGATGTGGCATTGCCAGAGTAGATTAGGCGACCAGAGGCATCGAGAATGTGATAGGCTGTTTCTGCGCCTTCGATATGAAGGGTGCCATTGGTAGTGTATATATTGGCTGATGAAATTACATTGTTTTCCAATCCAGTTCCTGCTACTCGGAAATATGCATATAGCTCTACATCAGCATCTAATGTAATAACTCGTGGGTTTTCGGTGCTACCATCCGACCAATGGTCGAATTCGAAACCTTCGATAGTTTCTGCTGTGATTGTTATTTTCACATTGCCTTGTGTTTTATCTGCCGATTCTACTATGAAATTATTATGAGGTTCTCCTTCACCTGGTTTATCTTCTGGCTCTTCCCCAATTTTTCGGAATTCGGCAGTAATAGTTATATCTTCAGTAACGAGCAAGATATGAGGATTTTCAGTAGCACCATCGCTCCAACGCACGAATTCATAACCCGCCAAAGCCTGCGCTTGAACTTGTGCCACATCGTCAGTGCAACTATTTGATTTTGTAACAGTTGTAAATCCCATAGTTTTGTCGTTTACTTCTACAGTAAGAGTTCCCGTTGGCACTTCTTCATAATTCACAAACTCTCTCCAATATTCCGTATTTTGATATTTTGCTTTACTACCACAAGGTACTTTTATTGAAATCGAACGAGAAAGCTTCTCAAATGTATATTCATCTATTGTAGGCGGATTTTCCGCTTGAATTGTGATTGAGGCGAGAGATGAACAAGATTGAAATGCAGATCCTCCAATCGAAGTTATACTATTAGGAATTGTAATAGACATAAGATTTTCACATTTATAAAAGGCATAACTACCAATAGAAGTTATAATATATTTCTCGCCATTATAACTTACATATTCTAGAACAACTACATTTCTAGAATAACAATTATAATTTCCATTATTATGATAACCAGTAACCTCAGCTGTCTTATTCTCATGGTCAAAATAATAATAAATACTATCAATATACGCATCATACGCAAATGCCATTGTTACACTACATAGCAATGCAATCAATAAGAGGTGAAATTTTTTCATAATGATTAAAATTTAGTGGTTAATATATTAGTTTGATAAAATAGGAATTATAGGAGTAATAGAAGCTATAGTAGAGGGTGTATGGGTATCAGCGAGTTATGTAAAATGTACAAATAAAGAGGATGGCGGTTTTCTACGGCATAGGTTGCTTGCACCTTGCTGTTGGGTAGGGAGAGGATTTTGTTGTACATTTTGATAGAAAAAAACGTGGAATCCGACTGTTGTCGTTCCACGCTTTGAGGCTGTCGCATTGCCCAATGTATTAGAACAACAACGCGAAGCCCACGCCGATATGTTATTTTACACCCAAACGGATGACACAAATATGCATGTCATCTCGTAGGTTTGTCTATAACAACCCGTAGGACATCTACCGTTGTTAAGCTCTGAATACATTTAGAAACTGCGACATTTCAAAGCGTCAGAACAAAACGTTACAATAAACGTCTTTTTTTCAATAAAATAAATTACCCACGCCGATATGACCCAATCGGCATGGGATTGCACCCGCAAAGGTGAGAATTATTTTTTATATGAACAAATTATATGAGGAAAATTGGTGCGAAAAGGACAGAGTTGGATGGTAATGGTGAGGTTAGGTATTAGATTTATACTCTGCAGATATGGTTATAGTATATTGAAGATAGGGAGGAATAATAGAGCTTCGTCGGTGGTGTTGAAAAGAGAGAGATTGAAAGAGTTTTTTGTGTGGGTATTTAGATATTTTGGAGATACCTGATATTATGGATATTCCGGATGTGCCTGATATTCTGGGTTTTTTGAGAAGCATGATGTTTCTAGAACATTTAGAAGGTTTAGACGCTTCGCTATTTAGTCGGGCCTTAAAAAGTTCATTTTAGAGAGATATTATCTTTTGATAGTATCTCTCTAATATTTTCCAATATAGCAAAAAGAACTCTCATTGCTCTTTTAAAATTACAAGCTGCATGGATAAGTTGGTGTAGATCCATACCTTGACTAAATAAGCCTAAAGTGGCAATAAAAAATCGGGCAATCCAATTTTGGATTGCCCGATTTTTTGTTCTCTATATTAGTGTTTATGTCCGTGATCGTGTCCATGATCATGTCCGTGGTGGTGATGATCGTGGTTGCATTCTGCGTGTTCACCTTCTTTCAACTCTTTTGATTCGTATTTAATATATTTCATGAGTGCAGCTTGAAGTTTTTCCACGTTTGTGCGTTTATCGTCATATACGATTGTTGCAGTGCGATGCGCAACATCCAAATCAAGTTTTTTTACACCACGTTCATAAGCTAATACATTTTCTACTTTACCTTTACAGTTATCGCACTCCATTTCTGGAATATAAAGACGAACTGTTTGTTTTTCAGCCATTGCGGCTACCGAAATACCTGCTGCAAGAGCAAGTGTAAGAAATACTTTTTTCATATATTTTTTTAGATTTTGTAGGGAGACGGACGCCGTGTCCATCATTATTAATTTTCTCTTAATTTATCTAATCAACCTCATTTACCTAATTAGACTAATCATGATTTGTTTCGTTTAATAGAGCTTTATTCTCGGCTCCTTACTCCTCACCTCTATTTATTGCCCAACGGAAACCTGCATACACTTTCCAACCGTGGATAGGACCCCAAGCCATCGATGCATCAAAGTTTTGACCATAAGGGTCTTGGTAGCCAATGATAGGAGAGTTTTGTGTGAAATTAGTGATATTTTCACCGCCTACATATATGCTCCATGTGCGGAAATAGCGAGTCACCTGAGCCATCAGCTGTGCATGCCAAGGGAAGTCGTATTGACCATTGCCACGGTCGAGAGTCCATGATGGGCGAAGCGATTCGTCTCCTTTATAGAAATTATCAGGCATACGACCTCCACCATTAAATTGTGCAGTAACGTCGAATTGCCAGTGCTTGAGTGGAGTCATATACGAAGTAGTAATCAATGCTTTGTAGCGGTTTGTGAGAGGTTTTTCGCGCAATTCACCATTGATAGTGCTCTTCACGTCTGACATACGGTAGGCGAGTGTCATAGTCCAACCTTTCAACACCTCCATCGAAGCTTCCACTTGGAAGTTGCCTGCATACGAGCGAGGTTTTTTGCCACCTTCAACGCCCTCTTCTGTGAGGTTAGAGAAAATCACTGAATATGGGTCACTATCCATATCTACAACCATACATTCTAAGAAGTGAGTGTAGTAGTAGTCTGCCGTAATTTGCAATTCTCTGCCCGCAATCGGAATATAGAATGTAGTGCTAGCACCTGCATTCACAGCTTGCTCTTGGTTTAATATGTCGCTTTCAATCACAATTGCTCTCGACGATGGCAACACCGATGCATGGTCGCTCAACAAGTTAGGCGAGCGATAGCCCATACCCACCGAACCGCGCAAGTTCCACCACTCCCATGGCGAATATCTCACATTGAATCGTGGTGTAACAAAGAATCCATACTGAGAGCTATAGTCGCCACGCACACCTGCCAACAACGAGAATTTCTCATCCACTTTTAACGAGTATTCGGCAAACACCCCCGGAGTCCACTCTTCGCGAGTCATGTCTAATCGTTTAGTGTAATCACCTAATGGTAATCCAGCAGGTGCATCTGGTGAATCTCCCATTGGATTGTTATCGTATGATAGGATAAATTCAGCTTTATCCGATGTCATCGCCTCATTATAGTTGTCATAATTCAAGCTCAAACCCGCAGTGATTTTGTGTTTGTCAGTTTCATCAAAATATGTTTGGAACATAGCATTCAAATAGAAGTTGCCTTGTACGCCATCATACACGCGATGACCATATACGTTGTGTTGGTTGTGGTACGACCCACTTGCTATGATACCGATACTTGTTCCCTTAGCCTCATCAAACACATAGCCTTGTTTAGTAAACGCATCCATGCGCCATGTTTTAATGCCAATTTGATATGGGTCTGCGATATTGTTTTCGTCAATATATTTCATTGTCTGACCACCATTGCGCTCGTCATACAATCCACGCACGAGGTATTGACCTGTGTAGTCTCCATCCTTCATATACCAACGGTTCAACAAGTTAGCTTGTTGCCCCTTTGGCAAATCCATAAAACCATCGCCATTTGAGTCATGCTCCATACTCTCGTTTTTGTAGTGTGCCAACACGCCTGTACTCCATTTTTCGTTGATATCCCAACCGCCAGTAGCATTCAATTCAGCGCGGAGCGACGAACTCACCATACCGTTCAACGCAATAGGGTCTTGGGTTTGAGGTTTTAAGTATTCAACGTTGATTTGTCCTGTAGTCGCCTCATAACCATTTATTACCGATGACGTACCTTTCGACACCTGGATGCTTTCCATCCATGCGCCAGGTATATATTCCATACCATAGTTTTGTGCCAATCCGCGCACACCTGGAGTATTTTCTGTTAACAATTGCACGTATGTGCCTGATAAACCGAGCAATTTAATTGTTTTCGCTCCAGTTGCAGCATCAGCGTATGCCACATCCACCGAAGCATTAGTTTCAAATGACTCCGATAAGTTACAACATGCAGCCTTACACAACTCTGCACCAGTGATTTTTGTAGTTTGCAATGCGCTCACGCGGCTTGCTATCGTACTTGCACCACGCGCAGCAACTGTCACCTCTTGCAACTCTTTTGTATCTTCGCTCATTTGCACCACTAGAGGCATCGATGCTTTAGTAATATCTACTGTATCAGCTTTGTATGACAAATAATTGAATACCAAATGATGACTATCCACAGTCATAGGAATCGTAAAATTACCATCAATGTCAGTTACCGCACCGATAGTAGTATTCAGCCAAAATATTTCTGCCCCGATTACAGCCTCGCCTTTATCATCAATCACCTGACCCGAAAGCGAACCGCCTGTTGATTCTTGAGCTAATCCAATGCACAATGCACAATGCATAATGCACAATATTGATAATATTTTTTTCATAAAATATAATGTTTAGTGGGAAATTTATTATTTGATTTTCTTAAAAGACCTATTTAACATCTATTTAGACTCGTTTAAAGTCAAATAGTTTAATAGCATCTACTAAATCAAATACGCAGATTTGCGCACAATTATGGCTCGGCCCGACAGATCGTGGGCAATAGGAACGCCATTTTTGTTGAAGAATTTATATTCATAATCCCGAATTGAGACTTGTGAATTATGAATTGTGATCGGTGTAGCTATTAATGGAGCTATAAAGTTCACACTTTTTTTATTAAGGTGTGAGAAATCTGGAGCCTCAATACGTGTAAGACCGCATTTATTCGTATTGCTTTTAATCTTATTATTTCCCCAATCTGCTATTTCTTCCTCTTTATAATGATGCGAGCAGCATTCGTCTGATGAAGGCGATTGTGAATCTATAATTGTGTGTTGTGCATTGTGTGTTGAGCATTGATTTAGCTCTTCGCAAGCATCGCAACAATAGTGATAGATATTCAATCCACCACTGACAAAAGCAATAAATATAGCAAAATAGAAGCTAAATATTTGTAAAACACACTTTTTCACGCTACAAAGTTACGAAAAATATTCAAAATATGCAATATTATTGTTCTTTTTGTTTTATTTTTTTTCTAATTTTAAAGAAAATGTTATTAAAACTATATTTTTTTAATATTTTTTAGTATCTTTGCATGTTTTTTATGAATATTAATAATGCGATTATGTCTGTCTTGTTACTCGCTATTCGCTACTAATTCTCTAAATTTATGAAAAAAACACTTGTAGATTTGTTTGAAGAATCGGTACGTTTGTACCCTAACAACACATTTTTGCTCGAAAAAACTGATAAAAAATTTGAACCGACTACATACACCGAAGTAAAAACACTGGTTTATCGTCTTGGAGCTGGACTTCAGGCTCTTGGTGTTCAAAAAGGCGACAGCATGGCGCTCCTTAGCGAAGGTCGCAATGCTTGGATCATTGGCGAATTAGCTATGTTCTACGCCGGTGCTATGAACGTGCCTTTGTCTATCAAACTCGAAGAATCTAACGACCTTCTTTTCCGTCTCGTTCATGGCGATGTGAAATTCATCATGGTGTCGCGCACTCAACTCAAAAAAGTTCGCGCAATCAAAGACCAATTGCCTAATGTTAAGCAAATCATTGTTTTTGACGATATCGAAGAGTATCAAGAACGTGAAATCTCCTTAAATCGAGTAATGTCTCTTGGCGATGAATTTTTGAATTCTCACACTCTCGAAGAGTTCCTTGCTGTAGGTAAATCACTTCAAAATGACGATATTGCAACTATTACATATACATCAGGTACTACTGCCGATCCTAAAGGTGTAGTTCTTACTCATCGTAATTATACAGCCAATGTAGAGCAAGCTTGTACACTTGTCAATATCGACCAAACTTGGCGCACGCTTATAATTCTCCCTCTCGACCACTGCTTTGCGCACGTTGTAGGATTCTACATTATGATGTCAAAAGGTGCAGCTGTAGCCACAGTTCAAGTAGGTCGCACTCCTCTCGAAACACTTAAAAACATTCCGCTTAATATTAAAGAAGTGCGCCCTCATTTCATTCTCTCAGTGCCTGCTCTTGCCAAAACATTCAAAAAGAACATTGAGCAAGCCATCCGCGCCAAAGGTAATTTCACTGTCGGTCTCTTCAATTTCGGACTCCGTCTTCGTCAAATCTATTTCGGCGATAGTAACCTCGACAGCAAAGGACTTCGCGCATTATTATATCCACTCGTAGCTCTTTTTGATAAAATTATATTCTCTAAAGTGCGCGACAATTTTGGTGGCGAACTCCGTTTTTTCATCGGTGGCGGTGCGCTTCTCGACAAAGACCTCCAAAAATTCTATGTCGGCGTAGGTATCCCTATGTTCCAAGGCTACGGACTTTCTGAAGCTACCCCTGTTCTATCTTCTAATGGCCCAGATTTATATCGTTTTGGATCAAGTGGTAAACTTGTGAAACCACTCGAACTCAAAATCTGCGATACCGATGGTCGTGAACTCCCTCTTGGCGAAATGGGCGAAATCGTTGTCAAAGGCGAAAACGTAATGAAAGGTTATTGGAAAAACCCAGAAGCTACTGCCGAAACTGTTCGCAATGGCTATCTCTACACAGGCGATCTTGGTTATATGACAAAAGAGGGATTGCTTTATGTGAAAGGACGTTTCAAATCTCTCCTCATTTCAAGTGATGGCGAAAAATATAGCCCAGAGGGTATTGAAGAAGCATTGGTCGAAAAATCTAAATACATCGACCAAGTGATGCTCTACAACAATCAATCAGCTTATACTACAGCCTTGATTGTTCCTAATCGCGAAGCTTTGAAACGCAAACTCTCTCATCTCAACCTCACTCTCGACACCGAAGAAGGTTGTCGTGCCGCAGTGAAAAAACTTGAAGAAGAACTTGCTAAATATCGCAAAGGTGGCGAATTCGAAGGCATGTTCCCAGAGCGTTGGTTGCCAACTACATTTGCGGTTTTAGCTGAACCATTTACCGAGCAAAACCAAATGATTAACAGTACAATGAAGATGGTTCGTGGCAAAATCGAAAAAGCCTATGCCTCTCGCATCGACTACATGTACACTGCCGAAGGTAAACAAATTCAAAACCAACAAAACATCGACGCTCTAAAATAATGTAAGTTTATCCTCTATATAAAAGAGACGCAATAATTTGCGTCTCTTTTTGTTTGATATTTTAATTTTTTTTTGTATCTTTGCGCCTTATTTAGGATTTTTGTATTGAAAATAAAAAACAAGCAAAGCTAATAGGTCTTACGACTTACGACTTGCTACTTACTACTAATAAGATTATGAAAAAATTCAAAGAGTATGGCGGACTTAATTTGTCCGATGTGAACAAGAGAATGTTGGAGGATTGGGATGCTAAAGAGTTATTCCTCAAGAGTGTAAGTGAACGCGAAGGTTGTCCTTCTTTCGTTTTCTACGAGGGTCCACCTTCTGCTAATGGTATGCCTGGTATTCACCATGTTATGGCACGTACAATCAAAGATACTTTCTGTCGTTATAAAACTATGCAAGGTTTCCAAGTGAAACGTAAAGCTGGTTGGGATACTCATGGACTTCCTGTGGAACTTGGTGTGGAAAAACGCCTCGGCATCACAAAAGAAGATATTGGCAAGAAAATCTCGGTTGATGAATATAACGCTGCTTGTCGTGCTGACGTAATGAAATATACTCGCGAGTGGGAGGATTTGACTCACAAAATGGGTTATTGGGTAGATATGAATGATCCATATATCACCTACGACAACAAATATATCGAAACTCTTTGGTGGTTGCTCAAACAGTTGTACAACAAAGGTTTGTTGTATAAAGGTTATACAATTCAACCATATTCGCCTGCTGCTGGTACAGGGCTTTCTACTCACGAATTGAACCAACCAGGTTGCTATCGTGATGTGAAAGATACTACTTGTACTGCGCAATTCAAAGCGAAAAAAGTAAATGGTTTCGACAACCTCAAAGGCGATGTATATTTCTTGGCTTGGACTACTACTCCTTGGACTTTGCCTTCAAATACTGCACTTTGCGTTGGTCCAAAAATTGAATATCTTGCTGTTGAATCATTCAATCCATATACAGGTATCCCTGCTACATACATCGTGGCAAAACCTTTGTTTGCTTCGCTCTTCAATCCAAAAGCTGCCGAAGTGGCAATGGAAGACTATAAACCAGGCGACAAACTCGTGCCTTACCGTGTAGTGGGCGAGTGTATGGGTGTTGATTTGGTTGACTCGGAATACGAACAACTCATCCCATGGGTAAATCCTGGCGAAGGTGCGTTCCGTGTGATTCAAGGTGACTATGTAACAACCGAAGATGGTACTGGTATCGTACACATTGCGCCTACATTCGGTGCTGACGACGCATTCGTGGCTAAACGTGCAGGCGTTCCTGGTCTTACTATGGCTACTGCTAAAGGCGAAACTCGTCCTATGGTAGATATGACAGGTAAATTCTTCCTACTCGAAGATTTGGATGCTGATTTCGTTAAAGCTAATGTGAATGTTGAAGCATATAAAGAGTTCGCAGGACGCTTTGTGAAAAATGCCTACGACCCAGCGCTCACTGATGCCGACGAAACCCTCGATGTGGCTATCTGTATGATGCTCAAACAACAAAACCTTGTGTTCCGCATCGAAAAACATGTCCACAACTATCCTCACTGTTGGCGTACTGACAAACCTGTGCTCTATTATCCACTTGACTCATGGTTTATTCGCACTACTGCTGTGCGCGACGGGATGATTGCTCTCAACGAAACAATCAATTGGAAACCTCAATCTACAGGTACTGGTCGTTTCGGCAAATGGCTCGAAAATCTTCAAGATTGGAACCTCTCTCGTTCACGCTATTGGGGCACTCCGCTCCCTATTTGGCGTACCGAAGATGGCTCGGAAGAGAAATGTATTGGTTCGGTAGAAGAGTTGCTCGGCGAAATCGAGAAATCTATCGTAGCAGGTTTCATGACAGAGAACCCATATAAAAACTTCCGTCTCGGCGACATGAGTAAAGAGAATTGGGCACCATCGAACATTGACTTGCACCGTCCATACGTAGATGGTATCGTGCTTGTGAGCGAATCGGGTAAACCAATGAAACGCGAACTTGACTTGATAGACGTTTGGTTCGACTCAGGTGCTATGCCATACGCTCAAATCCACTATCCATTTGAAAACAAAGAGGCATTCGACTCTAAATCAGTATATCCAGCTGACTTTATCTCGGAAGGTGTTGACCAGACTCGTGGTTGGTTCTTCACACTTCATGCAATCGGCACAATGGTGTTCAACTCTGTTGCATTTAAAAACGTTATCTCTAATGGACTTGTGCTCGATAAGAATGGCAATAAGATGTCGAAACGTCTTGGTAATGCTGTGGATCCATTCTCAACAATCGAAAAATATGGTAGTGATCCATTGCGTTGGTACATGATGACTAATGCATCGCCTTGGGATAACCTCAAGTTCGATGTTGATGGCGTTGAGGAAGTTCGCCGTAAATTCTTTGGTACTCTTTATAATACTTATTCATTCTTTGCTCTTTATGCTAATGTGGATGGTTTTGAATATAAAGAGGCAGATGTGCCAGTAGCAGAACGCCCTGAGATTGACAGATGGATTCTTTCGTTGTTGAATTCGTTGGTTAAAGAGTGCACAGAGCATTTCGAAAACTATGAACCAACACGTGCAGGACGTGCAATCCAAGACTTCGTAGGCGAAAACCTCTCTAACTGGTATGTGCGTCTTAACCGTAAACGCTATTGGGGTGGCGAATATAATACTGACAAAATCTCGGCATATCAAACTCTCTATACATGTCTTGCAACGGTAGCAAAACTCATGGCACCTATCGCGCCATTCTTTGCTGACCAGTTATATCTCGACTTGAATGCTGCAACAGGTAAAGAGACTGCCGAATCTGTTCACTTGGCTCAGTTCCCTGTATGCGACGATTCGCTCATCGACAAAAACCTCGAAGAGTGTATGCAACTTGCTCAACAATCATCGTCTATGATTCTTGCATTGCGTCGTAAGGCAGAGAAAAAAGTGCGTCAACCACTTCAAAAGGCGGTTATCCCTGCTGCTGACGACAAAACACGCGAGCAACTTTCATACATTGCTGAACTCATTAAAACTGAGGTTAACGTGAAAGAGCTCGAAATCGTAGGAGCTGACGATTCGTCTATCTCTTTGGTTAAACGTATCAAACCTAATTTCAAAACATTAGGTAAGAAATATGGCAAGCAAATGAAAGAGATTGCTGCTGCAATCGGAGCATGGGCGCAAGCGGATATTGCTGCAATCGAACGCAATGGTTCGGCTGAATTGGCATTGGCATCAGGTGCAGTTGTTGTAGAACTTGCCGACGTAGAAATCGCTACAGAAGATATGCCAGGTTGGTTGGTTGCTAACGAAGGCACTCTTACTATCGCACTCGACGTAACTGTTACTGAAGAGCTTCGTCAAGAGGGTATTGCTCGTGAATTGGTTAACCGTATTCAAAATATTCGTAAGAGCAATGGTTACGAAATCACCGACAAAATTGTGGTTGCAATCGAACGTCTTGATACTATCAATGACGCTGTGGCTAATTATACTGAATATATTGGTGGCCAAGTGCTTGCAAACGAAATCCGTTTGGTAGATACCTTAATTAATGCTACAGACCTTGACTTTGAAGAATATGTAGTGAAGGTATTAGTTGAAAAAGTATAAAAATTATTATATATTGTATTTTAAGAGGTTAATTCATAACGAATTAACCTCTTATTGTTTATGTTTGTCAATTTCAATGTTTTTTATTAAATTTGCAAGGTTAAAATTGATTTTTTAGAATATAAACAAATAAATCTATATATCTTATGTTTAAGCGTGTAATAAACTATCTTGTTTTAATCGTTGTTTTTACATTCAATGCCTATGGACAATTGAATGAAACGTTTGATAATTTGCGTTATGGCGTGCCTAATGGATGGGATGCTAATGACTATGAAGCGAGCGTTGTACCATGGTCGTATTATGCTTCTGGTATTACTGGTAGCGCAGTAGCATTTAACGCTACTGATGTGCCTACAAAGTCTTATGCTGTTTTGAAGACTCCGGCATTGAATAGTTTGCCTGCTGGATGTCAATTATCGTTTAATGTTAATGCTCCTGGTCAAATTGCTCAAATGAGTGTTTCGGTGAAATATGGAGCACGTGAGGATATATTAGGCAAATTGCAAACTAAAGGGTGGACCGAGTTTTCGTACGATTTATCTAAGTATGCAGGTTATCAAGTTACAGTATGTTTCCGTGTCGATTGTGGCGGAAAGGGTTCGTATGCCTCTGAATGGTATATAATCGACAATGTGAAAGTTGCAACTAAACCTAATTGTGCACGTCCTATCGATTTGTCTGTTGTTTCTGTCGGACAAACCGATGTTTCGCTACTTTGGTCAATGAGTAAGGATGGTTCTATCTCTTCTGAGTTTAATTTAGATATTCTCGAAGTTGGTACAAATAATGTAGTCTTTTCCGAGACTATCACTGCTGCGGATTATATGTACACAGTTGAAGGTTTATCGACTGCAAAAGATTATGAGGCTATTTTGAAAACTAATTGTAGTGGTTTGGGGCAAGGTATCTCCGAGTCTGCTTCAATAAAGTTTTCTACACTTTGTGCAAGTCAAAATCTGCCATATTCTCATAACTTTGACGGGTGGACAACACTTCCTGATTGTTGGATTGGTTCTAAATCTGGCGTATCTTTGCAAGAGGGTATAAAGATCGGTGCTACAGGAGTGAAACTTTCATCAACAACTACTACAGAAGCTTATATTGTTTCACCTCAATTGAATTATGCGGCAAATGCTATAGAGATTGCTTTTAGCGTTTATGGTACCAAGGGAACAAAATATTCTGTTTTGCTTACACCTAGTCCTACCGATTTGTCTCAAGCTATTCCTTTGTGGGAGGATGTTGAAATTCAGAAAACAAATGAGTGGCAACATTTAACTTTCAATACGATTGTAACTGATTTGGTAGATAAGGGTTATGCTGTAGTTATATTTATGCCTTCGGGTGTAGGTGCTACGATGTATATAGATGATTTTAAGTGTCTTAAAGCTCCAAGTTGTCCTAAATTGGAGAATTTGAGAGAAATTGTTTCTGATTCTACTTTCACAACTTTGGATTGGACCGAATATATCTCTACAGATGAATATGAGATTGTGATGACAAAAGATTCTTTAGCCAAAGCCGACTCAATTGTTAAGATATCGCATTCTTATAAGGTAAATACACATCCGGTGACAATCGAGGATTTGGATAAGAATACAAAATATGAGGTTAAAGTAAGAGCTATTTGTAATGAAGGTGACACTGCGGCATGGAGCAATTCTATTTCAATTCACACTTCTTGTGGCGCGCGTGCAGAGTCTGTTTTTTATGAAGATTTTGAATCTGGTATATTCCCTCCTAATTGTTGGTTTGCTCGTCAGAGTGTAAAAGCACCTTCTTCTGCAGGACTTGTTGCAGGTGTAGATTTCGGTGACGAAGCATGGGCGCTTGCTATGTCAAGTTTTTCTTATGATGAAATTTATGCAGGTAAATATGCAGGTAAATTAAAAGATTCGAAAGCGGGTATTCATACTATATTGGTCACTCAGCCTATCTACGTAGATGTGCCTACACACTACGATTTGTCATTGTGGATATATCGTGATGAGGTTTATGGTAATCGTTTAGCAAAAGAGCATGAGGGTTTGAATATATGGGTAAACAACCGTCCTGACACTATAGGTGGAACTAAATTGGGTTTTGTGAATAGTGTTTATACTATGTATCCTATCGAAGAGTCAATAGGTTGGTATAATTATGAATATAATATACCTATAGCTGGTAATGTCTATATTATCTTTGAAGGTGTGAGTGGTGGCTCTTATGGTATGTTTATTGACGACATTGAGGTTAAATTAGCTCCATTGTGCCGTAAGGTGTCTGATGTTAAATTAGATAATGTAACTACAACATCAGCTAAGTTGTCATGGAAAAAAGGTTTAAATGAATCTAAATGGAATGTCGTTTATACTATTGTTGGCGGTCAAACTGAAATAACAGAAACTGTGGTTGTTGAAAATACTCCTGAGTTGACTTTAGCTAATTTATCGCCAGGTATGCAATATACAGTGTCGGCTCGCATTGTTTCTAACTGTGGAGCTGGTGATTTAGGCGAACCTGTGATGTTCACTGAGAGGTTTGAGACAGATTGTGATGCTATAACTGCATTGCCTTACGTACAAACTTTTGATGAAGAGAGATTCCCTCCTCATTGTTGGCGTCAATATCAAAGTCAAGCGTATGGAAATCCTAATGATCAATTTGCTACAGATTATAAAGATGAGGCGTGGGTGCGTAATGCCGACAAAATGTGGAATCCTGAATTGATTAAATCAGGTGCAGCATCGGCACAATTGCAAAAGTCAAGTGGTGGTATTCGCTCGGCATTGGTGTCGCCACAATTCAGATTCGTCAAAGGCACGGAGTATGTAGTTTCGTTTTGGATGTATCGTATGCCTGAGCCTCACGATATGGACAATACTGAGGCTGTGGATAATGAAGGTTTGAATGTGTTGTTGAATGATCTGCCTACTGTTGATGGAGCAACTAAATTAGGCTATATCAATGTAGGTAGTCAGTTTACTCCTATCGTAACTAAGGCAGGGTGGTATAAATATGAATTTGTTATTGCGTCGGAAGGTGATAAATATGTAATATTCGAGGGTGTGCATCAAGGTACTATGTCTATTTTTATTGACAATGTGGTTATTCGCGAAAAAACATCGTGTGACTATATGGATGTTAAGATAGATTCCGTTAAAACTACAGTGGCACGTGTTACTACATTGACAACTGACGTTGATGTGTGGCAAGTGAGCGTGGGCACTCCAGGTTTTAATCCTAATACAGGTACAATATTCGATGCACAAGGAGGTAGTGTGACTATTACCGATTTAACTCCACAAACTGATTATGAGTTATATGCTCGTCGTAAGTGTGCTGATGGTTCCTATGGGCCTTGGAGTGAATTTGTGCATCAATTCTCAACACAATGCGATCCTTTGCAGGTTGATTTCGATAATCCGTTTATGGATGGATTTGAGAATTTTGTTGTTGATGAAAATGTTTTAGGTTGTTATCAACAGCAAGCAAATGCTGCTCTATTTGTTGCTAAAACAGGTGCTCATAATGACGATGGTGCAGTTACTATGACTCCATACGAAGGTAAAATGTTTGCTGTGCTTCCTTACAACAATGCTACATGGTTGTTCCGTCCGTTCGAACTTAAAGCAAATAGCAATTACGAGGTTTCTATTATGGGACGTCAAGATTGCGACTTTGGTATGAACTTGCATTTGGCATATTTCTATGAACCAGATATTGCTACTCTCATCGACACTATGGCTGTAGGTGAACTCGTTAGTGAATGGCGTGAGTATAAAGGTTGGATAAATGCTCCTAAAGATGGTGTATATTATATTGGTGTAAATACCGAAACTTGGGGTATCTCAGTGCAACAATATAATTCTGTAATTGATAATTTTAGTGTCAAGGAGATTGAGTGTGCTCCTCCAGTACAAATAAAGGAATCTAAAATTACAGCACAATCAGTAGAAATTGATTTCCATTCTATTGCCGACGTTTGGGAAGTAAAAGTTGTAAGTGTCAATTTTGATCCTGAATATGGTGTGGCGGATGTGGCTCATGATACTATACGTGAAAAGCATTATGAAATAAATGGTTTGGAAACAAATAAAGAGTATTACTATTCTTTCCGTTCTTTGTGTTCTGAACCAAGCGAATGGAGTCATGTTCGTACATTCCGTACAATTTGTTCGACATTTGATTTGCCTTATTATGACAATTTCGATGACCCTGAGTTGAATAATATAGTTTGTTGGAGCTCTCACTTCAATAATGAATATACAAGTAAGTCCGAACCATCGAATTATGTGGCATATAGTGGAAAGGTATCCTTTAAGATGTATGAGTCAATGACTATATTACCTCAGTTTAATGTCTCATCGTTAGCAAATTATCTTATTAAAGGATATGCTCATGCTTCGAAAGATAATGCACATATATCTGTGGGTGTCATTAAGGATATAACCAATCCTCTAGAGTCGTTTGAAGCTGTTGCCGATGTTGTTATCAAAAAAGCCTATGAGTGGAGTGAATTTATTGGCTATCTTTCTGATTTAGCGAAACCTGAATATTCGGAATTTGTTGATGCTCAATATATAGCATTTGTTGTGGGTAATGGTACAGAGTTCTTTATTGATGATTTGGAGATAGTAGAAATACCTACTTGTTTGTCGCCATCTGAGGTGTATGTAGAGAATGCAACTACAAATAGTTGTGAAATACGTTGGTATGAAAATGGTACAGCAACCCAATGGCAAGTGTATGGTTACTATAAAAATGAGGTGGTAGTCGATACTATTGTGAACTCAAATCCTGCAACGATAACAGGGCTTATGCCTGCATCTACATATAATTTTGAAATTCGTGCAATTTGTTCTGATGTTGACAAGAGTTGGTGGTCTAAAGCAGGCGAGATAACTACAGAATGTGCTTCTTATGGATTGCCTTATGATCAAACATTTACTGGTTTAGATAAACCTCAATGTTGGGAGCAAGGTTTGGCTTATCCTAATAAGGCTGGCAACTATTGGATTCATACAACAGGCGCTTATTACTACAAACAGCCATACGAAGTTGACGACTATAATAATCTTGTATATCTCAAAGATTACACATCTATGTTGATGTCGCCTACTATCAGTTTGTCTGATGCCGATAATGCGTTGTTGTCTTTTGATTTGTACAATAAAAATAGTGGCAATGTCAGCGTCTTGTTATCGACTGATGGTGGCGAGAATTTCAATACCGTATTAGGTAGTGGTTATGCTGTTACTAATGACACAATTACATTGCATTTCGACTTGTCTGCTTACGCAGGTAATGATATTCGCATTGGAATTGATGCAACTTCATCGGGTGTTGAAAAGTCGTTTGTCTTAATCGACAATTTCTCTGTCGAAGAGTTGAAAAATTGTCAACGTCCTGTCAATGCACGTTTGGTTATTGCCTACGATACATTTGCTGAAATACAAATAACTGATACTACTTCAAATGCAAATTGGGAATATGTAATAGGACAAGTTGGTTTTGATCCTAATTCCATAACTCCAATTGCAACAAGCAATAAAACTTTTGAAGTGCAAGGTTTGACCCCTCTTTCTAATTATGAGGTATATGTACGCTCGGTTTGTAACTCAAATACTTATAGCGATTGGCGTGGTCCAGTTGAATTCCAAACAGCATGTTTGATGGCTGTTGATTTCCCTTATTACGAAGGTTTTGAAGGAATAACATCTTTGGATAATAACTGTTTCAAAATTTTTAGTTTCAAATCGGCAGAGGAGGCATATCCTTCTGCTGAATTGAACACACGCTCATATGTTAGTGCTGGCAACCAAGGTTTGGTTTTGTCTTCATCGCCTGATCATTGTTTGTATTTTGCTTTGCCTTTGATTGCTACACCACTTCGTGATTTGAAGATTACATTCGATTATCGTAATGAGTTTGATGCTGACTATCCAACCGTGGCAACGTCGTTGGAGTTGGGCGTTATGGCTGACCTTAATGTCGAACAATCATATACTCGACTTGTAGAATTGCCATTCTCTTCAATTCATGGTTTTGAGTCGTATCTCTATTCATTCGCAGATACCGATGCCAAAATAGATTTAGAAGATAAATATATAGTATTCCGTTATAACCGAAATCCTAAAGATAGAACTGCTATTTGGGCTGGTCTTGATAATATTGAGATTGTACCAACCGACTATTGTTATGAGATCGATGATTTAGTGGTTGCGGATAGGGCTGCAACCTCAGTAACACTCAATTGGAATCATAAGAATAACGCAGGAACAATCTTTGAGTATCGTTTGTTCTTGGATGATGCCGAAATTGTCAATGGAACAACAACATCTGCTTCGGTCGTAGTCGATAATCTAACCTCTGCTACTAACTATCGATTTGAGGTTCGTTGCCAATGTTCTGCCGACAAATATTCAGATTGGGAATCTATTAGATTCCGTACATTGGCTTATGCTCCTACTTTGCCTTATGTATCTAGTTTCGAAGATGAGGAAAGTAGTAATTGGGTGTATTGCGGAGAAGGTCAAACTAACTATTTTGTTATTGGAGAAGATAAATTAGGGGTTAAATCAGGGGATAAGGCTTTGTATATAACCGATGATGGTGAGTTGAATCAATATTCTATTGGTGTCGCATCTTCGTCTTATGTTTATCGTATGTTTGATTTTGAACCAGGACAATACACAATTTCTTATTCATGGAAATGCACTGGTGAGCGTACCGATGCTTATAATGCCGATTATGGTAAAGTGTATCTTGCTCCAGTTGAGAAAGAAATTGTTGCAGGCAGACGTATCAGTTCTTATATGGATGCCGTCCCTGGATGTATTATGCTTGGTGATGATAAAGGTTTGAATGTTTCACCTAAATGGAATGATGTAGTAGTTGATGTCGTATTTAATGAAGCCGTTAGATATAATTTGGTTATCGAATGGTATAATAATGCATCAGGTGGAGCACAGACACCTTTAGCAATTGATGATATTTCTATTCGTAAGGTAGCATGTCCTATGCCAGAAGCATTATTACCACTTAATATTAGTGATGTAAGTGCTAACTTTGAGGTCTCTGTAATTGCGGATGTCGAGTCGTACGAATATCGTTTGTGTAAAGTTGATAACGTAGATGATTATTTGTTCACAGGAGTATCTGAATCAAAAACAATAGAGTTGGCAAATCTTGAACCTGCAACCGATTATTATTTGTTTGTGCGTGCTATGTGTGGCGTGGATGGTTCATCTAATTATCAATCAGTATCATTCCATACAGAAAAAGCCGCTGCAAATATTCCTTATTCTGTTGATTTTAGTAGCGATGATGAAAATTCGCAATGGGTGATACTTAATGGAAATCAGAAAAATGGATTTGTTGTAGGTGGAGATACCAAATCGTTGTATATTACTTCAGAACCACAAAAAGGTGCAGATGCTGAATATGGTTATGATAGTAAGACAGAGTCAGCAACGTATGCTTATCGCTTATTGAATTTAGAAAAAGGACAATATACTATATCATACGATTGGAAATCGGAAGGTTCAAAATTGGATTATGGTAGAGTATTCCTCGTTCCTACATCATATACAATCGAAGACGGCAAACGCATAGGTAGTGTAAATGTTACTACATACGAAGCTACTCTCCCTGCCGAATGTATTGTGCTCGATGGTGGTAGCATATTGTCTAATAAATCAATAACAACACATTCAATTAATCCTTTCTTCATTGCCGAAGCTGGTCGATATAAACTTGTCGTTCAATGGTATAACAAAGGAACATACACAGGCACTTTGCCATTGTGGATCGACAATATTGCAATCGATAAAGAGGCTTGTGCCGCAATCGACGAGTTGAATATCTCGAAGGTAGATTATCAATCGGTAACTGTTACATTTACAAACTATAATGAGTCAAATTCAGTTTGTGCTATTTCGGCATCTTCCGATGTGAGTTTGGCATTTGCTACAGACACCGTGACTGCCGACTCTGTTACGTTCGAAGGTTTGGCAGGTAATACAACTTATTATTTGTTTGTTAAATCGCAATGTTATGCAAACATCGCATCTGAATGGCAAATGATTTCGTTTACTACTGATTGTTCGCCAATCAAAGTTACAGAAGCAAAACCATATATCGAAGGTTTTGAAAATTATGTTGATAATGTTAATTTAGATAATTGTTGGACTTTGTCATATAAGTTCTATGATAAACCTGTTTATGTAACTTCTGATGTTGAGATATCAGAAAATGCATACGCAATGGAAGGTTCTAAATATCTCACATTAGCACGAGGTAATAATGTGGCAAATGTTTCTCGTCAGTTCTATCTCGAAGAAGGAAAATTATATTGTATTTCTGCTTGGGGTATTATGTCACCAGTGGAAGATATGGAACGAGGACGAACAACCTTACAATTGGTTGATTTTGCAAATAATGAAGTACTCACCGAACGCGAACTTGATTATGAAGCATACCGAGAAATTCGTCGTGTATTTGTACCACAAGCAACAGGTGTTTATGATTTAGGTTTCACAATGAATGTGGGTATGTCGGTGAAATATGCTAATGTTGATAATTTCAAAGTAGAAGTGCTCAAATTTGGCAAACCAGATCAATTGGCTGTTGACACAATCACCAAAACATCGGCTCAAGTTTCGTGGATTGGATTGGCTGATCGTTATCAAGTGCAATTGTATCGTGATTCAGAAAAACTATTGGATGTTAAGACACAAGATGAGGTATATAGTTTTGATAATCTTTCACCTGCAACTACTTATAGAGTACTTGTTCGTGCTATCATTGACAATCCATTGCAAGAATCCGATTGGGTAGAACTTATATTCACAACTGATTGTGATGTTGCATTACCTACATTTACTCAAAACTTCGAAAATACCGCATCTGGTTTTATTCCTGTATGTTGGGATAATATGTCGAAAACAGTTCTTACAGATTATTCTAAAAATTGGGTTGTAAAAGCTGAAAGCGGTAATAAGTCTGTTTCAGTAAATACATCGGAATTGTATGGAGAGGCAGTTCTTGTTTCGCCAATGATATTCGTAGAGGATAATACTATTCTTTCGTATAGTTATAGAAACCTTACACATACAGATAAATTGAAAGTTGAAGTGATAGGTGCTGGTGCTCGTCAGTTCTCTGATGTGATTTTTGAGGGTGGGCACTCTGATTGGCAACAAAGACTATTAGAATTATCGGCTTATAAAGGCGATACAATACAATTGGCATTTACAGTTGATGCAAAAGCCAATAAAGAAGGCGGTATTATAGGCGTGGATGATGTGCGTATTGCTTGTTATGCAGGTGAAAAAACAGAACGAGCTTCGGTTTGTCAAGGTGAAGGTTTCATTGGTTATGGATTCTCTGTTTCAAGCAACGAATTGTTTGTGGGAGTAAATACATTTACTAAATTTGTAACATCAAACAATTGTGATACACTTAAACATCTTGAGGTAACTGTAAATCCAATGTCATCAAGTCATACATACGATACAATATGTCGTGGCGATATATACATGTGGGGCGATATCTCTTGTATAGAGACAAATGTGTATGAAGTGTGGTATCGAGGCATGTCTAGTTGTGGATGCGACTCAGTGGCATATTTGCATCTTGAGGTTCTTGATTTGCGTAAAAATATTTATGCTACAATTTGTGAGGGAGATAGTTATAAATTAGGTGATAAATCTTATAATGAAACTGGTATTTATGTAGATACTATTCCTAATCCAGGTTCTTGCGATTCGATTAAGATTCTTACACTTGTGGTTATTCCAACTACATTTGAATCTTCTATGACTATTTGCGAGGGAGAACCTTTTGTTTGGAATGGTTCAGAATTAACAACTTCGGGACGTTATGAGCATAAACATTTGAATGTAAATGGTTGTGATAGTATTGAGATTTTGAATTTGACAGTCTTGCCTAAGTATGTCGAATTAGAAACTTCTATTTGTCACGGATCAAGTTATCTTCTTGGTGCTCGTGAATTGACAGAAACAGGTGTTTATTACGATTCTTTAGTCAATGTTTTGGGGTGTGATTCTATTGTGAAATTGACATTAGAAGTTAGAGATCCAATGCGTGGCTTGTTTGAAGATTATGTTTGTGAAGGATATGAATATGTAGGTTTCGGTTTCCAAGTGAATGCTGGTGAAATTAATGCTGACACAGTTTTGTATAGAACAGTGAAGACAGTTGAAGGTTGCGATTCTGTAATAGAATTGCATGTAGAGTTTGTTCCTACAGCGCATGTAGATACTGTGGTTACTCTTCTTGATGGAGAACATTATGAGTTTGGAGAAAAGACCTTAACTAAGGCGGGCAAATATACAGAATCATTTGTAACTTCTTTAGGTTGTGATTCTATAGTAAATCTTACGCTTGAGTTTATCACTGCTATCGATAATATTTATGCATTGCCATTGACTATAGCACCTAACCCTATTAGTGGCGGTCAAATGACTTATGTAAATCGTGAATTCACAGCCGAAGAACAACAAGGTTTGCGTATTGAGATAGTTAACTCGGTTGGACAAATTATAGCAATGGAATATCCAACGCACTATCCAGTTGCAATTACAGGTGTTAATGTAAGTGGATTGTATTACGTTCGAGTTATGACAGGAACAGGCGACTTGTATGTAGGCAAACTTATAGTGAAGTAACTAATATAAAATAAGCAAAATAGGCTGAGTTTGATATATTATCAACTCAGCCTATTTGTTTTATGTTTATTATTGCAGTCCGATAAAAAATAAATTAATTGCTTAAAAGGATAATAGATAAAGGAAATATGAGATAATTTTATGATAGGGGGCTTGTAATTTGTATTACATGTTTTAAGAAAAGTCCCGTAGGGACGATAGAATACCGACGGGGATTACCCCCCCCCCCCCCCTGGTAGGATATTTTGTCGGACAGCAATGTTTTTGACCTATACGCCTGTTTTTATTTTACATTGTCTTTAAGAGAATCGGAGATGATTTTTTTGAGGGCAAGGGTTTGTTTTTCGGTAGCGCCTTGTTTTTCGGGTTTATAGAGGGCTTTGTATTTGCAAGGTACGAGTGCGAATTTGAGGTCGTCGAATGTGCCTTTTACATCGAGTCCGAGTCGAGTAGGGAGAGGACAATCGGTGAGCGAGATGTGGTAGTTGAATGAGTTGTCGAGATTGTGACGGCCAGAGAGGACGGCTTGCCACTTGTCCATAGCTATGAGGAACGGGTAGAGATCAACTTCGTCGCGGAAGACAGTCATCTCGACAGAGATAGAATCTACGATATTTTCGGTTTTTTTATTGAACATCATGTATTTGGCAATAGTAGAGAAAGTTTCGCTGTCGAGGAGTACGAGGTCCTTGCCTTCGAGAGCAGCTGCTGCGCGGAGGGTAGAGATTTTAGGCGAGTAGTCAGCGCGGAGGTAAGTTTCGGCAGCGATATGGAATTGGGCACGGCCTGCGAAAGAGCTGAGCATAGGAACGATTGTGTCGATTTGAGGCACGAGGTCGATGAGTTTGGCTATGTCGATGTTAATAAGGTGGAAGTCGAGACCAGCAAATAGGTGGTTGCGACGTTCAGAGCGATAGATGCCAGTGAGTTGCATCTCGGCTGCATCGGTAGTGAAGCCCATTTGTTCGAGGATGGCCTCTCCATCTTTGATGGTGAGTTTGCCTCCAAGATTTTCGATGTCGGTGTTGCCAAAAATAGCTTTTTGGATGCGTGTGTCGAGAGTGATATTTACCTTTTTAGGAACCATAAAAGGGTTAGGTTCTTCGGTTTGCAGAGAATCGGATTGAGAGGCAATGTATTGTGTCTCTATTGTAGATTGTTGAGTATCGGCAAGGGCGAAGTCGGTGTTTTCGTCGGAGATGACTATCTCGTCGGTGGCTGAGTTATCGACCCCAAGGCCGTTGATGAGATCCATAAGTTGGTCTATATTGGTTTGCTCTGATTCGAACTTGAGATTACCACGAAGCAAACCATGGCCTTTTGAGAAGTTTTTTAGGTTGGTTATATTGCCAGAAAGAGCGAAATCGGAATCGTCAATGATAATGCGAGATTGTTCGATGTCGAAATTGTTTGGACGGAAACTGAATTTGATTGCTGGAATGTTGATTTCGGCATCGAAACCATCGACATTGACAAGCCCATTGTTGAAATCGAATTTAATAGTAGGATTGAGTTGGTCGAGAAGGTTTTCTTTTTCTTTGTTGTAATCGGTTTTAGCTTCGATTTTGAGTTCTTGTGTATTGATGTTGAAGAATGAACCCATATTGGCTTTGATTGCTTCGTTGGCATAGGCAACAGTGAAAGTAGGGTTCTTTTTGTTAGAGCGCATAGGGTAGATTTCGAGAGTGCCTTCGGGTTGGGTGATGTCGAAGTTGATAGTGTCCATAGAGCCTTGAAGGCGGTCGAAATTGAATTGGCACACAGCGGTATAGAATTGGGTAGTGTCGAGAATGTCGCTGATGCCAATTGAGAGTTGAGAGTTGAGAGTTGAGAGTTGAGTATTTGACTCTGGAATATTTAAGTTGGCTTGTAGGTTAGATGAATTGAGTGTTAATTGGGCAAGCTCTTTGAAGTGTTTGTTGGTGTGAGGGCTTGGGAGGGTGAGATTTAGTGTACCTTTAGGATCTTTGATTGCGATGCTATCGTTGTAGAGCACATCGAGGTTGGTATATTTAATAGATGCATCGGCAGTGATACGGTCGAGACGTAGGTTAGTGGCATCGTCAAGATTGAAACGAGTTGATATATCGGCATTAGCGCGACCTGTCATATTGATTTTCATATCCTCAGGAAGGAGCGGGCGGAGTTCAGGGAGGTTGAGGTCGCCTGTGATGTTGAGATTGCACGTCATGTTGCCAAGAAGGTCGTTGATAGAGCCATCGGCTGCGATCCACATAGATCCAGTGTGAGCTTTGAGAGATTGGATTGTTGCATTAGATATGCCATCATTGTTTAGGTTGATATCGGCAGAAAGAGAGGCGTTGACGTCGTGAAGTTTGTATGGGAGAGCAGAGTAGGAGACTTTGCCGTCGGTGTATTGCAAGTTGGCAGAGATGATAGGCATGATAGAGTCGTTGTAAGTGCCACGAGCAGAGCCTGAAAGTGATGCTATTCCGCTTGCGTTGATGCCATCTAACAGGTTGGAATAAGACTCAGGCACGAGGGTGATGAGTTCTTCGAGATTCCATTCGTTAGTGGCAAATTGCATGTCGAGGTTGATGTCGTCGCTGTCGAGTTGCGCTACTCCATTAAGGTTGATTTCGTGAGAGTTGATGGCAAGAAGAGCCTCTTTGAGGTTGATGTGCATTATGTCGAGGTTGAGCTCAGCAGGGATGTTGGCACGGAGAGCGACACTGTCGAGAAGGCGGTCGCCATTGAGATCGAAGGTTGTAGAAGGTAGTGTGATAGCAAGTTTGCCATCGAAATGATTATCTTTAAGTTCTCCTGATGTGGTTAATTGTGCATTATCTATTGTGCATTGTGTATTGTCTATTATGCATTGTGCATTATGCATTATGCATTGTGCATTGATGTTGCCGTTGGCTCCTTGTAGTTGGGCAGATAGGGTGGCGTTGATGCCATTGATGCTTGCATTGATGCCTGAGTTTTGGTCTATGTATGAAGCGGATAGATTGTTTATTTCTACGTTGTTGACTTGTAGTAGATCGAAGAGAGATGTCGAAGATGTATCTGTATCTTCGTCGGTAGAAGAGAGGGCTACGATGTTGTAGTTGGTGTTGCCAAGCGAGTCGCAGAAGATGTTGGCTGATGTATTGTTGAGTTGTACTTGATTGATTATGAGGTTGCCATGAAATAGGAATTGGCTGACGTTGACAGATGCGGTAAGTTGGCCGATGTGGGCAAGTGTGTCGGATTGAGCGTCAGTGGTTGGATTGATTACTTTGACATTGCTGAGGTTGATAGCAAAGTTAGGGAATGTGGAGAAAAATGTAAGTTCGGCTGTGTCGAGGTCGGCATGGCATGTGATGAAACGGCCTACGTTGTTGCGTACTATAGGGGTAAGAGTCTTTGGGGAAAAGACTATGTTGCATACGATGATGATGGTGATGAGGAGTATGCCTATGATACTAGAGAGGGTGATGGCTGTGATTTTTAGAGCTTTTTTCATTGCGGTTTTGTAGTTGTGTGAATAATTATATTTGCTTTTTGATTTATAGAGTAGGTCTATTTTCTATTTCCTTTTGGTATTTTGATTCTATAGAATTTTGATAAATGAAAGGTTGTAGTGTTTCTACTATTTCTAACTAATTAGAGTTTATTTTAGTGTAATTTTAGAAGTTGATACCTACTGTGAGTGGTTGTTGGATATGGAGGTTTTCTTGCTTGCAGGTTGCTTGCACTTTGCTTGGGGGTAGTACACACTTAGAGTGTGTATTCTGAAGGTATGGTTATCCTATGAAGAACCTTGCTTGAAGGTAGCTAAAAGTAAAGAATTATTAGATTAGTGAATACACACTGAGAGTGGGTATTTTTTTGTGATGGTTTTATTGAATTTTACCGAAAGTGTGGGTTTTGTTGAATTCATCTTCGTAGGCGAGTTCGGTGGCTGTGAGTTTTGTTACGGTGTATACTTTAGGGATGTTTGCACCCATTTCCATGATGTGGATGTGTGTTAAATCATCGCCTTCGAGGGTCCATTCGAAAGGTTGAGCTTCGGCTTCGGTAATGTCGTCGGCTTCGTCCCAAGTGTAACCTGTTCCGTCTGCGTGATATACTTCAAAATTTTGGGTGTTGTGTTCTTGCCATTTGCCATAAAGCAGAGTTTCGTCAAAATTGGCTTCTGGTGAACAAGAAGAGAAAGAGAGAATGATTGCAGTGATTGCGAAGATTGCAATAAGGGTAGATTTTAAGTTTTTCATGTTTCAATTTTTTGATTTGTTTTTGTGTTGAAAGTTTATTTATAGAGTACAAAGTTACGAATATATTCTTGAAAAAACAAGTTTTTAGGAGGTATTGTTTTTTTGAGAAAAAAATATTATCTTTGCAAGTTAAATTAGATGAAATATGTTTTTTAGGGATATAGTTGGTCATAGTGAATTGAAACGTCGTCTGATAGAGATGGTTGATTCGGGGCGAATACCTCATGCTCAGTTATATACAGGTGCTGAGGGTGTAGGTAAGTTGGCTCTTGCGTTGGCTGTGGCTCAGTATATTTGTTGTGAACATAGAGAGGGTGGTGAGTCTTGTGGAAGGTGTCCGTCATGCGTGCAATTCGCAAAATTGTCGCATCCAGACTTACATTTTGTATTTCCAATAGCTACTCGTGATGGAGTGAAGGTGTGTGGTGATGTGGTTGATGTGTTTCGTAGTGCGGTGTTGAAGAATCCATACATTTCGCTTGCGGAGTGGATGAATGAGGCTTCTGATGGTAAAACAGTGCAGATTTATGCTGCAGAGGGAGAGGAGATTATTCGTAAGTTGACATTTAAGCCATATCAAGGGCAATATAAGGTGATGCTTGTATGGATACCTGAGAAGATGCATGATGCGTGTGCTAATAAGGTGTTGAAAATATTGGAAGAACCATCGCCTGATACGGTGTTTATGTTGGTAAGTGATAGGGTAGATGATGTGTTGGGTACGATTTATAGTCGTTGTCAGCGTATAGCCGTGCCTCCGATAGATAAGAAGGATATGGAAATAGCTTTGCGTGAGAGATATAGTGTAGAAGATGAAGAGGTGGCGTATTTGATAAAAAATGCGATGGGAAGTTGGGGATGTATGCTTGGATTGATGAAAGAGAGTGAAGATGCACGTTATGATTTTGAGCTTTTTGTGCAGATGATGCGTTTAGCTTGGAATTTGGATGTAAAAGGAATAAAGAGTTGGACTGAACAGGTGGCGGCTTTGCCACGTGAAGGACAGATAAGATTCCTACAGAAAGCGCAGAGATTGATACGGGAAAACTTTATTTTGCGATTGCGTAATAGGGAGTTGACCTATATGAATAGTGCAGAGATGGCTTTTGCGATGAAGTTTGCACCGTTTATACATGAAAAGAATGTGGTGCAGATAATGGAAGAGTTGGCGTTGGCAGAGGCGCAGATTGCACAAAATGGGAATACTAAGATTATTTTGTTTCATTTAGAAATACTTTTATATAAACTTTTAAAAAGGAGTAGGGAGTAGGGATTAGTAATTAGTAAAGAGTAATTAGTAGTTACTAGTTAGTTAGGATATACTGGATATATTGGAAATTCTAGATATACCAGAAAATAGTAATTATTCCTCAATTCGCAATTCTCAATTTTCAATTTGATTATGGAAGAGATAACATTAAATAATGGTGGTAGTAATCCTGGAGTGAAAGGATTTAAGGGTAATACGTTGCAACAATTACCTGTGGTGGATTGGTTGGCAGATTTGCCAGAGGCACAATTAGACACTGATCTTGTAGAGGTGCAGTTTAAGAATACGCGTAAGGGGTATTTTGTGAATAGTGAGCATATTGCGATAGAGAAAGGTGATATGGTGGCTGTAGAGGCAAATCCTGGGCATGATATTGGTGTTGTGACATTGATGGGTCGTTTGGTGTTGAGTCAGATTAAGAAAAATCGTATCAATATGGAGCGTTATGAGGTTCGTAAAGTTTATCGTAAGGTTAAACCAGTTGATATGGAAAAATATGAAGAGGCGAAGGCTAAAGAGCAATCAACGATGATTCGTGCTCGTAAGATTGCGAAAGATATGATGCTTGCAATGAAGATTGGTGATGTAGAGTATCAAGGAGATGGTAGCAAAGCTATATTCTATTATATTGCTGATGATCGTGTTGATTTTCGTCAATTGATTAAGGTGTTTGCAGAAGAGTTTCGTGTGCGTATCGAGATGAAGCAGATTGGTGCACGTCAGGAGGCGGGGCGTATTGGAGGTATAGGACCTTGTGGACGTGAGTTGTGTTGTACTACGTGGATGAGTAACTTTGTCAGCGTATCTACTACAGCTGCGCGTTATCAAGATTTGAGTACTAATCCGTTGAAGTTGGCAGGGCAATGTGCTAAAATTAAATGTTGTGTGAATTTTGAGGCTCCGATGTATATAGATGCACAAAAAGATTTTCCATCAAAAGATATTCCGTTGGAAACTGTTGAAGGTACGTATTATTTCTTTAAGGCTGATGTGTTTAAACGTCAGTTGACATATAGTTCAGACCAAAATATTCCTGCTAATTTGCAAGTGATTAGTGTTGAACGAGCAAAAGAGATTATGGCTATCAATCGTCGTGGTGAGAAGGTGGTGTCGTTGGTGGTGAAAGAGGGAGAACCTGAGGTTGCTTCAATTGATTATCAAAATGTAGTTGGACAAGATAGTTTGACTCGTTTCGATAAAAAGCAAGGTGGCGAACATCGTCGTTTCGAACGTCGTGATAGAGGTGGACGAGATGGTTATCGCAATGGTGGACGTAGATCAAATGGTCAACAATCTAATGAACATCGTTCAAACTATAGAAATCGTAGAGAAGATGACAATGAATAAATTTGTGAAATATATTTCTAATTTGTTAGTAGCAGTTTTATTGGTGGGCTGTAATTCGAATGTGGTGTATGATAATTCGGTGCGAGTAGCAAATCCTACTTGGCATTGCGATAGTGTGGCTTGTTTTGAAGTTGAGGTTACTGATACTACGACAGATTATGAGTCGGCAATATTGATTCGTAATAGTGGGGACTATATGTATCAAAATCTTTGGCTTTTTGTTTCAGAAATTGCTCCTGATAGTACTGTGGTGTGTGATACAATAGAGTATTATCTTGCTGATAATTATGGTCGTTGGTTGGGTTCGGGTATAGGGTCGTTATACACTTCTCTTTATTACTATAAAGAGGATTTGCATTATTCTCAAGAGGGTGTGTATAGATATGAAATTCGTCAGGGAATGCGTGAGGATGAGTTGCGAGGAGTTACTAATATTGGGATGCAAGTTTTAGTTAAGGAATAAGGAGCAGAGAGTAAGGGATAGGGATTTTTTGCTATTAATTTTATATATGGGAAAAAATAAATTAAAAAAGTTTGCTGATATGGAACAGTTGCCTAACGTGTTCCAATTGTCGTATAATGATATAGTAAAGACAGGTGCTCAATTTGAAATGCGTGGGCATTGGGGAGAGCATTATTTTGGTAATAATAATCCTATTGTGTTGGAATTGGGATGCGGTAAGGGTGAATATGCAGTAGGGTTGGCGCGTCAGTATCCTGAAAAGAACTTTATTGGAATAGATATCAAAGGTGCGCGTATGTGGACTGGAGCAACAGAGGCGCATCAGTCGGGATTGAAGAATTGCGCTTTTCTTCGTACAGGAATTAATGCTATAGAGCACTTTTTTGCACCAGGAGAGGTGAGCGAAATATGGATTACCTTTGCTGACCCACAGATGAAGAAGGTGAATAAACGTTTGACATCTACATATTTTATGGGATTATATAAAAAGGTGTTGGTAGATGGTGGATTGGTGCACTTGAAAAGCGATAGTAACTTTTTGTTTACTTATACGCGTTTGATGGCAGAGGCAAGTGGTTTGCCTGTGAATGTGGTTACGGAGAATCTTTATCGTGATGTAACTGATGATCCTGTGTTGGAGATAAAGACATATTATGAACGTCAGTGGTTGGCTCGTGGTATAGATATTAAATATATTCAATTCAGATTGCCAGTAGATGCTCAGTTGGTTGAGCCAGACGTAGAGATAGAATATGATGAATATCGCAGTTTTGGACGCAAGAAACGTTCGGAATTGGATATGGGGAAATAAAAAATGCCTTCAATTGAAGGCATTTTTTTTATTCTACAACTTCGCCGATTAGAGTGGCGGCGGGTACTTCTGTAACTCGAACCATGACGAGGTCTCCTATTTTGTGTCCTGATTTAGGGAATACTATCATTTTGTTTTGAGATGAACGTCCACAGAATTGTTCGCGGCTGCGTTTTGAGTAGCCTTCGATGAGGACTTCGAAAGTTTTGCCAATGTCTCGTTTGTTGGATTCGTGGCTTAGTTCGACTTGGAGAGCGATGATTTCGTTTAAGCGGCGCACTTTTTCTTCTTCGTCGATATTGTCGGGCAAATGGCGAGATGCAAATGTGCCAGGACGTTCGGAGTATTTGAACATGAAGGCTTGGTCGAATGCACATTCGCGCATAAGTGAGAGAGTTTGTGCGTGGTCTTCGAGAGTTTCGCCATGGAAACCACAGAAGACATCGGTGCCGATTGTAGCATCAGGTAATATACGGCGGATGGCAGCGATGCGGTCGAGATACCATTCGCGAGTGTATTTGCGATTCATGCTTTTGAGGATGGAGTTGCTACCACTTTGCACAGGAAGATGGATGAATCGACAGAGATTAGGGTGGCGGCTGATGGCTTCGAGGGTGGCATCGCTCATGTCTTTAGGATGTGATGTGGTGAAGCGGATACGCATAGTTGGTACTGCTTCGGCTACGCGCTCGAGGAGTTCGGGGAAACCGATTGTGGTGTCGCCATCTACGTATTTATAAGAGTTGACGTTTTGACCGAGAAGTGTAACTTCTTTGTAGCCTTTAGCGTCGAGGTCTTTTACTTCGCGGATGATGCTGTTGAGGTCGCGACTACGTTCGCGTCCACGAGTGTAAGGCACGATACAGTAAGAGCAGAAATTGTTGCAGCCACGCATGATGCTGACGAAGCCTGAGATTGTCTTGCCGATGCGGGCAGGGAGCACATCTTTGTAGGTTTCGGTAGTAGATAGTTCGACGTTGATAGCTTTTTCGCCACGTTCGGCAGCTCCTACAAGGTTAGGTAGGTCGAGATAAGCATCGGGACCAGCTACGAAATTAACTCCGTGATTGTTTATTAAATCTTCTTGCACGCGTTCTGCCATACAACCAATTACGCCAACGATAAGATTTTTGTTTTTGCGGCGAAGTGATTGGAAATATTGTAGGCGACCGAGTACTTTTTGTTCGGCATTGTCGCGGATAGAGCAAGTGTTTACGAGAATGGCGTCAGCCTCGGTGATTTTGTCGGTGAGCATATAGCCATCAGACTGCATAATGGCAGCCACTACCTCGCTATCGGCTACGTTCATTTGGCAGCCGTAGGTTTCGATGAAGAGTTTTTTATCCATTGTATTTGAGTGATTTTGCAGTTAAAAATGAGAGTTTTGCGAAAAAAAGCAGATAAAATATGGTGTAGTTATTGTAATATTTGCTGTTAAAATCGCAAAATTGCATTAGAAATCGGGTGCAAAGGTACGAAAAAAAAACGATAAAAGCCCTATATTTAAGGACTAAACGAAAGTTTTTTGTAAAAAAGAGGTGAAATAGTTTGCTATGTCGAAAAAAATGACTACCTTTGCAACCCGAATTAGTGGGAAGTAAAACAATTAAAATATTGAAGCACTGAAAAGAACATTCCAACCTTCTAACCGTAAAAGAAGAAACAAACACGGATTCCGTGAAAGAATGGCTACAGCAAATGGTCGTCGTGTATTGGCTGCACGTCGCAAGTCGGACGTAGCCATGTCGTTCTGTGAGCCAAGGAGTTGTAGCCCCTAATTGTCTTCCTAAGACCGCTTGGCCTCCGACTTCCAACCTTCTAATCGTAAAAGAAGAAACAAACACGGTTTCCGTGAAAGAATGGCTACAGCAAATGGTCGTCGTGTATTGGCTGCACGCCGCGCTCATGGTCGTAAAAAATTGACTGTATCTGACGAATATTGCAAAAAAGCATAATCATTAAGTCGGTTACATTGAAAAAATAAGAAAAGTATGGACAATTTATTTTGTCTATACTTTTTTTATTGCTCGAAAATTTGT
>JAZLDO010000033.1:0-2826 GCA_045614825.1 Candidatus Aphodosoma sp. | reverse complement strand
TGATTCTTTCGCCAATAAAACACTCGAGGCTCGCGACATCAATATCGAGAAAGGCAATAAAACTGCCTACGACTATGTACGCGAAAAATATGGCGAAGAGGGTATTGAACGCTATTTGCGTGCTATAGATGATTTGAATCTCTCAAGAGGCAAAAAACGCAACCTTTTGACATCCGAAGCCGATATCCCAAAAGATTTTATCGAGCGCGACCTTCGCGATACACAATATATTGCCAAAAAATCGCGCGAATTGTTGCTCGAATTAGTGCCATTTGTGGTTTCTACTACAGGCTCTATCACCGACCGACTTCGTGAAGATTGGCAACTTATCAATGTTTTACAAGAGCTCAATTGGGATAAATACGACCGTCAGGGGCTTACTTATTTCGAAGAAAATCGCGATGGTCATCGTTTGCCTCGTATCAAAGATTGGACTAAACGCAACGACCACCGCCATCATGCTATGGATGCACTTACTATTGCGTTCACTAAACCAAGTTTCATTCAATATCTCAACAATCTCAACGCTCGTAGCGATAGGTCAAGTTCTATCTATGGCATCGAACAAAAAGAGTTGCATCGCACATCCGATGGTCACCTATTATTCAATCCACCAATGCCATTAGGCGAATTGCGTGCTGAGGCTCGTCGTCATCTTGGCGAGATTTTGGTATCAATCAAGGCAAAAAACAAAGTGGTCACTCGCAATTTGAACACAACCAAAGCCAAAGGTGGAATTAACAAAAAAGTAGAACTTACGCCACGTGGCATGTTGCATAAAGAGACAATTTATGGTCGCTCGCAAGAGTATGCAACTGCTTATGTGAAAGTTGGTGCAGCGATGACATTAGAACAGATACGTAGAGTGGCAAATGCTCGCGAACGTGAGGCTCTATTGGCTCGACTTTGCGAGTTTGGTGGCGATGCCAAAAAGGCTTTTACAGGCAAAAATTCGCTCGAGAAAAATCCTATCTATCTCAATGTTCATCAAACTGAAAAGCTTGCCGACAAAGTGAAATGTGTAGAACTCATTGAAAGATATACTATTCGTAAAGAGATTTCACCAGACCTTAAACTTGATAAAGTGGTCGATGCTGGCGTGCGTGCTATATTGCAAAGTCGTTTGGATGAGTATAAAGGCGATGCTAAAAAAGCCTTTGCTAATCTCGATGAAAATCCAATTTATTTGAACAAAGAGAAGGGTATTAAGATTAAACGAGTAACTATTTTGGGCGTTAGCAATGCTGTAGCTTTGCATGATAAACACGATAAAGATGGTCAATTACTACTCGATGCCGAAGGTAAAAAGCAGAGTGCCGATTTTGTATCTACAGGTAGCAATCACCATGTAGCTATATATCGTGATGCTGATGGCAATCTTCAAGAGCAAGTGGTCAGTATGTACGAAGCTACGCAACGTGTTATGCAAGGTTTGCCTATTGTTGATAAGCAATATAAGGCAGATGAGGGATGGCAGTTCTTGTTCACTATGAAGCAAAACGAATATTTTGTATTCCCTCGCTACGAAACTCGTGTCAACAATGCTGGCGAAGAAGAACGAGTTTGCGTTTTCGACCCATCAGAAATTGACTTGATGAACCCAATGAACAATGAGTTGATAAGTCAGAATTTGTATAGGGTGCAGAAAATAGCGACCAAAGATTATTCATTTAGACATCATTTAGAAACTACTGTAAATGACGTTAAAGAGTTAAAAGGTTTAGCTTGGAAGCGTGTTGGTATAAATGATTTAAAAGGAATTATTAAAGTAAGAGTAAATCATATTGGTCAAATTGTAAGTGTAGGAGAATATTAAAATGATAAAACGCACACTATATTTCGGCAATTCTTCATATCTCAGTCTGAAGCAGAACCAATTGGTTCTACGATTGCCTGAAGTGGAGAAAAACGACTCTTTGCCTGAGTCGTTTCGCAAAGAGGCGCACGCCACTATTCCTATCGAGGATATTGGAGTGGTGGTGCTAGACCATCAGCAAATCACCATCACTCAGGGACTGCTGGAGGCTCTGCTCGAAAATAATTGTGCCGTTATCACTTGCGATAAACAAAGGTTGCCTGTTGGGTTGATGCTTCCGCTTTGTGGTAATTCTACTCAAACTGAGCGCTTTCGCTATCAACTACAGGCGTCGCTACCACTACAAAAGCAACTTTGGCAACAGACTATCATAGCTAAAATCGAGAATCAAGCAGCTGTGCTTCGCGATGTGCGTGGACTAAATGTAGTCAATATGCAACGCTGGGCAATGGATGTGCGCAGTGGCGATGCTATGAATCTCGAGGCTCGTGCTGCAGCTTATTATTGGAAAGAGGCTTTCCCTATGATTGAGGACTTTAAGCGTGATAGAGAGGGCGTTGCTCCCAATAATATGCTTAATTATGGTTATGCCATACTGCGTGCCGTGGTGGCTCGAGCGTTGGTGGGTAGTGGATTGTTGCCTACGTGGGGCATGCACCATCGCAACAAATACAATGCCTATTGTCTTGCCGATGATGTGATGGAGCCTTATCGACCTTATGTCGACCGATTGGTGATGTCGCTCTACGACAAATATGGAGCTATTGAAACATTGGAGAAACAGCATAAGGCTGAACTGCTCACCGTGCCTACGCTCGATGTTACAATCAATGGCAAGCGCAGTCCGCTTATGGTGGCTGTAGGGTTGACTACCAGCTCGTTGCAGAAATGCTATGCTGGTGAGGCTCGCAAAATAGTCTATCCAACTATGTAAAAAAATATGTATAATCGTTTTAGTGAATATCGTGTTATGTGGGTTATGGTATTTTTTGATTTGCCGACCGAGACAC